>NZ_CP108352.1:300520-601041 GCF_036237275.1 Streptomyces sp. NBC_01353 | reverse complement strand
CTACGCGGCCCGCGCCGGATTCGCCAACGTCTATCTGTGGACCGACAAGGCCGACACGTCGTTCACCGCCACCCGCTACATCGCCCGACTGAAGCCCGGCATCTTCCCCAACGAAGGGGCCGACGCCTGGGTGGAGGCGGCGGACACCGTCATCGAGGCCGGCGACGTCTGGCGGCGCTCCGACGGGCACACCCGCTCCAAGCACTACTCCGGCGTGCGGGTCATGGACTACGACTATGTCGGATACACCACCGGCGCGGCCGGACTCTGGATGGTCCGCTCCAATCACGAGAAGGCCTCCGGCGGGCCCTTCTACCGCTCGCTGCTCCGCCACTCCAACGAGGGAGGGAGGCGTCGGCCTCTACGAGATCCTCCACTACAACCAGGCGCAGACCGAGGCGATGCGCTACGGCCTCCATGGCCCCTACGTCCTCGCCTTCACCGACGGCGGGACACCCGCTCCCGCGCTCTTCGCCGGCAGCCACGACACCTCGTGGGTGGACGGCCTCGGCATCGCCGGCTGGGTCGGTGTCACCGGACGGGGCCGGGTGGCCGGCGTCGGCCTGAGGGGCATGGCCGCGAACCACCCGTACACCGTGGGCTTCGCCAACGCCGACGCGCAGTACTGGACGCGGGCCGCCGCCGGGACCGGGGCATTCTCCTGCCGCGGGATGCTGCCGGGGACGTACACCCTCACCGTCTACAAGGGCGAACTCGCCGTCCACACCGGCTCGGTGACGGTCACCGCGGGTGGCGCCACGGCGCTGAACACCCTCACGATCACCGGCGATCCGAGCACCGCCCCGGCGATCTGGCGGATCGGCGACTGGGACGGCACACCCGGCGAGTTCAAGAACGCCGCCCTGATGAACACCGCGCATCCCTCGGACGTCCGCGCCGCGCCCTGGACGGGGAACGTGGTGATCGACGGTGGTGACGTGGCGGGCGCGTTCCCCTGCTACCTGTGGAAGGACGTCAACGACGGTGTTCTGGTGTACTTCCGGCTGACGGCGGCCCAGGCGGCCGCCGCGCACATGCTACGGATCGGGGTCACGACCGCGTACATCAACGGTCGCACGCGGGTCACCGTCAACGACTGGGTCTCCGCGATCCCCTCACCCCCGACGCAGCCGTCGACGCGCTCGCTCACGACCGGCTCCTACCGGGGCAACAACCACACCTTCACGTACAGCGTCCCGGCCACCGCCTGGAAGACCGACCCGACGCAGTACAACGTGCTCCGGCTGAACGTCGTCAGCGGCTCGACCGGGACGGGATTCCTGAGCCCGGGGACGGCCTTCGACTGCGTCGACCTGTTGGTCTGAGGCACGACAGGTGGGGAGGGGCACCCGCCGGAGGGCCCCTCCCCACGTCACTGTGCCGAGTGCGACGGTCGGTACGTTCACCGACGGTCAGTTCATCGTCGAACCGATCGTCGTCGACCCGGTCGTCAGGAACGTCGTCGCCGGCAGCGAACCGTCCGCCTCGCGGGCACCGTATGCGCTGGTCGCGTCCGTGCCGGCGAACGGCGGTGTGGCGATGCCCGAGTCCCAGTTGTTGCCCGCCGAGACGACCGACGAGCCCTTGTTCGCCAGGCCCGAGCCGTTGCCGACGGCGAGGTTCTTGCCCAGCCGGGCCGCGCCCGTCGCGAAGTAGTAGCCCCACTTGCCGTTGGCGTACGCGGTCGTACGGTTGATGACGATCGCGCCCTTGTTGCTGTTCTCGGTGAATCCGTTGCCCGCGTTGTCCCAGGCGGCGGAGTTGTTGACGACATGGGCGACGACCTCGCCGTCGCCGCCGAGCTTGTAGCCGTTGCCGTCGCCCGCGAAAGCCGAGTCCGACCAGCGGTTCTTTCCGTTGCCGTACGCCCAGGTGTGCTCGATCGTCACAGGGGTCGACCAGGACCACAGGTCGACGCCGTCGTCGGAGTTGTTGTACAGCCGAGCCCCGGTGATCAGATTGCCGCTGCCCGAGCCGAACTTGATCGCCAGACCGTCGGCGTTCTCGCCGTGGTTCGCCGCGTCGTAGTGACCGTACGAATCGAGGTTGCGGACGGTGTTGTCGTTCGTGGCGTCGCCGGTGAGGGTGAAGCCGGAGTCGCCGCCCTTGATCGTCCGGATACTGTTCCACTCGGTCCCGGCGCAGGAGGTGCAGACGACCGCGCTGTCCGGGGAGTTCTGGAAGGTGAGGTTCGAGACGGTCCAGTAGTCAGCGGTCAGTTTGAAGATCCAGGAGCCGGAGGGCAGGCTCGAGCCGTCGATCTTCACGGTCTCGGAGCCGTACGGCTGCAGCCGGATGCGACTGCTCGACGTGCCGTTGGCCGTCGACTGCAGCGTGGCGGTCGGGTAGTACGTGCCGCCGCGGATCTGGATGACCGTGCCCGGCGTGGCGTTCTTGATCGCCGCGGTGAGCTCGGCCGAAGTGGCGACGGTGACGGTCGCCGCATGTGCGGGCGTGGTCAGGGCCGTTCCGAGGCCGGCGCCGGCGGCCAGGACGGACAGGGCGACCGCGGCGTCCCTGGTGCGTGAGGTACGAGACATGACGTGCGGGTCCTCTCGTCGGTGGGGGAGCGGTGTGTCAGGGGTAGTTCCGCGCGGGCGTCCAGTCGCCCAGATACGCGGACCGGGTCGCCGACTCGGCCTGCTGTGACGTGAGTTGGGGCCGGTTCTCCGGGACGGTGATCGCCGCGCCGGGGCCCGTGTTGCGGTACTCGGCGAATCGCTGGGCCTGCCACGGGTAGGCGTCGCGCATGTTCGCGTACGGAGCGACGGCGTCGATGCCCGGCCCGAGGATGCTGTCGCGGACCACGAGCGCGGGCCAGGCGGTGGTGTCCGAGCTCGGCACCCACGGGCGGGCCAGCTTGTAGTAGCCGTCAGGTGCCTCGCTCGTCACCCGGCAGCGGGCAGCCAGGAAGCCGTACGGGTTGGCACCGGCGGTGGACGGGGCGAAGACGAAACCGTGCGGTGCGGAGGCCAGATCGCCGCGCAGCAGTGTACGGAATTGGCAGTGCTCGAACACCGCACGGGCGCGGCCGAAGACGAAGTCGACGTCACCCTCGACATAGCAGTGGGCGAAGTACTGGCGGGCGACGGCGGCCAGGGACATCGAGTCGGCGTACAGCGTGTCCTGGTGGCCGAGGAACCGGCAGTGGAGGAAGGACGACCGGTCGCCCTGCACCTTGACCGCCACCGCTTGGGTGCCGGGGTTCCCGGGGAGGTCGGTGCGCAGGAAGTCGTTGGCGAAGGTGATCCATCGGGCGGCGAAGCCTTCCGCCTGGACGGTGGTCGTGGCCGAACCGGACGTGCCGTACGTCGTGCCGTCGGGGCGGACCGTGCCGGCCGCGTTGTCGTACACGACGACCACGTCGCGGGGGTCCTCGCTCGCCCCGATCCACGTCATGCCGGTCGCGGCCGCGCCGACCGCGACCGTCTCGCGGTAGGTGCCGGGGGCGATGACGAGCGTCCGGCCGGAGCCGCTCGCCGCCGACACCGCGGACTGGACGCTCGTGTGGTCGCCGAGCCCGCCGGGGTGGATGTACAGGGTGCGCTCGGTGAGCCGGCGCGACGGCGAGCCGAAGCGGCCGAACGGCCGCGCGGAAGGGGCGGCGGCGGCCGTAGGGGCGGCGGCGACGGCGAGGGAGAGTGCCGCCGCGGCGCCCGCGGTCAGCAGCGCACGGCGACTGGGCGGAGGCATGACCAAGAGCTCCTTCATCGAGGGGTGCGAAAGAAGAGGGGTACGGAGGGGGGAGGCGGGGCGACGGGGCCGGACGGGTGGCCACGGTGGCGTCGCCCCGCCTCCGGTCAGCAGATCCGGCCCGCGCCGGCGCGGTGGTCGACCAGGCCCGGCAGGGCCTGCGGGGC
The DNA here is from genome assembly GCF_036237275.1 of Streptomyces sp. NBC_01353. GTDB lineage: Bacteria > Actinomycetota > Actinomycetes > Streptomycetales > Streptomycetaceae > Streptomyces. Next base: position 597,181 of record NZ_CP108352.1, on the reverse strand, counting down.
GTCGACCCGGCCGCGCAGCACCGGAGTCCAGCCGGCTCCGTCGCGCAGGATCTCGGCCGGGAACTCCGCGTTGTGGACCGCGAGCAGATCGACGGGCCGGCCGTTGACGAGGTTGCCCACCGTCGTGACCGGGGCGTCCTTCCACTTCTTCAGGATCGTCCCCACGCCGACGCCCGCAGGCACCGTGAACGCGTTCTTCTCGGCGACGAGTTGGGACTCCTGACCGATGCCGAGGCTGTACGCGTAACCGGAGGCCGGCACCACGAAGTGGTTGTTGTACGCGTCGACCTTGCCGAAGCGGACCCGCGGCGCCCGCTCGATCACGTTCTTGAAGAGGTTGTGGTGCAGCGTCACCCGCAGCTTGTCGCGGTCGGTGGCGCCCGCGCTGTCGCTGTTGCCGATCATCAGAGTCTTGTCGTGGTCGGCGAAGACGTTCCAGGACGCGGTCACCAGATCCGCGCCACGCACGATGTCCAGCTCGCCGTCGTGCTGCTGGTAGACCTCGCCGTAGTACCTCGGCAGCGAACTGTCCGGGTGCGCGCCGTCGGTGAACGTGTTGTGGTCGATCCACACGTGCGTGGAACCGTAGACGACCATGCTGTCGTACTCGGAGTTCCATGCGCCGGTCGCACCGTCGGTGGGGTCCCACTGCGGGAAGCAGTCGAGCGGGCTCTCCATGGTCAGGTTCCGGACCACGACATTGTCGACGCCCTGGATCTGCAGGCTGCCGCCGACGATCCCGGCCTTCTTGCCGACCCCGACGACGGTGGTGTTGGCGGGGACGTACGCCTTGATCGCCTTGCCCTGGCTGGTCGCGGAGGCCGCCCGCAGGTCCTCCTGCGGGCCGCTCACCGGATTCTCGTACCCCCAGACCGTCGGGTCGTAGTCCGCGAGATAGCGGTCGAAGTCGTAGCCCGGTGCCTCGAAGGCCGAGCATCCCGCCGCCGTCGCGTTCAGCGTCCCGACGATCTTCACGATCCTCGGCGCGGTCCCCGGAACGGCGAGCGCGGCCCGGAGCTGCTCCCAGGTCGTGACCGTGAAGACCCGCGAGGCCTCGGCCGCCGAGCCCCCGTTCGTCCCCGCCCCCTCCGACGCCCAGCCGTCGCCGGCCGGCAAGGTTTGACGTGCGGGATCGCCCGCCGCCTGCGCGACGCCCGTCGGGCCTGTGACACCCAGGACGAGCGCGGTCGCGCCCACCAGCCAGAGGCTCTTGTCTCGTCTCACGTTCAGTTCTCCTCGGAATCGGGCCAGGTGATCCACTCGGTGGGGATCTCTTCGTCGATACGGCGCGTGTCGCGCGGTGCGAGTACCCGGGTGTCCAGCAGCTCGGCCGCGATCAGTCGCGCCACGGCGATGGCCCCCGGCGGGTTGAAATGGGTGTTGTCCTGCTCGGCGGGCGTCCAGTTGAAGTACGTCTTGGTCGTCTCCGGGCCGAGCTTCTGCCACAGAGCCAGGGACAGCTCCTGGATGTCGAGGAGGTCGACACCGTCGTCCCGGGCGACCTCCCGCATCGCGGCCGGGTAGTCCCCGAGCGTCCGCAGCGCCCTACCGTCGGCATCGAACTTGCGCCGTTCCACGGAGGTGGCGAGCACGGGCAGTGCACCGCGCTCCCGCGCCTCCGAGACGTACCGGCGCAGGTTGTCCTGGTAGGTACTCCAGGGCTCGGTGTAGCGGGTGGGGTCGGTGTCCTTCTGGTCGTTGTGGGCGAACTGGATCAGGAGGAGGTCGCCGGGCCGGATCACCTCGAGGATCGCGTCGAGCCGGCCCTCGTCGAGGAAGCTCTTCGTGCTGCGGCCGTTGATGGCGTGGTTGGCGACCGTCACGTCCTTGTGCAGGAAGAAGGGGAGCGCCATGCCCCAGCCGGTCTCGGGTGCTGCGTCGGCGTACTTCTGGGCGGCGGTGGAGTCGCCGGCGATGAACAGGGTGCGCATACGGGGCTTTCCTCGGGAGGGGGCGGCGTGGGCGGCGGGTGCCAGGACCGGGGCGAGCGCGAGACCCGCCCCGGCCGTGAGGATCCGCCGACGGGCGAGGGTCACTTGTTCTGTGACTTCCACTCGGCCTGCGCCGTGTTGAGCTGCTCGGCCAGACCGTCCAGGAACTCCTTGGCGGAGGACTTTCCGAGCAGGACCTTCTGGAAGCCGGGCTCGTTGTCGGCCTTGGAGATGGTGTTCCAGTCGGGCAGGTAGTACGGCAGCTGGATGATCGTCGCCTTGCCGCTGAACAGGACCTCGGCGGCCAGCTTCGTCGGCTCGGCCTTCTGGATCCAGGCGTCCTTGGCGGCCTCGGTGTGGGCGGGGATCGCGCCGGCCGACTCGTTCCACTTGCTGTTGGAGGCGTGCGAGGCGGCGAACTCGATGAACTTCCAGGCCGCCGCCTTGTTCTTGCTCGACGAGAACAGACCCAGCCCGTCGACCGGGTTGGACACCATGACCCGGGCGCCGTCGTCGGTCGTCGGGTTCGGGATGCCGCGGAACTTCTCGGTGCCCAGCGCCTTCACATGGTCCTGGTAGGAGCCCAGGTTGTGGTTGAGCATCCCGATCTCGCCGCTGTCCCACTGGGCGACCATCTTGGTGAAGTCGTTGTTGACGTCCGCCGCCGGGGTGTTCTTCTTGAACAGCCCCACGTACTTCTCCAGGGCCGCCACGTTCTTCGGATCGTTGACGGTGGTCTTGTCGCCGTTCCAGAAGCTGGTGATCCCGCTCTGGCCGTACATGGCGTCCAGCGCCTGGGCGATGGAGCCGGCGCCGCCGCGGATCGTGTAGCCGAACTTGTTCTTGTCCTTGGCGGTCAGCGTGTCGGCCGCCGCGTAGAACTTCGACCAGGTGTCGGGCTCCTCGAGGCCGGCGGCCTTGAACAGGTCGGTGCGGTAGTAGAGGACACCGTTGCTCGCCGAGGTCGGGACCGTGAAGAGCTTGTCCCGACCGCCCGCGGACTTGACGCTGTCGACCATGCCCGCGTTGAGCTTGCCGTTGAGCGAGCTGGACGCGATCCGCGCGTCGAGCGGCTCCAGCGCGTTCTGCGCGGCGATCCCGGCGAGCATCGCCGCACCGACACCACCGACGTCCGGCAGGCCGCCGCCCTGGATCGCGGTGTCGTACTTCGACTGGACCTCCTTGGAAGCGATCCCGACGTACTCGACGTCGATGTCGGGGTTCGCCTTCTCGAAGTCCGCGATGATCTCCTTCCAGACATCGGTGCGGACACCGCCGTTGTTGTCCCAGAAGGTGATCTTTCCCTTGCCCGATCCCTCGGTGCCCTTGTCGCCGGCCGCGCCGCTGCCGTCGTCACCGCAGGCGGTGGCGGTCAGGGCGAGGACGGTCGACAGGGCCAGGGCACTGGCGGCTCTGCGCCGCCCGCCGCGGAAGATGGTCATCGTCGGCTCTCTTCTCTCGGATGTCGTGCGTTGCGGGTTCAGGAGGGGGTGATACGGAACGAGGTGAACGCGGCCGTGCCCGCAGGGGCGCCCGCGCCCGAAGGGGCGGCGGCGAACAGACCGAGCAGGGCGCCGACCCAGCGCCAGGGCGTGGCGGCGAAGACCTGCCCGCTCGGTACTAAGCCCTCGGCGCCGTCGATGGAGTACGAGAACCGGCAGCGGGCCCCCGACAGCAGGTCGATCCGCAGCCTCACACCGCCACCTGGGACCGGCCGGGAGGGCGCCGCGTCCCGCTCACGGTCGGCGTTCAGAGGGGCGAAGCGGTGCACGAAACGGACCGTGCCGTCCGCCTCGCGGCGCAGCCCGATCCAGCTGTAGGCGTCGCCGAGCACCACCAGACCGGCCCGGGCGCCCGGCTCCTCGCTGTCGAGCCGCAGCTCGACCTCGACGCTGCCGGGGCGGGCGGGCAGCCGCTGCGTCAGGATGTGCGGCACCGTCCGGAGGTCGTCGATGCCCTCCGTACGACCGCAGTTCAGGCGCAGACCGTCGCCGCCGTGCTGGGTGGCCCAGCCGTCCCGGGGGTTGGCGGTCCACTGCCACTGCCGCCCGAAGCGCCCGCCGGGGAAGTCGTCGTCGACCGCGGGCGTGGAGACCGGCTGAGGCGGCAGCGCCGGCTTGGTGTGGACGCGGACGGGAGCTCCCGCGTCCCCGAGAACCGGCCAGCCGTCCTCGTCCCAGCGCATCGGCTGGAGGTGGACGAGCCGGCCGTACGCCCCGCACTGCTGGAAGTGCACGAACCAGTCCTCGCCACCCGGGGTGCGCACCCAGCCGCCCTGATGCGGGCCGTTGACATCGGTGTCGCCCTGCTCCAGGACGACCCGGTCCTCGTACGGGCCGAAGAAGTCACGCGACCGCAGCGCCCCCTGCCAACCGGTCGCCACGCCGCCGGCCGGGGCGAGGATCCAGAACCAGCCGTCGTGGCGGTACAGCTTGGGCCCTTCGAGGGTGAACCACCCGGGGATCGTGTCGGCGTCGACGATCGTCTTGCCCTCGTCGAGGAGCCTGCTGCCGTCGGGACTCATCCGGTGGCCGGTCAGCCGGTTGTTGATGCCCGAACGTGACTTCGCCCAGCCGTGCACGAGATAGGCCTCGCCGGTCTCCTCGTCCCACAGGGGGCACGGATCGATCAGGCCGCGACCCGCCTTGACGAGCTGCGGGATGCTCCACTCGCCGCGTACGGAAGGGGAGTTGGTCTGCCAGATGCCGTGGTCCGGGTCGCCCCAGAAGATCCAGAACCGGCCGTCGTGGTGGCGCAGCGAGGGCGCCCACACACCGCCGTCGTGCCGGGGCGAGGCGTACGCGGCCTCCGGCAGCAGCCGGTCGAGGGCGTGTCCGACGAGCGTCCAGTTGACCAGGTCGCGGGAGTGCAGGAGCGGAAGGCCGGGGGCCCGGCCGAAGCTGGAGGCGGTGAGGTAGTAGTCCTCGCCGACCCGCAGCACGTCCGGGTCGGACCAGTCGGCGGCCAGGATCGGATTGCGGTACGTCCCGTCGCCGAGGTCCCCGGTCGGCAGGGCGGGCGTGGTCACGCCGTCACCGCCTTGCGGACGAGGGCCGCGGCCGCGTCCCGGTCGAGCCGCCCGTCGGCGACGACGGTCACCACCCGCCGTACCACCGCCGCACCGTCCGCGACCGTCAGCCGGTCGGCGAAGGCGAGGGAGGAGCCCACACCCGGATATTCGGCGGCGCGCACGAACCACGGGTCGCGCCGGGTCTCCTCCGTGGCCCCGGCGAAGATCAGCGTCCAGCCCTGGCCCGCGAGCGCGACCCAGTCGGCCGCCCGTCCGTGGACGGACCGCTCGCCCTCCGCGTCCGCGCCGAACACCTCGGGGGAGGCGCCCTCCAGGGGCGCTCGCCAGAAGAACCCGCCGTAGGCGGCGCCGGGCCGCCCGTTGGTGGCGGGGCTGCCGATGGACACCTCCCCGCCCGACACATTGGCGAGGGAGAAGGTGAAGTCGAGCGCCCACGCGGAGTCGGTGAGCGCCGTGGCCGAGACGGTCCGGTGCTCCCGCAGCAGCGTGCGCTCGCCGGCCACCCAGGCCAGCTCCTCGACGAAGCCGTCCGGGTCGCGGAGCTTGAAACCCTCGTGCCGCTGGACGCCGTGGTTGTCGAGCGCGACCGACCCCCGGTCGCGGACGAACGTGCGCCCACCCCAGAAGTTGAACCCGGCGACGTCCGGGACGGCGAGCCCCGCACCCAGGTGGTGCGGATGGTCGGCCGGCAGCTGCTCGGTGACCGTGACACCCGCCAGGGTGGAGACGGGATGCAGATAGGGGCGGGGGGAGTGGTCGGCCGCCAGGTCGGGGCGCAGGACGTAGCGGGCGACCGCACGGCCGGCGCAGCGCAGCACCATGGGTTGGTTCATCGGGCATCCGCCTTCGGGGTCAGGGACCAAGGGGCTGCGAGCTCGGAGTAGAGGCTGAGGGTGTCGGCGCTCGCGGCGACGAGCCCGTCGACACCGGAGACCACCCGGCGGGACGCGTTCTCGCCCGGCTCGGTGCGCCAGCACTCGCCCGGCAGCTCCACGGGGTCGGGCGCGGTACGGATCGCCTCGACGACCCGCATGAACGCCCCGGTCTCCTCGGGCGGCGCACACAGCGCCTCGCCGTCGGTCAGATGGGCGACCAGGTTCTCCAGCAGGTCGGTGCGGCCGTACACCGTCTCCACGGGGCCGTGACCGCCGCGCTGGAGCAGGACCCGGTCGTCCTTGTACCAGAGCGTGATCCGGCCCCGGGAGCCGTGGACGATCACATACGGCTCGGAGTTGGTCTCGGCGCAGAGCGTCGCCGCGACCGTGACCTGCGTGCCCTGCGCGGTGACGATCCGGACGCTGGAGGTGTCGTCGGACTCGATGGCGTTCGCGCGCAGCAGCTCCGTCTCGATGTGGTCGACGTCGTCCGCCCGGGTGCTGCCCGCGAGTGCGAGCGCGGTGGCGACGGCATGGGCGAGCGGGTTGGTGAGCGCCCCGTCGACCACGTCCACGCCGTCGAGGCGCCGGTGCCCCGCCCAGGGAGCGCGCCGGAAGTACGCCTCGTCCCGCACCCACGCCCCGGCTCCGCCGACGCCGAGGAGCTCACCGACGGCGCCCTCCTCGATGAGCCGGCGGATCGCGGGCACGGCGTGCGAGCCGAGCGACTGGAAGCCGATCTGGCAGGCCACACCGGCCTTCGCGACCCCGTCCGCCATCCGGCGGAACTCCGCGTACGAAGGGGCCGGCGGCTTCTCCAGGAGCACATGTGCCCCGTGCCGGGCGGCGGTCAGCGCCAGATCGGTGTGCGTCTGGATCGGCGTGCAGATGACGGCGATCCGTGCCCCGGTGGAGGCGAGCAGCGCGTCGAAGTCCGACGATTGCTCCGGCGTACCGAAGCCGTCCAGCTCCTCGGCGTCCAGGGGGCGCAGCTCGCAGACGCCCGCGAGGCGCACCAGGCCGAGCCGTTCGAGCCGGTTGATGTTGACCAGGTGCGAGCGGCCGTGACCGCGGGCCCCCGCGAGGACCACGGGCAGTGGGGTGCGTACCTCGCTCATCCCTTCACCGCCCCCGCGCTGAAGCCGGTGACCAGCCACTTCTGGATGAAGGCGAAGACGATGACGACCGGCACGGCCGCGATCACACCGCCGGCGGCGAGCGCTCCGAGGTCGACGCTGTCGGCGCCCATCAGCGTGTTGAGGCCGACCGGGATGGTCTGCTTGTCCTGGCTGCTGAGGAACATCAGCGCGAAGAGGAAGTGGTTCCAGGAGTGGACGAAGGCGAACGAGCCGACGGCCACCAGACCCGGCCGCAGCAGCGGAAGCACGACGATACGGAAGGCCGTGAACCGGCTGCAGCCGTCGACCCAGGCCGCCTCCTCGAGCGAGTACGGCACGTTCTTGATGAAGCCGCTGATCAGGATCATCGACAAGGGCAGCTGGAAGACGGTCTCCGCGATGATGACGCTGCCCAGCGAGTTGATCATCCGCAGATTGGCGAAGATCTGGAACAGCGGTACGAGCAGCAGCGCACCCGGCACGAACTGGGAGCACAGAAGGGCCAGCATGAAGCCCTTCTTGAGCTTGAAGTCGAAGCGGGCCAGGGCGTAGCCGCCGGCGAGCGCGACGACCGTGGTCGTCACCAGGGTGGCCAGGCCGATGAGCAGGCTGTTCTGGAAGAAGGTCGCGAAGCTGCGCTCGTTCCACACCTTCTCGAAGTGCTCGGTCGTCATCGGCCACGGCACGAGCGAGGTGGAGCCCGCAGGGCGGACGGCGAAGAGCAGGACCCAGTAGAAGGGGATGAGGGTGAAGAGCAGGTAGATGCCGAGCGGGAGATAGATCTGCCAGCGGGGGACCTCGTCCCAGGCGCGCCGCCGCCTGCGGCTCGCGGACGGGGGAGTGGACGGCGGCGGTGGTGTCTGGGCCGGGGGGTGTGCGGCCGTGTCGGGGGTGGTGTCCTGGACTATCACTTGCTCTCGCCTCCGAACTTGCTCAGGCGCAGATAGACCATCGAGCAGAAGAGAAGGATCACGAACGCCACCGTCGTGAGGGCGGAGGCGTATCCAAAGTTGTGTGCGTCGACACTGGTATTGGCGATGTACAGCGGCAGGGTGGTCGTCTCCCCGGCGGGTCCGCCGCCCGTCAGGGTGTAGAGCAGGTCGACGTTGTTGAACTCCCACACCGCCCGTAGCAGCGTGGACAGGATGATGGCGTCCTTCAGGTGCGGCAGCGTGATGTGGAGGAACTGCCGCAGCCGGCCCGCTCCGTCGACCTCGGCCGCCTCGTACAGGTCCCGCGGTATGGACTGGAGGTCGGCGAGGATGAGGATCGCGAAGAAGGGGACGCCGCGCCACAGGTCGGCGACGACCACAGCGGGGAAGACCGTGGCGGTGTCCGACAGCCAGGACGTGCCGTACTCGCCGATCCCCATGTCCGCGAGGTAACGCGTGATGCCCGTCTGGGAGTTGTAGAGCAGCACCCAGATCGCGGAGGTCAGCACCCCGGAGACCGCCCACGGGGAGAAGACCAGGGCCCGGCCCAGCGCGCGTCCCACGAAGGTCTGGTTGACGATCAGGGCGAGTGCCAGCCCGAACAGCAGCTGGAGGGTCACCTCGACGGCGACCCACTTCAGCGAGAAGGTCAGCGTCCCCCAGAAGTGCGGGTCGTCGGTGAAGATGCGCGTGAAGTTGTCGAAGCCCGCGTAACCGTTCCGCCAGGGCTTGGTCGGGTTGTAGTGCTGGAGGCTGTAGTAGAAGACGCTGAGCACCGGGTAGGCGATGAAGCCCAGCATCAGCAGCCCCGCGGGGGCGATCAGGAGATACGGCAGCCGGCGCGGCGTCGCTCCCGTGCGGCGTCGCCCAGGTGCCTTGGCGGCCTTGGGTGGTGAGGTCACAGCTGAGGCCATGACGGCGGCTCCGATCTTGGCGTGAAGCGCTTCGCAGACAGTGTTCGACATACCGAACTTGCAAGGACGGGGAGTTGCGGTCGGGGTCCCCCGCCGGGGTCAGCCGGCGTAGGGGTCCGGGGTCGCCCCCGGCCTGGCCAGGAACTCGAAGTCGCAGCCCGTGTCGGCCTGGGAGATCTGCTCCATGTAGAGCGCACCGTAGCCGCGCTCGTACCGTGCGGCTGGAGGCGTCCACGCCCGCCTGCGCTGCTCCAGCTCCTCGTCCGAGACCTCCAGATGAAGCGTCCTCGCCTCGACGTCGAGCGTGATGACGTCCCCCGTACGCACCAGCGCGAGCGGCCCGCCCACATGCGACTCGGGTGCGACATGCAGCACGCATGTGCCGTAACTCGTGCCGCTCATCCGGGCGTCGGAGATCCGCACCATGTCCCGTACGCCCTGCTCGAGGAGATGGCGTGGGATCGGCAGCATCCCGTACTCCGGCATCCCCGGACCGCCCTTCGGGCCCGCGCCGCGCAGCACCAGCACATGGTCGGCGGTGATGCCGAGCGCCGGGTCGTCGATGGTCCGCTGCATCGTGCGGTAGTCGTCGAAGACCACCGCCGGACCTGTGTGCTTGAGCAGGTGAGGCTCGGCAGCGATGTGCTTGATGACCGCGCCGTCCGGGCACAGGTTGCCGCGCAGCACCGCGACCCCGCCCTCGGTCGCGAGCGGCCGTTCTCGTACCCGGATCACCTCGTCGTTGTGAACGAGGGCGCCGGCGAGCTGCTCCCGCAGCGTGGCGTGCGAGACCGTCGGCCGGTCGAGATGGAGCAGATCCGTCAGACGGGAGAGGAAGGCGGGCATCCCGCCGGCGAAGTGGAAGTCCTCCATCAAGTACTGCCCGCCGGGCCGGAGGTTGGCGAGCACCGGCACGGTCCTGGCGATCCGGTCGAAGTCGTCCAGGGTGAGCTTCACCCCCGAACGCCCGGCCATCGCGATCAGATGGATGACCGCGTTCGTCGAACCACCGAGCGCCAGGACGGCCGCGACCGCGTCCTCGTACGCCTCGCGGGTCAGGATCCGCGACAACCGCAGGTCCTGCCGTACGAGTTCCACGATCCGCATCCCGGAGGCGGCCGCCATCCGGTCGTGGCCCGAGTCGACCGCCGGGATCGAGGACGCCCCCGGCACCGTCACACCGAGCGTCTCGGCTGCGGCCGTCAGCGTGGACGCGGTCCCCATCGTCATGCAGTGACCGGGGGAGCGGGCCAGACCGCTCTCCAGCTCAGCCATCTCGCAGTCGCCGATCAGCCCCGCCCGCTTGTCGTCCCAGTACTTCCACATGTCCGTGCCGGAGCCGAGGGTCTCACCCCGCCAGTGGCCCGGCAGCATCGGCCCGGCCGGCAGGAAGACGGTGGGCAGGTCCACACTGGCCGCCCCCATGAGCAGCGCCGGCGTCGACTTGTCGCACCCGCCCATCAGTACGGCACCGTCCACCGGGTAGGAGCGCAGCAACTCCTCGGTCTCCAGGGCGAGAAGGTTGCGGTAGAGCATCGGCGTCGGTTTCTGGAAGGTCTCCGAGAGCGTGGAGACCGGGAACTCGAGCGGGAAGCCGCCGGCCTGCCACACCCCCCGCTTCACGGCCTGCGCGCGGTCGCGCAGATGGACGTGGCAGGGGTTGATGTCCGACCAGGTGTTGAGAATCGCGATGACCGGCTTGCCGAGGTGCTCCTCGGGGAGATAGCCGAGCTGACGGGTGCGGGCGCGGTGGCTGAACGAGCGCAGACCGTCCGTGCCGTACCACTGATGGCTGCGCAGCTCCTCGGGCGAACGGCTCATGCCGGCCACCCGGATGCTATGGAGGCGACCTCGGCCCGCTCGGACTCGGGCAACTCACGGGCGGGCGGACGGACATCACGTCGGCACAGCCCGAGGACGGCGAGCGCCTCCTTGACGACCGTGACGTTGTCGGCGCTGGAGTGGGCGGCCCGCAGCTCCTCGAAGCGGCGGATCTGCTCCCACACCTTCATCGCGGCCGGGTAGTCGCCCGCCCGCAGCGCCGTGAGCATCTCCAGGGACACAGAGGGGGCGACATTGACCAGGCCCGAGGTGAAACCGGTCGCGCCGCTCGCGAAGTAGGACGGTGCGTACGGCTCGGCGAGACCCGCGACCCAGACGAAGCGGTCGAGGCCCGCGTCCCGGGAGAAGGCGGCGAAGCGGGAGGCGTCGGGGACGGCGTACTTCACCCCGATGACGTTCGGGCAGGAGGCGCCGAGCTCGGCCAGACGCTCCCCGCTCAGCTGGGCGTTGCGGATGTAGGGGACGATGCCGAGCTCGGGTACGGCCTCGGCGATGGCCCGGTGGTAGTCGACCCAGCCGCTCTCGGAGACGTACGGATGCACGGGCTGATGGACCATCAGCATCGCGGCACCCGCGTCACGGGCGTGCCGGGCGGCCTCGATCGCGGTGGGGATGTCGTGTCCGACGCCCACCAGCACCGTGGCGCGGTCGCCCGCCTCCTTGACGGTCAACTTCGTGACCAGAAGCCGCTCTTCGGGGGTGAGGGCATAGAACTCGCCGGTGTTGCCGTTCGGCGTGAGCGTCCGTACACCGCCGTCGAGCAGCCGGCGCAGCAGCGTGCGGTGCGCGGCCGTGTCGAGGGAACCGTCCTCGGCGAAGGGGGTCACGGGGATGGCCACGACATCGGCCAGCGCGGCCTTCATGGACTCGAAGGCCATGGTCACTCACTCTCCTGCGGGAAGGCGCGCTCGACGAACGAGGCGATGTGGTCATGAACGGCCCGACCGGCGCCGTCGACGTCTCCGGCGACGGCCAGGCGCAGGATCTCCTCGTGCTCGGCGGCCTCCCGCTCCCAGGAGGGAACGGCGGCCCACGCCACGGTGGAGACCAGAGCGGCCTGGTCGCGGACCTCGTCGAGCATCCGGCCGAGCAGCGGATTGCCGCACGGGACGTAGAGCGCCCGGTGGAAGTCCCGGTTGGCCAGTGACCGTTCGGCCGGATCGTGGGCCACGGAAGCTCGGTGCAGGGCCTCCCGTGCCGTGTCGAGCGGGACCGCGGAGGTGACGGTACGCCGTACCGCCTCCGGCTCCAGAAGCAGCCGCACGTCGTATACGGCACGCGCCATGTCGGCGTCGACCATACGGACGGTCGCGCCCTTGTACTGACTCATCACCACGAGCCCGCTGCCCGCGAGGGTCTTCAGCGCTTCGCGCACCGGCGTCTTCGACACCCCGAACCGAGCGGCGAGTTCGGTCTCCACCAAAGCCTGGCCCGGTCTCAGCCCTCCGGTCAGGATGTCGTGCTTGATCGCCTCCAGGACGTACTGGGTGCGGGAGGGTATCGGGCTGGGGGCGAAGGCCATGGGCGCTCTCAGATCTCGTGTATCGCGTCTCATATATGACGTACGAAGTGCGGTGCGCATGAAGTTAGGGCTACCGCTGTGTGTCGTCAATGGTTTGCGCGGTACTTTCAGAAAGCGCTTTCTGGAATCGGGGTCGAACCTCCGGGCCGTCAGGGGTCCCTGGTTCAGGGCTCGATGCCTCGTCGCTCAGGACGAAACGGGAGGGGCGGGCGGGACGACCGCGACCGGGCAGTGGGCGTGGTGCAGGACGGCGTGGGCGACCGAGCCCATGAGCAGTGTCTGGACCCGGTGCCTGTGGTGGCGGCCCACGACCACGAGCCCCGCGTTCCGCGACCCCTCGACGAGCCGGCCCGCCGCGTCCGACGGGACGACGACGGGGACGACCTCGACGTCCGGGTACTGCTCGGTGAAGGGTCGTAGCCGCTCCTCCTGGTTCCGCGAGGTCTCCGCGACGAGCTCGGGAGTCTCGTCCACGGGGATGGGCGGCGGCATTTGAAGTGCGGGAGCCGGCGGGCCGACCAGCATCACCGGCGAGGGCGGGAGCCGATAGGCAGTCACCGCCTCCAGAGCCACGCCCCGCTGCCGGGCCGCGTGGAAGGCGAAGTCGAGGACCTCGTCGGCGGTCTCCTCCGGGTGGAGCCCGAGCAGGATCCTGCCCGCCTCCGCGCCGCTCTCCAGCGACGCGTCCCGCGCCTCGTGCGGCACGACGACGATCGGGCAGGGGGAGTGCGAGGCAAGGGCCCGGCTGGAGGAGCCCAGCAGCAGCGTCGCGAAACCACCGCGCCCGCGGGACCCGGTCACCAGGAGGCGCGCGGTCCGGGCCTCGGTCAGCAGGGCGTCCGGCACGGAGCCGTCGAGCGACTCGTACCGTACGGGGACGCTGGTTCCTTGCTCCTCGATCCATTGACGGACGCCGTCCATGACGCTGTCGGGGATCTCGGCGGTCTCGCCGAGCGAGGCGATGCGCGCGGCCCCGAGCTGAAGCGCGTCGGAGCGCACATGTGCCACCACGAGCGGGGCGTCGAGCTCGCGTGCGGCGCTCAGTGCCCACTCCAGGGCGCGGTGACTGTGCTCGGACCCGTCCACACCGACAACAACGGACTTTGCGCTCATAACGGAATTATTACCACCTGGTGGTGGCGCCACGCCGGGAGGCGGCGGGGGTCGCGAGCGGGATGTCGCGGGGGTTGTCGGGTGGCGTCCCCCTGGCGCTACGAGGTCGGCGCGCCCAGGTCGTAGCGCTCCTTGACCAGCTCCAGATGGATCCAGCTCTCCACCGCGCGCACCCCCGGCTCTGCGCGGATCGCGTCGAGGGTCGCCCGCACGGCTCCCAGGGACTCCGCCGTGACCGTGCCGACCAGCTCGGCCCGCCCGAGGCAGGCCGACAGGAACGTCACGCGCTCCCACCCGGCAAGGGCTCGCGCCACGGGCTCCCGCGCCCCCTCGATCCGGACGGCGAACCCGCACAGATAGCCGAGGCCCAGCAGTTCGGGGCGGACGAGCGCGAGGACCTTCACCACGCCTCCGTCCAGGAGGCGCAGCGTACGGGCGCGGGTGGCGCCAGGGGAGAGGCCGACGCGCTCGGCGAGTTCGGCGAAGGGGAGGCGGCCGTCCTGTTCGAGGGCGTCGAGGATCCGCAGGTCGGTGTCGTCGGGGGCGGGGACCGTCGGCTCGTCCGCCAGCAGGTACGGGTCCTTGAGGTGGCGGGTGCCGATCAGTGCGTCGACCACCGCGACGCCGGGCGTCGACCGCACGTGCTCGATGGTCCGCTCCAGGGCGTCGAGGCCCTCGGTGCGCAGCTCGGTCATGATGGCGCGCGGTCCGGCCGTCAGGCTGACGAAGGGTGCCTCCGGCAGGGCGGCGATCGCGCGGGCCACCGGCTCCGCGGCCCCGTCCACGTCGATCGAGAGGTGGGCGGACGCGGTCAGTCCGCGGACCGAGGGGTGGACGACGGCGACGACCCGGACCGCGCCCGACTCCAGCAGCCGCTGGACCCGCGCGCGTGTCGCGGGCCGGGACAGGCCGACGCGCTGGGCGAGCGTCTCGTAGGCGAGGCGCCCGTCGTCCTGGAGGGCGCGGACGACGGCCAGGTCGATGGGGTCCAGATCCACCCGGTGATCTCCTCGGCTCGATGGCCCGGGGGCGGCGTTCGGGCCCGGGTCCGCAGTCATTCTCGGGTACGGAGGTGCGGCTGGATCGCGTTCGTGACATGCGTCACGGATATCCGGTGCATCTGTCGGTGGACAGCCAGCTCAGATGAATCGTAAGTTCTGTCCATCGTTGACCGACGAATCAGCTGCACTAGCGAGAAGGGGGCGGTGTGAACCAGCCCGTCGCCGTTTTCACCGACACCGATGACCTCGACCCCGCACCGGGCGTCCGTCTGCTGGAGGAGGCCGGCTTCGAGGTGCGCGTCGCCGGCACGCGGGACCCCGACGTCATCGCCGAGATCGCCGCGGACGCCGTCGCCCTGATCGTCGGTTACGCGCGGATCGACGCGGCCTTGCTCGACCGGCTGCCCGGGCTGCGGATCCTCGCCACCATGTCCGCCGGGTACGACATGGTCGACACGACCGAGGCCCGACGCCGGGGACTGTGGGTGGCCAACCTCCCCGACGCCGCGACCGAGGACGTCGCCGTCCATGCGCTCGCCTCCATGCTCTCGCTTGTACGTCGCCTCCCGCAGGCCGACGCCGTCGTCCGCTCCGGCGGCTGGAACGCCGACTTCGCCCGGCAGCGCCACCTGCCGCGCCGCGCGAGCGAACTGACCCTGGGCCTCGTCGGTCTCGGCCGGATCGCCCGTTCCTTCGCGGCGCTCGCCGCCCCCGTCTTCGGGCGGGTCGCCGCGTACGACCCGCACGCCGACCCGGCCCACTGGCCGTCCGGCGTCGCACGGTACGACGACCTCGGCGCCCTCGCCGCGGCGAGCGACGTCCTCTCCCTGCACGTCCCCCTGACCCCGGCGACCCGTGGCCTCGTCGACGGAGCGCTGCTCGGGCGGCTGCGCCCCGGCGGCTTCCTCGTCAACGTCGCACGCGGTGAACTCGTCGACCCGGAAGCCCTGCTGACGGCCCTCGACACCGGCCGGCTGGTGGGCGCCGCACTCGACGTCTTCCCCGTGGAACCGCCCCTGGCCGACGATCCGCTGCGCACCCACCCGCGCATCCAGCTCTCTCCCCACAGCGCGTTCCTGTCCGACACCTCGCGCCGCGCCTATGTGTGCGGACCAGCCGAGAACGTCCTCGCCTGGCACCGCACCGGCCGCCCGCTGACACCCGTCGTGGACCCGACCGCCGCCGCCATCGCCCCCGTCATGGACCCGACCGCTACCGCCCCGGTCGTCGACCCGACCGCCCCCGCCCCCGAAGGAGCCGCCGCATGACCACCGCAACGCCGACGAGGACCGCCGAGGAGCTCCGGCTGCGCCGCGAACTCGCCGCCGTCTACCGGCTCGTGGCCCACTTCCGGATGACCGACCTGATCTTCACCCACATCTCCCTCCGGCTGCCCGGACCCGAGCACCACTTCCTCATCAACCCCTACGGGCTGCTCTTCGAGGAGATCACCGCCTCCAACCTCGTGAAGATCGACCTGGCCGGAAACCCCGTCGAACCGACCCCGTACCCCGTCAACCCGGCCGGCTTCGTCATCCACAGCGCCATCCACGCCGCCCGCGCCGACGCGCACTGCGTCCTGCACACCCACACCAAGGCCGGCTGCGCCGTCGCCGCGCAGGAGCAGGGGCTGCTCCCGCTCAACCAGATGTCCATGGAGTTCCACAACCGCGTGGGCTACCACGACTACGAGGGCGTCGCCCTCAACCTCGACGAACAGCGACGCCTCGTCGCCGACATCGGCCCCCACCCGGCACTGATCCTCCGCAACCACGGCCTGCTGACCGTCGGCGAGACCGCCGCCCAGGCCTTCCTGCGCATGTACTACCTGGAGCGGGCCTGCGAGATCCAGGTCACCGCCCAGGCCGGCGGCGGCCCTCTGGTGATACCGCCCGCCGAAGTCTGCGAGTACACGGCCCGACAACTCACGGGCGAGGCCACGGCCGACTTCCAGGACGACGACGCGTACGAACTGGCATGGGCGGCCATGCTCCGCCTCCTGGACCGGACCTGCCCGGACTACCGGGACTGAAGGTGCTGAGGGGCTCTCCGGCGGCCGGTTCGCCGGTGAGAGGATGACGAGGACCACAACAGTAAGGAAGGGGGAGGAGCATGGCTCTGCTCATCCTGTCCGGCGTCCTCGTGCTCGCCGTCGGAGGGTGCGTCTGTGTCGTGTGGGCGGCGCGCGGCGGCCCGCGCTGGGTGCGCGCGGTGGCCACCGTGACCCTGGCGGCCGGCGAACTGGTACGCCGCTCGAGCCGCACGAACCGGAACTCGAGCCTCGGCCGGGGCGGCGACTCCGCCGACTGAGCGGCGCGGCCCCGGGGCCTTGATGACGGCCCGCGCGGTCCCCTCGGTCACCCCTCTCCGATCATCCGTACCGCAGGTCCGGCCATACTGGTCCGCGGCGGGACCTGAGAGGCGGAACCATGAGTCAACAACAGGCGCAGTACGACGTCTTGGTGTTCGGTGGCAGCGGCGTGGACACCGTGATCCGGGTCGACGCCCTGCCCGTCCCGCTCGCCGACTCGGTCCAGGTCGGTCCGATCGAGGAGTGGGCCGGGCACACCGGGGGAAACGTGGCCCTCGGCACCCGCGCCCTCGGCCTCAAGGTCGCCCTGCTCGACTGCATCGGCGACGACGGGATCGGGGCACTCGTCCGTGAGCGTATGGCCGAGGGGGACGTCGAGTTCGCCCCGGTGATCTCGCCCGCCGGCACGCGCCGCGCGGTCAATTTCGTGGACGCGACAGGGCGCCGGATGTCGTTCTACGACGCCAGGGACCCCGCCGACCTGCGGATGCCCCGGGAGTTCTACCTGCCCCGGCTGCGGCGTGCGCGCCACGCACACCTGTCCATCATGAACTTCACGCGCTTCCTCTACGACGACATCGAGGCCCTGGGCGTACCGGTCTCCACCGATGTCCACGACTGGGACGGGCTCGCCGAGCACCACCGGGAGTTCGCCCTCCGCTCCGACCTCGTCTTCTTCAGCGCAGAGGGGCCGGGCGAGCGAACCCCGGACCTGATGCGGGAGATCCTGCGCGAGGGCCGCGCGCAGACCGTGGTCGCCACAGCGGGCGCCAACGGCTCGTACGTCCTCACCCGGGACGGCGACCCCACCCCGCGCCACGTCCCGGCCGTCGCCCCGCCCACGCCCGTCGTCGACTCCAACGGCGCGGGTGACGCGTTCGTCAGCGGCTTCCTCTACGGCAGGCTCGCCGGCCGGGACGTTCTGGACTGCGCCCGCCTCGGCGCGGTGGCCGGTGCCTACGCCTGTACGGCCCCGGGCTCGACCGCCCTCATCACCTCGGACGCCCTCCTGGCGGCCTCCCGGGGCTGACGCCCCGCCCGGTGGACGGGACGTGGGCCCCGCGCCCGTCCCGTCCACCGGAATCACGCCATCCGTTCGTCGTCGTGGGAAACGACTTTCGATGACTGCGGCGGCCTCGGACCGGGCGCGATCATCGGCGTGGAGTCAACGACGAACGTGGAGTGCACCGTGGGTCTCGAGCAGTCGCAGCACCGCTTCCACATCCGCCAGAAGCTCACGCCGATGGCCAATCGGTATGTGGTTCACACGGCAGGACCGGACGGCGCCGACGGGGAGGTCGTCGCGTTCGCCCACCAGAAGAGGATGGCCCTGAAGGAGCAGATCACCTTCTACACGGACGAGTCCCAGCGGCAGGTCCTCTTCACCTTCCAGGCCCGGCAGATCGTGGATCTCGGCGCGACCTACGACATACGCGCGGCCTCGGGCAGCCCCGTCGGCACGCTCCGCAAGAACTTCGCCGCCTCCCTGCTGCGCAGCACCTGGCACATGAACCAGGAGGGCGCCGGTGCCGAGACCACCGGTGTGGAGCGCAACATGACCGTGGCCGTCGTCCGCAGGGTCTGGGACCTGATCCCGTTCGTCGACGTGCTGCCGTTCGCCTGGCCGTACCACTTCGACTTCGCCGCCGACGGCCGTCCGGTGATGTCGGTGAACAAGCAGTTCGGCCTGCGGGACCGCTACGTCCTGGAGATCGGCGACGCGCACCTCGATCGCCGCCTGGCGATAGCGCAGGCCGTGGCCCTGGACGCCCTGCAGTCCCGCTGACGCCGGTTCCCGGCCGCCGGGGGGCGGCCGGGAACCGGGAACTCTCGGAAGGAGCGCGCGCCTACCGGAGGGACGCCTGGTGCATCGCGTCCGGGCCGATCGGCAGGCCGGGCAGCGCCTCGGCACTCTGCGGCGCCACACCGCGGGCGGACGCGGGAGCGCCACCGCTTGCCGACGCGGGCGCACCGGACAGGGCCCCGTCGACGTGGGCGTACAGCGCGCCGGTGACGGGGTCCGGCAGCGGGCGGCCCTGGTCGTCGAAGCGCTGGTACTTCATGAGGTTGTAGCCGATGGCGACCTGGCGACGGCCGTCCTCGGTGGACAGAGCCCATGTTCCGGCGCCGAAGACGCCTCCGTCATGCCCCCAGTACCAGCCGCCGCTGGGCACCTTCAGGGTGTAGATCCCCAGGCCGTAGCGCATGTTCGGCTCCTCGCCCGGCTCCGTCTCGTACGCCGGGACGGTGGTCTTCATCGCGCGCAGCTCGGCCGCACCGAGCAGCCGCCCCTTCAGCAGCGCGCGGTAGAAGTCGTTGAGGTCGCCCGTCGTCGAGACCAGGGCGCCGGCCGTCCCGGCCCACGACATGTCGTAGTCGCTGTAGTCGCGGGGCGGGTCGATCAGACCGAAGAACGACTCGTACATCCTGGCGTGCGGTCCCTGGATGGACGCGGTGCGCGGGAAATAGGTGTGGCGCAGGCCGGCCTTGCGGATGACGTTCCGGGTGATGTACGCCTCGGCCTTCTGACCGGTGACCCGCTCCAGGATCATCCCGGCCAGGATGTAGTTGGTGTTGGAGTACGAGTGCTTCCCGGGCTGCACGACGGGCGGGGCCGCGAGTCCCAGGCGGGCGAGTTCCTCGGGGGCGATGTGTCGCAGCCGGTTCTCGTCGAGGGTCTTGCCGGGGTTCTCGAGGATGCCGGGGAAGGCGGGCAGGACGTAGTCGGCGATGCCGCTGGTGTGGTTGAGCAGCATCCGCACGGTCACCTGCCGGCCTCGCTCGCCGGGCACGACGTCGGGAAGGTAGCGGCCGACGGGAGCGTCCAGGTCGATGCGTCCGGCACCGACCTGCTGGAGGACGGCGACGGCCGTGAAGGTCTTGGTGATGCTGCCGACCCGGTGCTCGAGGTCCGGCCGCGCGGGCCGACGGGTGTCGACGTCGGCGAAGCCGGTGGCTCCCCGCCACTGCGCGGAACCGTCGCGGACCGCCGAATAGGCGCCGTACATCCCCGCCTTGTGGAAGGCGTCGAGCGAGCCGCGCAGCGCCGCGCGGTCGAGACCGTGGCCGGGGAGGGCTGCCGCGGCGGGGGACGCGGCCGTGGCGGAGCCGGGCTCGGCGGCGACGGCCTGTGCCGGTAACGCCGAGGCGGAGAGTGCTATCAGGGTGGCCGCGGCGACGGACGAAAGTCGGGCCCTGTGGGACGAAGACATGGGTGGATCCTGCTTCCCTCGTTGAATGCGGTGGATTCATCCTCGTCTCGGCCGCCCGGCCCGCCCTCCACCCTCGGGAGGATCTTGTGCACAGGAACCCTGTGACATTTGTCAGGAGTCCCGCTCACGGTCAGTGGATGGCACACTGACCGCTGATCGTCCTGAGGAGCCCCACGTGCCCATCATCCGCAACCTCCGGCGCACCGTCCGTCGCGCCTACCGCCGCACCGTCGACCTCAGCCACCCGGCGCGCTCGCCGTTGGGGACCGCGGTCGTGAACTGTGTGGTGTACGAGGACGGGGCGCGGCAGCGGGGGCCCTGCCCCGCGGAAGAGGCGGTCCGACGGGTACGCAAGTCGGGCGACGGGTTCGTCTGGATCGGGCTGCACGAGCCGTCCGTCGAGGAGTTCGCCGGACTCGCCGAGCTCTTCGGGCTGCATCCGCTGGCCGTCGAGGACGCCGTACACGCCCATCAGCGGCCGAAGGTGGAGCGGTACGACCAGACGCTCTTCGCCGTCTTCAAGACGGTCCGCTACGTCGAGCACGAGGAGCTGACCGCCACCAGCGAGGTCGTCGACACGGGCGAGCTCATGGTCTTCACCGGCTCCGACTTCGTCATCACGGTCCGGCACGGCAGGCACGGCTCGCTCGGTCCGTTGCGGGAAGCCCTGGAGGCGGAGCCCGAACAGCTGGCCAAGGGGCCCGCGGCTATCCTGCACGCCATCGCGGACCATGTGGTGGACGACTACCTCGCCGTCGCCGACGCCGTGCAGAACGACATCGACGCCGTCGAGACTGCCGTCTTCAGCGAGCAGTCGTCCCGCGGCGACGCCGGTCGCGTCTACCAGCTGAAGCGGGAACTGCTCGAACTCAAGCGGGCGGTGACGCCTCTCGACCGCCCGCTGCAGGCCCTCGCCGCGCAGCCGCTGGCGCTCGTCGGCCCGGACATACAGCCGTACTTCCGTGACGTCGCCGACCACCTCTCCCGGGTCACGGAACAGATCGCGTCCTTCGACGCCCTGCTCGACTCGATCCTCCAGGCGCATCTGGCGCAGGTGACCGTCGCCCAGAACGAGGACATGCGCAAGATCACGGCATGGGCGGCGATCATCGCCGTCCCCACGATGGTCTGTGGTGTGTACGGGATGAACTTCGAGCACATGCCGGAACTCCGCTGGACCTACGGCTACCCGATCGTCGTCGCCGCGATGGCCACCGCCTGCGTCCTCCTCCACCGCAGCTTCCGCCGCAACGGCTGGCTCTGACCCACCGGCGCCGGGGCCGGCCTGGACCGACTGGACCGTGCGCGGGGCCTCAGTCCTGCGCGCGCAGAGCCGAGGTGTGCTCCCGGACCTGTTCAGGCGTGAGGTAGGCGTCGGTGTACTCGAAGTCGGCCAGGGTTCCGGACCGGGACGCCAGGAACCCCGTACGGACGAAGTCGTCGCCGGCCACGGCGTTGAGCAACCAGTTCGTCATCACACGCGCCTTGGCCACATGGGTCCGCAGCGCCGCCCAGTGATATGCGCGGGCGACCGCCTGGGCGGGCGTCCCGTGCAGCTCCACGCCGAGCGGCTTCGAGACCGCGTCCCGCCCGCCCAGATCCACCACCAGGCCGAGATCCCGGTGGAAGTACGGATACGTCGGCTCCCCCCGCAGGGTCGCCACGATGTTGTCGGCCACCTGCTTGCCCTGTCGATGGGCGTGCTGCGCGGTCGGCGGGCAGATCGCCCCCTCCTCGTTCTTGGCCAGGTCCGGCACGGCCGCGGCGTCGCCCAGGGCGTGCACCCCGTCCATGCCGGGCACGACCATGTCGGGGGTCACCACGAGGCGACCCCGCAGCGTCTCCGCGCCCAGCGTGCCGATCAGCGGGCTGGCGGCCACCCCGGCCGTCCAGATCAGTGTCCGGCTCGGCAGCACCCGGCCATCGGTGAGCGTCACCGCGTCGTTGTCCACAGAGGCGACCGAGACACCGAGCGAGACCTCGATCCCGCGCCGGCGCAGGATCTCCAGCGCCGCGCCGCCGAGCCTGTCGCCGAGCTCGGGCATGAGCTTGGGGGCCAGGTCCACCAGATGCCACTTGATCAGCTTCGGATCGAGGCGCGGGTACCGCTTGACCGCGTTGTGCGTGAGCCGCTGCAGACAGGCGGCCGTCTCCGTCCCCGCGTATCCGCCGCCCACCACCACGAACCGCAGCCGCGCCGCCCGCTCGGCCTCGTCCTGGCCCGCGTCGGCGAGATCGAGCTGGGCGATCACGTGGTCGCGGATGTACACCGCCTCGGCGAGCGTCTTCATCCCCCGCGCGTGCTCGCTCAGACCGGGGATGTCGAAGGTGCGCGTCACACTGCCGGGCGTCAGCACCAGATGGTCGTACGTCTCGTTCACGAGCTCACCCGTGATCGTCCGGACGACACAGACCTTCGCCGCCGTGTCCACACCGACGGCGCCGCCCGGAATGATCCGCGTCCGGTGCCGCTCGCTCCGCCGCAGTGACAGCGCGACCGACTGCGGTGTCAGCACCCCGGCCGCCACCTGGGGGAGCAGGGGCAGATACAGCTGGTACGAGAACGGCGTGAGCAGCGAGATCTGCGCCTCCCTCGCGGTCAGCCGCCGCTCGAGTCGACGCACGCAGGCGACCCCGGCGAAGCCGGCGCCCACCACGAGGATCTTCGGTCGAGTCACGTGCCCGCCTCCCGGTCGTCGGTCCTTGAGTGCTGACTAACCTCTCCGGCGGCTCGGGAACCCGGCCCGTCCGCCGAAGGGGTGACGCCCGCGCAGCACCCGGAAGGAAGAGTGCGCAGTGTGATAAAAGGGAAAAACAGGGTGGGAGCCGAGAACGGAGCCGACGGCCGTGGGGAGACCCGAGGACACAGACACCGCCGGGCAGGCGCCGGCGTTCGGCGTCGCGGACTCCGTCGTCCTCCTCTTCGACGAGGGCGGGGTCGTCATCGGTCGCCCACACGCCACCGAGCGGCTCCTCGGCCACTCGCCCGAGGAGTTGCGCGGCCGGCACGTCGAGTCCCTGCTCGCGCCGAACGAGGTCGCGCGTCTGCCCGCCATCGTGGAGAGCTGCACGACGGACGGCGGCTGGTCGGGTGTCCTCCTGGCGCGTCATCGTGACGGCCGTGACATCGCGGTCGACGTCACGCTCCTGCCCCTGCCCGGGGAGGCGACACCGGCACGCTGGCTGGCCGTGGCCGCCCGCGCGGCACCCTCCCGCCAGTGGACCATGGGGCCCGCCCTGCTGGAACGGATGGTCGTCGAGGCCCCCGTCGGGCTCGCGCTGGTCGACACCGAACTGCGCTGCGTATGGTCCAACACCGCGCTGGAGCACTTCGGCGGAGGCCGCGCCGACGAGCGCCGGGGCCGACGTCTCGCGGAGATCCAGCCCGGCCTGAACGCGGAGCTCCTCGAGTCGAAGATGCGCCAGGTCCTCGACACCGGCGACCCGGTCACGGGGTACGAACACGTGGGCCGGACCCGGGCCGTTCCCGGCCGGGACCACGCCCATGCCATGTCGTTCATCCGGCTCGAGGACGACGACGGCCGCCCCCTCGGGGTCTGCTACGCGGTCGTCGACATCACCGACCGCTACCGCGCGCGCCTCCGGCTCGCCCTGATGGCGCTGGCGAGCGAACGGATCGGCCGCAGCCTGGACATCATGGGGACCGCCCAGGACCTCGCGGATGTGGCGGTGCCCGGCCTCGCCGACCTCGTCGCCGTCGACCTGCTGGACTCCGTGATCCGGGGCGCCGAGCCGTCCCCGGGGCCGACCGCCGCGGCCGCCGTACAACTGGTGCGCGCGGGCGTCCAGATGGCGCGCGCGGGCGCGTCCGAGGCGGTGGCAGAGCCGGGGGAGGAGGCCGCCTACCTGCCGTCGTCCCCTCAAATCGGCTGCCTGGCCCACGGCCGGTCCTGGCGCGCCGCCCGACTGGACGCCGCCGCCAGGGAGTCGGCACTCCCGGCCAAGGGGCCGGAACTCCGCGACAGTACGGGACCGGTCACGACCGCGGGCCCCGGGCAGGACACGACGGCCGCGCCTGCGGAGCCCACTTCCGGCGCACCCGTACGCTCAGCACCCGCCAAGCCTGCGGAGCCCCCATCCGCCGAGCCCGTACCGTCCACGTCGGCGGAGCCAGTACAGCCACCATCCGCCGACACCGCCCCACGGCCGTCCACCGACCCCCTGGCGCACACGGCCATGGTCGTGCCGATCCTCGCCCGGGGCGTCACCCTCGGCGTGGCCACGTTCTTCCGCTCGCGGCGGGACGAGGCGTTCGACGAGGACGACCTGCGGCTCGCGGAGGAGCTCGTCGCCCGCGCCGCCGTCTGCCTGGACAACGCCCGCCGATACGCCCGTGAGCGCGCCGCCGCGCTCGTCCTCCAGCGCAGCCTCCTTCCGCACGGCGTGCCGCAGCAGGAAGCCGTCGACGCGGCCTCCTTCTACCGTCCGGCCGACGAACTCTCCGGCCTCGGCGGCGACTGGTTCGACGTCATCCCCCTCTCGGGAGCCCGCGTCGCCCTCGTCGTCGGCGAGGTGCTCGGACACGGCATCGAGGCCGCCGCGACCATGGGCCAGCTCCGTACGGCCGTGCGGACCTTGGCGGACCTCGACCTGTCGACGGAGGAACTCCTCGCCCACCTGGACGACCTGGTCCTGCAGGCGACACGGGAGGGTAGGGAGCCCGGCATCGGCGGCACCACCAACCCCGGGGCCGTCGGCTCCAGTTGCCTGTACGCGGTCTACGACCCGGTCAGCCTGCGCTGCGACCTCGCGAGCGCCGGCCACCTCGCGCCCGCCGTCGTCGCCCCCGACGGAACCGTCGACTTTCCCGAACTGCCGCCCGGCCCGGCCCTGGGCATCGGAGGCCTGCCGTTCGAATCCGTCGAACTGCCCCTGGAAGAGGGCACCGTGCTGGCCTTCTACACCAAGGGCCTGATCGCCGCGCCCGGCGCGGGCAAGGAAGGACTCTCCCGTGTCCTGCGATCGCGGGACCTGCCGCTCGACGAACTCTGCCGCAGCGTCGTCGACGAACTGGCCCCCAGCCGGCCCTACACCGACGACGCGGCCCTCCTGCTGGTCAGGACCCGCAGCCTGGCGGCCGGACAGGTCGCCGTGTGGGAGTTGCCCGCCGACCCGGCGGTCGTGGCCCGCGCCCGGGTGATGGCCGCACGCCAACTGGCCTCATGGGGGCTGGAGGAGCTCGCCTTCACCACCGAACTCGTCGTCAGTGAACTGGTCACCAACGCCATCCGGCATGCCTCGGGGCCGATTCGGCTGCGCCTCATCCTCGAGCGCACCCTGATCTGTGAGGTCTTCGACGCCAGCAGCACCTCCCCCCATCTGCGCCACGCGCGCACCACCGACGAGGGCGGCCGCGGCCTCTTCCTGATCTCCCAGTTCACCCGGCGCTGGGGCACCCGCTACACGGCGGAGGGCAAGGTGATCTGGGCCGAACAGCCCCTGGACCCCGATCCTGCCGCGCCGGACGCCGCAGCCCTGGAATGATCTTTATTCGATTGTCCGGCCACTGGCCCCGTGCGAGGGTGTCCTGTCGCACGGAGACACCGGCCGCGACGAACAAGAGGGGGAGTTCCGCCTGTGCGTGCGCGTGCCGCCGAGGACATCGTGGTGACGAAGCAGGGACCGGTGCGAGGCACGGTCGTCGACGGGCTGCGTGTCACCCTGGGCATCCCGTACGCCGCACCGCCGTTCGACGGCGGCCGCTTCCGGGCGCCGATGCCGGCCGAGCCCTGGGACGGGGTACGGGACTGCACCCTCTTCGGGCCGGTGGCACCGCAGTCGGCGGAGCTGCCCGGCGCCCCCGTCTGGCGCGCTGACCAGGAGGACGTCCTCACCCTCAACATCTGGTCCACGGCGGACACCTCACAGCCGCAGCCCGTGCTCTTCTGGATCCACGGCGGCGCCTACACCTTCGGCTCGTCAGCCCAGCCCGACTACGACGGGACAGCCCTGGCGCGCGCCGGACTCACCGTGGTGACGTGCAACTACCGCCTCGGTTTCGAGGGGTTCGGCCATGTCCCCGGCTTTCCCGGCAACCGGGGACTGCTCGACCAGATCGCCGCGCTGGAGTGGGTGCGCGACAACATCTCCGCCTTCGGCGGCGACCCCGACAACGTCACGGTGGCCGGCCAGTCCGCCGGCGGCGGCTCGATCGCCTGCCTGATGAGCAGCGCGCGGGCCGACGGACTCTTCCACCGAGCCATCGCCCACAGCGTCCCCGACGCGTTCTTCCCGCCGGAGCTCGCCGAGCGCCTGGCCCGCGAGGTGGCCGCGGCCGCAGGTGTCGCCCCCACCGCCGAAGGCCTGCTCTCCGCGCCCCCCGGCGCTCTCGTCGAGGCGTCGGACCGGGTGGTGGCACGGTACGCCGGCGATCCCGACTCAGGTTTCCTCCACTACGACACCGTCCTCTACGGCCCCGTCCTCGACGGCGGGCTGCTGAGCCGGGACCCGGTCGAGGCCCCGGCCGTCGGCGGCGCGGCCTGCCCCGTCGACCTCCTCGTCTGCCACACCACCGAGGAGTACTGGCTGATGCACCAGGTGGGCAGCATGCCGCCGGTCACCACGGACGACGGCCTCGACCGGTTCGCCGCCGACTACGGCCTTCCCCCGGACCTCGTCGCCGCCTACCGCGCCCTCATGCCGGGCGCGCCGGTACGCGACGTCTACCTCGCCCTCGCGGGCGACGCGGTCTTCGCCGTCCCCACCGTCCGCCTCGCCGAGGCCCACGCCCTCGCCGGCGGCCGCACGTTCCTGTCGCGCTTCGACCGGCGCCGTACCCGACCCGACGGAAGTCCGGTGCGTGCCTGGCACGCGGCCGACGTGCCCTTCGCCCTCGGCACCCTGGAGGCCACGGGCGTCGACTTCCTGACCGGCGGCCCCGCCGACGCCGACGACCACGCGCTGTCCCGGCGGATGGTCGACGCCTGGGCCGCCTTCGCGGCCACCGGAGACCCGGGGTGGGCCCCGCTCACCGACGCCGCCCTCGCAGAACCCGCCGCACCCGCCGTCCACGTCTGGGACGTGCCCGACGACCGCACCGAGGGCGCGAGCGCCGCGCACGCCCTGTGGCACGACATACGGATGGCCCCGCCGTCGCTCCCGTAGGGGACACGGGATAATCACGGGGCGCGGCCGAAGCACCGCGCGGACGACAGAAGCACGCGACAGGCCGGCCCGTGGTGGAGCGGCGAGAGGGAGACCCCGATGGACGTCCAGCACTTCGAGCGGATCACCGCGTTCATCGAGGACCGTCTCCGGCCGCTGTTCGACCCCGAGAACGGCAGCGACCACGGATTCGGGATGGACGACACCTCCCGTGCCCTGCGGGCCCTCCTCGGCACCGTGAAGGCCGCCGCGGCGGTCAAGGGCCTCGCCGAGCAGCGGGCGGCCGCCGACCCGGCGATGCGCAACATCATCGACCAGGCCCTGGAGCACAACTGGGACGTCCTGCGCGGCGTCGCCCGCAACTGGGAGGACCACCCCGACTTCGTCCGCGAGTTCAAGCGCCACGCCTGGGAGCTCGACGAGACCCCCGCCGCCACCGCCTGACACCGGATCATGAACTCGGAGATCTGGGCCGCACTCCCGGCCGAGGCACGTCCCGCCGCATCATGGAGGTCGCGGAGCTCCGGGAGAGCTTTCCGGAAGTATCCAGGCCAGGCCCGTACGAGGCGCTCGATGTGGTGATCGAGCGCTACCGGGAACTCGGCCTGCGGCCCGGTCCGACGGAACCCCTCGACCCGGCGGCCCTCGCAGGGCAGGCCGCGAAGCTGCTGGGCGTTTCCCACCCCGACGAACAGGCTCCCCGGTAGTGGGACAGCCAGGGCGCCGCTCCTTCCTGATGGCGCGGCAACTCTTCCCGAGAGCGCACCTCTCCCTGACAGCTATTCAGAAACGACCCTCGGTGATCCGTCGGTTCTGCCCCGGTCGGGTGAGTAAGCCGCTCTTCCGACAGAGACATACGCGGACCGGGTACACATCGCCGCACTGCCGTTTCCGAGCGTCGGAGGATGCCGCCCCATGCCTGTCAGGAAGGTACGCCCCGGCCGTGGGCTGACCGCCGCCCTGTGCGCGACACTCGCCGTAGTCGGCTACATGACGGTGTCACCCGAGAAATCCACGCCACCCGCCCCGCCCCGCGCCGCGGCCAAGAACGCGGGCTCCGGGGCCGCCGCGCCCCGGCCCGCCGCGCCCGCGGCCCGGCCCGCCGCACCTCCCGGCCTCGGTCCCGCCACCCGTACGAGAATTCCGGACGGCACACGCCAGGTGTTCGTGGTCACGGGGAAGACCCGCAACACCAACGTGGCCAAGGCAGTGCTCTACGAGCGGGACGCGGCCGGGAGGTGGCAGCGCGCCGCCGGTCCCTGGACTGCGCACAACGCGCTGCGCGGCTGGACGACCGACCACACGGTCGGCGATCTGCGCACCCCCATCGGAGTCTTCACGCTCGGCGACGCCGGCGGTCTGATGCCGGACCCCGGAGCCCTGCTGCCCTACGACCAGGACGAGCAGTTCGTCTCCCCGGGCACCGGATTCCTCGGCGAACCCCTGGAAGGGTCGTTCGACTACGTGGTCGCCATCGACTACAACCGCGTCTCCGGAACGACCCCGTTGGACAAGGAACGCCCGCTCGGCGAGGAGCGTGGCGGAGGCGTCTGGATCCATGTCGACCACGGCGGCCCCACACAGGGGTGCATCTCCCTGACGACCGACGTCATGCGACAGCTGCTGCGCCAACTGGACCCGGCCAAGGAACCGGTGATCGTCATGGGTCCCGCCGCCGAGATCGCGCGGTGATCCGAAGAGGGGGCTGACACCCTCGGCGTCTCCCCAGGCGAGGCCGGTCGCCGTGGTGTCCGGTCAGCGATGGGCGAGCCAGGAGGCCGCCGGCAGCAGCCTGCTGTCGTAGTCGAACAGGGCCTGGTTCTCCCAGCCGTTGCCCGACGCGGGGTCCGCCGGGTTCCAGCCGTTGCCGGCGACGGCGGTCCAGGTGGGCTCCCAGTAGACGACACCCAGGCCGCGACCGTTCGGCACGGCCTCCACGACGTTCATCACGTCCCGCAGCCAGGCCGACTGGCCGGCAGTGCTCGCCGGGTAACCCGGGACCAGCTCCGCCGACGCGTCGATGATGTTCTCGTGGCCGTCCTCGCTGTCCAGCCGGAACGGGTACGCCGTCTCGGCGACCATGACCTTCTTCCCGTACCGGGCGGAGATGTCGTCGAGGTTGGCCTGCAGCGCGGACAGGGATCCGTGCCAGTATCCGTAGAAGGACAGCGCGATGACGTCGTACGAGACACCCTGAGCGGTCGCGTTGTCGAACCACCAGCGGTACAGGGCGTTGTCGCCGCCGTGCGCGAGATGGAGCGCGACCTGCGTGGAGGAGGAGACGGCCTTGGTGGCGGAGATGCCCGCCTTCAGGAGCCCCGCCAGCTGCGACCAGTTGTCCGTCGAGCCCTCGGGCCACAGCATCCCGGTGTTGATCTCGTTGCCGATCTGCACCATGTCGGCCGTCGTGCCCTGCGACTTCAGCGCGTTCAGGACGTCGTAGGTGTGGTTGTACACGTCGGTCGTGAGCTGACCGTACGAGTGACCGGCCCAGGCGGCGGGCTTGGCCTGGGCGCCGGGGTCGGCCCAGGTGTCGGAGTAGTGGAAGTCGACGAGCAGCTTCATGCCCTGCGCCTTGATGCGCTGGGCCGTCGCCAGGACGCGCGCCTTGTTGTTGTAGCCGTCGGCCGGATTCACCCACACCTTGAGCCGGCCGTAGGTGGCGCCCGCGGACTTCAGGATCGCCACGGGATCCCCGGTCGCCCCCGCGCCGGTGCGGTACGTACCGCCGAGGTCCTCGCTCTTCTTCAGCGAGGAGATGTCGACGCCCTTGACGGACAGGCCCGTCGAGCCGGAGGTGAAGGTGAGGTCGTCGACGTTGAGCCACTGGCCCGCCGACGCGTGGGAGTTGACGCTGACCGTGCACTGGCCGCCGGTCACCTTCACCGAGGTCACGAGGCGTATCCAGGCGCCGTTCGGGGTGGGCGGCAGGTCGGTGCGCTGCTCGGCGGAGCCGCAGTCGCGCAGTGCGAGATAGGCGGAGCTCTGGCCGCCGCCGGAGCGCACCCAGGCGCTCAGCGTGTAGTTGCCGTCGGTCAGCCCGGACAGGTACTGGTACGTCTCCACCTGGTAGGCGGTCGAGGCCCAGTGGCTCAGCCGGTGACTCCCGGCATGGCCGCCGGCCTCCGTGAACGAGGCCGCGTTCTGACCGGTCGCGGAGTAGGTGGACCAGCCGGAGGGTGTGGCGGTTCCGGTGCCGTCGGCCTCGAAACCGGTGTTGGCGAGCGTGGTCGCCGCCTGGGCGGGTGCCGCGGGCAGTGCGGCCAGGAGCAGGGCGCCGAGCGCGGAGGCCGCGACGACTCGTAGGCGTGTACCTGACATGAGTGACCGCAGGGTGCGGGGAACGGCGTACATCGTCGATGTCCCTTCGACGGTGGAGGGAAAAGGAAGGTGGTGCGGTGGTGCCGTTCACCCGGGGGCGCGCGTGCGGGACGCCCGCCCCCGGGGAGTCATGGGGGCGGTCAGACGTCGAGGCGTACGACGCGGACCGAACCCGCCGGGAGGGCGAGGTGGCCGACGGCGCGTTCGCCGCCGAGGAGTTCGGTGCCGGGGGAGTCCAGTGGCACCTTCGCGTCGTGCTCCGTGTGGTTGAGGGCGAAGAGGTAGTCACCACCGTCGCCGGAGCGGCGGACGACCTCGACGTCATGCGCGAGGTCGCCGCGGGGAGCGATGCCGGCGTCCTCGCAGGCCGCGCCGAGGATGGTGTCCAGTGAGGCCGCGTCGAGCCGGGTGGAGACGTACCAGGCGGTGCCCTTGCCCAGGCGGTGGCGGGTGACGGCCGGGCGCCCGGCGGCCGGCCCGTCCGCGTACGTCCACACGGGCTGGGCCCCGCGCTCGACCAGGATCTCGGTCCAGACGTCCGCGGGCAGCGTCGCCCCGCCCGGTCCCGCGATCCGCACCGACTCGCCCTCGCCCAGCGGCGACCACTCCTCCACCGTCAGCCCGAGCACGTCGCGCAGGACGCCCGGGTACGCGCCCGGGTGGACGGCGTCGTGCTCGTCGACGATCCCGGAGAAGTACGAGACGACGAGCGTGCCGCCGTTCTCCACGTACTCCCGCAGGTTGCGGCCGGCGGCCTCCGCGGTGAGGTACAGCGCGGGCACCACGACCAGCGGATACGCCGACAGATCGGCCTCCGGGTGGGCGAAGTCCACGGTCAGATGCCGGTCGTAGAGGGTCTCGTAGAAGCTGTCGGCGCGCTCGCGGGCATCATGGTCCTCGGAGGGGCGCCACTCCAGGCTCTGTGCCCACCACGACTGCCAGTCCCACACCATGGCGACGTCCGGGACGGTACGCGTGCCGCGCAGCGTGGCCAGCGAGTCGAGATCGGCGCCGAGCCCGACCACCTCGCGCCAGACGCGCGAGTCGGTTCCGGCGTGCGGCAGCATCGCCGAGTGGAACTTCTCCGCGCCGCTCCGGGACTGGCGCCACTGGAAGAACATCGCGCCCTCGGATCCGCGCGCGACATGGGCGAGGGAGTTGCGAGCCATCTCCCCGGGGCGCTTGGCGGGGTTGCGGGGCTGCCAGTTGACCCCGGAGGTGGCGTGTTCGAGAAGCAGCCAGGGCGCGCCGCCCGCGACGGAGCGGGTCAGATCGGCGGCCATGGCGAGGTTGACATGGGTGCGGCGCCCGTCGGTGATCAGATAGTGGTCGTTGGTGACGAGGTCGACCTCGCGGCCCCAGGCCCAGTAGTCGACCGAGTCGCACTGGCTGAGCGCGGTCATGAAGTTGGTGGTGACGGGGACGCCGGGGGAGAGTCGGTGCAGAATGTCCCGTTCCATGCGGAAGTTCTCGCGCATGGTGGCGTCGGCGAAGCGGCGGTGGTCGAGCTGCTGGGCCGGGTTGCCCACGGTGGGGGTCAGGCGCGGCGGGTCGATCTGCTCGTACGAGGTGTAGCGCTGGCCCCAGAAAGCGGTGCCCCACGCTGCATTGACGGCCTCGACCGATCCGTACCGCTCGTCCAGCCACCGGCGGAAGTGGGCCGCGCAGGTGTCGCAGTAGCAGGCGCTGACCGGGACGCCGTACTCGTTGTGCACGTGCCACATCGCAAGCGCGGGGTGTCCCGCGTACCGCTCGGCCAGCTTCGTGGTGATTCCGGCCGCCGCCTCGCGGTACGCCGGTGAGCTGTGGCAGATCGCGCCGCGCGAGCCGAACGCGTACCGCACGCCCTCGCGGCTGACCGGCAGCGCCTCGGGGTGGGCGCGGTAGAACCACGCGGGCGGCACCACCGTCGGCGTACCCAGGTCGACGCGGATGCCGTGCTCGTGCAGCAGGTCCAGGACCCGGTCGAGCCAGCCGAAATCGTATGTTTCCGGCTCTGGTTCGAGCAGCGCCCAGGAGAAGATTCCGACGCTCACCATGGTGACGCCGGCCTCGCGCATCAGTCGGACGTCCTCCTGCCAGATGCTTTCCGGCCACTGCTCGGGGTTGTAGTCCCCGCCGAAGGCGAGGCGGTGCAGGCCTCGGGGGCCGGTGTCCGGCATGAGTTGTCTCCTGAACGTCGAACTCGAACATCTGGGAACGTACACACATCAGATCTCGATGTGGCAACGCAACATAACCGCACACGATCCACCATTGACAAGTGTCCGGAGCGTTTCTCTACTGTGAACGCTCACAGATGCATGGCAGGTCCTTCCGCGACGGGAGGGCCGCTCGTCAGGGGAGAGGCTCCATGCCCATCGTTTTGCGCCACCGTGTTGTCGCCACTGTCACCGCCGTCGCTCTCGGCGCGGCCGTGCTCACCGCCTGCGGCTCGTCCGACAGTGGCGAGCAGGCCGAATCCGGTCCCGTATCGCTCACCTACTGGGCCTGGGCGCCCAACATGGACAAGGTGGCCGCGATCTGGAACAAGAAGAACCCGGACATCAAGGTCACCGTCCAGAAGCAGGCCTCCGGCGACGACCTGGTCACCAAGATCATCACGGCCTCCAAGGCCCACCAGGCCCCCGATCTCGTCCAGGCCGAGTTCCAGGCGCTGCCGACGCTGGTCAGCAACGACGCCCTCGCCGACATCTCCAAGGAGGTCGGCGGCGTCAAGGACGCCTTCGCCCCCGGCCTGTGGCAGCAGACCACGCTCGGCTCCGACGCCGTCTACGCGGTGCCCCAGGACTCCGGCCCGCTGATGTTCTTCTACCGGACCGACCTGTTCCAGCAGTACGGCCTCACGGTCCCCACCACCTGGGACGAGTTCGCCGCCACCGCCAAGGCCCTCAAGACCAAGGCACCCGACAAGGCGCTCACGACCTTCTCCTCCAACGACTCCGGTCTCTTCGCCGGCCTCGCCCAGCAGGCCGGCGCCCAGTGGTGGACCACCCAGGACCAGAAGTGGAAGGTCGGCA
The DNA here is from genome assembly GCF_036237275.1 of Streptomyces sp. NBC_01353. GTDB lineage: Bacteria > Actinomycetota > Actinomycetes > Streptomycetales > Streptomycetaceae > Streptomyces. The sequence continues at coordinate 563,913 of NZ_CP108352.1, read as the reverse complement.
TCGACGACCCCGGCACCCAGAAGGTCGCCGACTTCTGGGGCGGCCTCGTCAAGGAGGGCGCCATCGACAACCAGCCGATGTACACCCCCGCATGGAACAAGGCCCTCAACACCGGACAGCAGCTCGCCTGGGTCAGCGCCGTCTGGGCGCCGGGCGTCCTGACGACCGCCGCGCCCGACACCAAGGGCAAGTGGGCCATGGCCCCGCTGCCGCAGTGGGACGCGTCGAAGCCCGCCACCGGTAGCTGGGGCGGATCCACCACCGCCGTCACCACCGACTCGAAGCACAAGGCGGCCGCCGCGAAGTTCGCCACCTGGCTGAACACCGACCCCGAGGCGCTCGCCGCCCTGGTGAAGGAAGCAGGTGTCTACCCGGCCGCCACCGCCGCCCAGACCGGCGGCGCGCTGGCCAAGTCCCCGGACTTCTTCGCCAACCAGGCCGACTTCTACACGAAGGCGGCCGAGATCGCGAAGACCACCGCCCCCGCCGCCTGGGGGCCGAACGTGAACGTGGCCTACACCTCCTTCAAGGACGAGTTCGGCAAGGCAGCCAAGGCCAAGTCCGACTTCGGCGCCGCCCTGACCGCGATGCAGGGCGCCACCGTCGCCGACCTGAAGAAGCAGGGCTTCGAGGTCGCCCAGTGACGCAGCCCATCAAGGGCGTGCGCCGGTCGTACGGGGCCCAGTCGGCCCCGTACGACCACCCGTCGCCCACCACCCTCGAACGAGCGCGAAGCGCCCCCTACTTCTTCCTCCTCCCGGCCGCCGTCCTCTTCGTCCTCTTCTTCGCGCTGCCCATCGGCTACGCGCTCTGGCTCAGCCTGCACAAGATCGAGGTCAAGGGCCTCGGTCTGGGCAAGGGAGCCAGGAGCGAGGTCTGGGCGGGCCTGGAGAACTACACCGCCGCCCTCACCGACTCCGAACTCGGCCACAGCGCCCTGCGGATCCTCGGCTACGGCGCGATCGTCGTCCCCGTCATGCTCGGTCTCGCCCTGCTGTTCGCGCTGCTGCTCGACTCCGAGCGCGTACGGGCCCGTTCCTTCTCCCGCCTCGTGATCTTCCTGCCGTACGCGGTCCCGGGAGTCATCGCGGCCCTCATGTGGGGCTTCCTCTACCTGCCGGACGTCAGCCCCTTCTACTACCTCCTCGACGCCCTCGGGATGCCGGAGCCGGACCTGATGGACGGCGGCCCGCTGTACCTGGCGATGGCCAACATCGCCGTCTGGGGCGGCACCGGCTTCAACATGATCGTGATCTACACCTCGCTGCGCTCGCTGCCCACCGAGGTCTTCGAGGCCGCCAAGCTCGACGGCTGCTCGGAGCTGCAGATCGCCCTGCGGATCAAGATCCCGATGGTGGCGCCCTCCCTGGTCCTGACGTTCTTCTTCTCGATCATCGCCACCCTCCAGGTCTTCAACGAGCCCACCACGCTCCGGCCGCTCACCAACGGCATCCCCACCACCTGGAGCCCCCTGATGAAGGTCTACAACGACGCCTTCACCGGCGGGAACATCCACGCCGCGTCGGCCACCGCCGTGGTCCTCGCCGCCGCCACCTTCCTGCTCTCCTTCGGCCTGCTCAGGGCCTCCAACCGTCGTACGAAGCAAGGAGCCACCCGATGAGCGGGCTCGCCTCCCCGCCGCACGTGCGCAAGGCCGCCCCGGCGGCCGGCAGCACCCCCGGAACGTCCCAGGGGCCTCCCCCTGCCTCCGGCGGGGGGACCCCCAGCCCCGGCCGTGTCGCCCTCCTGCCGACCGCCGCACTGCTCCTCGGCGCGCTCTACTGCCTGCTGCCCATCGCCTGGGTCCTGGTGGCCTCCACCAAGTCGGGCGCCGACCTCTTCTCCACCTTCACCTTCCTGCCCGGGAACGGCTTCGGCGACAACCTCGCCGACCTCGCCGCGTACCGCGACGGTCTCTACTGGCGGTGGATGGCCAACTCCGTGTTCTACGCGGGCCTCGGCGCCGTGCTCTCCACGATCGTGTCGGCGCTCGCCGGCTACGCCCTCGCCGTCTACCGCTTCCGCGGCCGCGAGACGTTCTTCAACCTGATCCTCACCGGCGTGCTCATGCCCCCGGTCATCCTCGCCATCCCGCAGTACCTGCTCATGGCCGAGGCCGATCTGACGGACACGTACCTCTCCGTCCTGCTGCCGCTGATCCTCTCGCCGTACGGCGTCTACCTCGGCCGGATCTACGCCGAGGCCGCGATCCCCATGGAGCTCGTGGAGGCCGGCCGGATGGACGGCGCGGGGGAGTGGCGCATCTTCCTGCGGATCGCCCTGCCCATGATGTCCCCGGGCCTGGTGACCATCTTCCTCTTCCAGTTCGTCGCCATCTGGAACAACTTCCTGCTGCCGTTCATCATGCTCGGCGACGACGAGAAGTTCCCCATGACCGTCGGTCTGTTCACCCTGCTGAAGCAGGGGGCCGGACAACCCGCCCTCTACACGCTGGTCATCACCGGCGCGCTGCTCGCGATCGTCCCGCTCATCGCACTGTTCCTGGTCATCCAGCGGTTCTGGAGCCTCGATCTGCTGTCCGGCGCCGTAAAGTCCTGAGCACCGGGGAACAAGGGGAAACGAGCATGAGCATTCCAGCGGGCAGGCGCCGCCCGGCCACGATCCACGACGTGGCGCGGGAGGCAGGCGTCTCACGCGGCACGGTCTCGCGCGTCCTCAACGGCGGGCACTACGTCAGCCCCACCTCCAAGGCCGCCGTCGACGCCGCCATCCGCAGAACGGGCTACGTCGTGAACCGGCACGCGCGCTCGCTGATCACCGGCAAGTCCGGCTCGGTGGCGTTCCTGCTGACCGAGCCTCAGGAGCGGTTCTTCGAGGACCCGAACTTCAACGTGCTGCTGCGGGCCTGTACGCAGGCGCTCGCCGCCCAGGACATCCCGCTGCTGCTGATGATCGCGGGCAACGAGGACGAACGGCGGCGCAACCTGCGCTACATCGAGGCCGGCCACGTCGACGGCGTCCTGCTGGTCTCCAGCCACTCCGGCGACCCCGTCGTCGCCCATCTGCACGCAGCGGGCGTCCCGGTCGTCGCGTGCGGCAAGCCGCTCGGCCAGACCGCCAAGATCGGCTATGTCGCTGCGGACGACCGGGACGGCGCACGGGACATGGTCCGCCATCTGTACGAGACGGGGCGACGCCGCATCGCCACGGTCACCGGCCCCCTGGACACCCCGGGCGGCGTCGAACGCCTCGCGGGATACCGCGAAACGCTGGCCGAGTACGGCCTGCCCGCCGACGACGCGCTGATCGCCACCGGCGACTACAGCCGGGCGAGCGGCGAGAGCTCCGCCGCCCAGCTCCTCGAGCGCGCCCCGGACATCGACGCCGTGTTCGTGGCCTCGGACCTGATGGCCCAGGGCGTGCTCGACGCCCTCGACCGCGCCGGCCGCCGGGTCCCCGAGGACGTCGCTGTGGGCGGCTTCGACGACTCCCAGGCCGCTGTGTCCTCCCGCCCGCCGCTCACCACGATCCGTCAGCCGTGGGACCGCATCAGCACCGAAATGGTCCGGATGCTGCTCGCCCGCATAGGTGGCGAGGAACCGTCCGCGGTCATCCTCCCCACGGAGCTGGTGCGCCGCGAGTCGAGCTGAGCGTCCAACACCCGAGACAATGGCCGGAATATGCCGCTCCAAATCAGGGGCGGCATATCAATTTCGGTCGTGTACAGACGATTACCAGCCACCTCGCAATCAGAATCGTCACTCTGTGGAGATCGCCGGTAACTTCATGCCGTCGCCGCCACACCAGGGGCACACGGCCCCGACGGGACTAGCGGCCCGAAGGACATCTCTTCACTTGTCGACGACAGCGACCGACAGCTTCAAGGTCCAGCCGTATACGCAGCACTGCCAAGTGATCCACACCGAAGGCGCCCACGCGGTCATCGGCATCTCCCCCGGAAACGGCTACTTCTCCGCCCAGCGCGTGGCCGACCTCGCCACCTGGGGACTGCGCAACTTCGAGCAGGTCGACCTCATCTACACCGACCTGCACGTCGCAGACATGTACGAGGCCCTCGGCTACCCGCCGGACGAGGCCCGCCGCAAGACGGTCAAGAACCTCCGCGGCGTGCGCGCCAAGGTCAACAACGCCGTTGCCGCCACCGACCCCGGCGGCGAACGGCTCCGAGGGCGCCCCATGTCCGCGCTCCTCGACATACCCGCCTACCGGCACCTGCGCAAGCACCTGGACGACCTGCTCGCCACCGACCCGGAGTTTCTCGCCACCTGCGACAAACTCGTCGCGGCGTTCCTCTCCTCCAAGGTCCTCGAAGGCCAGACCCCCACCGCCCGCCAGCGCGAGGTCTGCCTCCAGTACATCTGCGCCGAGGCACCGCTCTTCCTGGACACCCCCGCGATCCTCGGTGTCCCCTCCTCCCTCAACTGCTACCACCAGCTCCTGCCGATGGCCGAACTCCTCTACTCCAGGGGCTCCGGACTGCGCGCCTCCCGCAACCAGGGCCACGCCATCGTCAGCGCGATCCTCGGAGACCACGATGACCACTGACACGCTCACCGACTTCCCGTTCTCCGCCCGCGGCGACCGTCTTCCGACCGAGATCGAGTCCCTGCGCGCCGAGCCGGTCAAACGAGTCCGCACCATCGCCGGCGACCCGGCCTGGCTGGTGTCCTCCTACGAGCTGTGCAAGCAGGTTCTCGAAGACCCCCGCTTCTCGCTCAAGGACACCTCGGCTCCCGGCGTCCCCCGGCAGTACGCGCTGACCATCCCGCCCGAGGTGGTCAACAACATGGGCAACATCACCGGGGCGGGGCTCCGCAAGGCCGTCCTCAAGGCGATCAACCCCAAGACCGACGGCCTCACCGAGTGGATGCGCCGCCACGCCTCCGAGCTCGTCGACGAACTCGTCGCGTACGGCCCGCCCGTCGACCTCCGCGGCCGGTTCACCAACCCGTACGCGGAGAACCTCCACTGCCGCATCCTCGGCATACCCGAGGCCGACGCGCCGCGCCTCGCCGCCAGCCTGGACATCGCGTTCATGAACTCGGCCTGCCCCGTCACCGGCGCCCGGCTCAACTGGGACCGCGACATCGCCTATATGGTCGAGCGCCTGGACGACCCGGCGACCACGGGACTGATGGCCGAACTCGCCGCCCTGCGCGGGAATCCCGACTACGCCCATCTGACCGACGAGATGCTCGCCACGGTGGGCGTCACCTTCTTCGGCGCGGGCGTCATCTCCACCATGGGTTTCCTCACCATGGCCATCTTCTCGCTGCTCCAGAACCCCGACGTCTGGGAGCGGCTGCGCAAGGAACCGGAGCGGATCCCCGCCGCCGTGGACGAGTTGCTGCGCGTCAACCTCTCCATCGCCGACGGGCTGCCGCGCCTCGCCCTCGAGGACGTCACCCTCGGCGACGTCGAGGTCCGCAAGGGCGAGCTGCTCCTCGTCCTGGTCGAGGCGGCCAACACCGACCCGGCCGTCTTCCCCGACCCGCACACCGTCGACATCACCCGACCCAACGCCGCGGCGCACCTGTCGTTCGGGGGTGGCGGTCACTACTGCCCGGCCACGGCCCTCGGCAAGCGGCACACCGAGATCGCCCTGGAGGTACTCCTCGACAGGATGCCCGACCTGCACCTCGCGGTTCCGGTCGACCAACTCGTCTGGCGCACCCGCTTCATGAAGCGCATCCCCGAGCGCCTTCCGGTCGCCTGGTGACCGTCGCCTGACCCGCTCCGCACGCCGACCGCCGTCGCTCCCGGCCACCCGCCGGGGGCGACGGCGTTCCCGCTCCGTCGAGGACTGGGCGGTCGTGCCTGACTCGTCAGGGGCGTGGCCTCATGTCACCGCCGTAGACGGTCCTGTAGTCGGGGACGACGACACGACTCGCCGGCGACTCCCGGCGCACCCGGCCGATCAGCCCGGTCAGATCCATCACCGGGTCGGGGACCACAGGCTCGCGCAGCGGCGTCTCGAAGTTGTCCCAGTGGACCGGGACGACCACCGGCGGGTACCCCAGTGCGCGCAGCAACCGCTGCGCGTAGCGGTGGGTCGCGGAGCTGGAGGGGACGGCGACCATCGCCACGTCGGGGCGCAACCCGTCGGCCGCCCGCTCGGAGAAGTCGCTGGCGCCCATGAGGAACAGTGCGGGACCCCCGGCGCCGGCCGTGACCTGGAACGCGAGGGTGTCGCCCTCCGGCAGGTCGGAGATGGTCTCGGGGACCGTGGTGGGCGGCGCCGTGCGAGTGCCCGGGGCGAAATAGGCGTGCTTCTTGTTACGGCTGTGGAGGCTCGCCACCACCTCCACCGTGAGGCCGCCGCCGAAGTCCAGCACCTCACCGCCCTTGACCACGGAGATCTGGAGCGGATCCACACCGAAGGCGACCAGCAGATGGAACGTGGTCTCGGTTCCCACGACACGCGCGCCGGTGGCCTTGGCGATGTACGGCACGTCGGCGATGTGGTCCCAGTGGGAGTGGCTGACCAGGATGAGCTCGGGACTCCCGGCGTACTCCCGTACCAGCCCGGTGTCGGTCTCCTTGATCTTCGTCGCCGGATCGAAGGCCGCCTCGAAGAGGCCCGTCTTGAAGCGGGTGAGATACGGGTCGAAGAGCACCGTCCGGTTGCCGACGTCGATCCGCCAGCCGGCCGTACCCAGCCAGCGCAGCGACGCGGAGCCCGGGTCGGGGGCCGTGCGTGGGTGGGCCGCCGCGGCGGTCGCGCCGCCGACCGCGGCCGGCAGCAGGGGCAAGGCCGCGCCGAGCGCGGCGCCTCGCAGCATCGCCCGCCGTGCGAAGCCATGGTGGTTCTGCGCGTCCGTGTTCGTGTCGTCGCTCATGGCGCCAGAAGATCAGCCGGCGCGCGCCCCTGTCCAAGACCGGATCACCGTGGGAGCCATAGGTGTACGCCTATGAGCACTGGTCGGAGCGGTGGAGACTGTGTTACGGCTTCCGGCGCGGCTTGCCGCGCTTGACGTTCTTCGAGCCCTTGGGCGCGCTCTTGGAGCCCTTCGCGCCGCCGGAAGCACCAGAGCGGCCGGAACCGCTCCGAGGGCTCTTGGCCGCCGGCTTGCCGCCCTTCTCCGGACGCTTGCCCTTCTGCTGCGGCGGGGTCGCGGGACGGCCACGGGTGCTGTTCACGGTCCGCCCGCGGACGATCCCGATGAACTGCTCCACCAGATCCGTCGTCTCGTCCTGCGGCCACGACAGCGCGACCCGCGACTCGGGGGTGTCCGACACCGGGCGGTAGGTGAGGTCCTTGCGGTGGTGCAGTCGGGCCAGCGACTGGGGCACGACGAGCAGCCCCACCCCTGCCGCCACCAGGTCGATCGCGTCGGCCGTCGTGGCGGGGCGCTCGAGCGCCGGCAGCCCCGGCGGACGCTCCCAGTCGAGCGTGTCGTCGAGCGGATGCAGCACGATCTCCTCGGCCAGATCGTCGGGGGACACCTCGTCCACCGCCGCCACGACGTGGTCCTTGGGGATCACCACGACGGTCGTCTCGGCATAGAGGGGGATGGCGCTGAGGTCCGTACCGTCGACCGGCAGCCGCACCAGACCCGCGTCCGCGCCACCGTCCCGCAGCAGGGCGCAGGCATCGGCGGGCTCCGCCTGGACGAGAGTCAGCGGAACGTCGGGCAGCCGCTCGTTCCAGATCCGCACCCACTTCGTGGGCGTCACTCCCGGGACGTAGGCGAGCCGGAACGAGGGGGATACTTCCTGGCCAGTCACCCCGCCAGGTTACCGGTCGTGGTCAGAGGTAGCTCACACGCTCGATACCCTTGACACCATGACGTCGCACCAGACCGCCCAGACGATGAAGCCCGCGACAGCGGCGAAGAAGCTGGGTGTGCACCTCGAGGCCACCCCCGCCGAGTTCCGGGAGGGTGTCGTCTCGCGCACCGAGCTGAACGCCCTGCAGACCGATCCGCCCGAGTGGCTCCGCGAACTGCGCCGCAACGGACCGCACCCCCGGCCGGTGATCGCGGCCAAGCTCGGCATCTCCATCTCCGGCCTCGCTCGGGGCGGCATCACCGACGCCCTCACGACCGAGCAGATCGAGGAGCTGAAGAAGGAAGACCCGGAGTGGCTGCAGAAGGAGCGCGCCACCCAGGCCGAGGTCCGCAAGGAAGCGGTCCGGATCAAGGAGATGCAGGCCGAGAAGGCCGCGAAGGCCGACCGCTCGGACTCCTGACCCGAGGCCGTACGGCTTCCCCGCCGAGCAGTGAGCCGTCCGGCCGTCCTTCGACGGCCGGACGCTTCGCATCAGGGGCAGCGTCACGCCACCGAGGACCGGACCGGCGTCGGCTCGGGGCGCTTGGCCGTCCGGCCTTCCCCCGAGGAGCGGCCGCGCAGACGTCGGCCGATCCACGGGCCCAGGAAGGCCGAGACCCACCGCAACTCGTCGAGCGCAGCTCGCGCTCCGGACAGCGGCGGGCCCGGATGCGGCGGGAGCGGGTGGGTCCATGCGTCGCTGCTGTCGGGCAGGCCCAGGGCGTCGGCGACCGCAGCGGCGATGCGCTCGTGACCCAGCGGACTGGCATGCAGCCGGTCCGGACTCCACAGGCGGGAGTCCGTGACGACGGGATGAGGGTAGGTCTCGGCCACCGCGACGCCGTGCCGACCGGCCGCCTCCCGGATCCGCGCGTTCAGAGCGGTGACTCGGGCGGTGAGCGGCCGTGCGAGCGGGATGATCCGCGCAGCGTCCGGGAACGTCACGGTGGCCACCCTCGCGCCCTGGCCGGTGAGTTCGGCGAACATCGCCTCCAGATGATCCGCCACCTGGTCGGCATCGAAGCGGGGCCGGAGCAGGTCGTTCATCCCCGCGACCACGGTGGCCACATCGGGACGCAGCGCCAGAGCCGGCCCGAGCTGCTCGGCCCGCACCTGCCCGGCCAGCTTCCCCCGAACGGCCAGGTTGGCGTAGGCCAGCCCGGGGCTGGTGTCGGCGATCAACTCCGCGAGCCGATCGGCGCAGCCACGCAGCCCGGTGGCGTCGTCGCCGTCCCCGAGACCTTCGGTCTGACTGTCGCCCAGCGCGACGTAACGCGTGTACGGACCGTTGTGCATGGGCGCTTCGCTCCTCCGTGAGCCTCGTGTCCTGGCCGACACGCTGCAATGTATTCAACACATCTGTTATTCAACTCGTTGAATATAGCGTGAGGGAGTGGCTCGGCACCGGACGGTGTGTCAGTGGCAGGTGCGAAGATCGCGAGATGACCGAACGCACCGCATCGATCGCCGCCTACTGGGATGCCGCCGCCGCGGCCTTCGACGACGAACCGGACCACGGCCTACGGGCCGCCCGCACCCGTGCCGCCTGGGCCCGGCACCTGCGTGACTGGGTACCGTCCGGCCCGCTCGACGTCCTCGACATCGGCTGCGGCACAGGATCGCTCTCGTTGCTGCTGGCCGAGGCGGGGCATCGGGTGACCGGCGTCGACCTGGCGCCGAAGATGGTGGAACAGGCGCGCGCGAAGCTCGAGGCCGCCCACCTCTCGGGATGCTTTCTGGCCGGCGACGCGATGGCGCCGCCGACCGGGGATCAACGCTTCGATGTCGCGTTGTCCCGGCACCTGCTCTGGACGCTCCCCGATCCGGGGGCCGCACTGCGTGACTGGGTCGGCCGCCTGCGACCGGGAGGTCGGCTGGTCCTGGTCGAGGGCCGCTGGAGGGAGTCGGGCCAGAGCGGGATCCCGTACGTGGCCGGAGCCGAATCGCTGCCGTGGCACGGCGGGATCGGTGCTGAGGGCCTGGCAGGGGCCGTCCGCCCCCTCGTCTCCCGTCTGCGCGTGGTGCCGCTGGACGGTGAGGGAGACAGCGACCTGTGGGGCAAGCGGGTGGACGACGAGCGGTACGCACTGATCGCCGACGTCTGAGGCGTCGAGAGGTCTCGGGCCGGGAGTCGGTGTGCCGGTGCGATGCGGTAGCAGTGGAACGGGCCGTCCTCGATGGGCAGTTCGGGACACCAGGTCTTCAGTACCATGAGGCGCCGCCCATGCCCACCGGCGACATCCGACGGCCTTACGCCCCCTCGCTCCGCATCCGCCGCAGAGCGAGCAGCCCGCCCACCCCGGGGACGACGGCGGCCCAACGGGTGCCTGACATGGTGGCGTTGGAGACCTGCCAGGTGGCCGCGATGACGACGAGGTAAGCGGTGCCGTGGAGCGGCCCGACGAGGCTCGATACGGCGGGCGTGTGCGTGGTGAGCAGGTTGGCCAGCAGGGCCACGAGGGAGAACGCCTCGACGCCGGCGGCGATGTGGAGAGTACGCACGGTCGTCACGCTCCCGTGGTCGAGCCGGGCCGGACGATCATGAGGACGACGACGATCGCCCAGAGGAGGTTGAAGACCCCCGTGAGCATGGCCAGTCGCGCCGCGAGCGCCTGCGGCGCGCCGCCGTCGGTCAGGTCCGATCCGCCCGCGAGCATTCGTTGCTGTCGGGGCAGGATCGCGAGCACCAGGACGGCCGCGGCCGCCGCCGTCAGCACGAGCGACGAGATCAGCCAGACGTCGGTGAGCACGCCGAGCTGGATGGCGGTCGCGAGTCCGAAGACCGGAACGGCGACACCGGCGACGGCGTAGCCGCGGCAGATCCGGTGCAGGACCGCGGCGACGGAAGAGGCGCGAGTCCGTCCGTCGGCGGTATCCCCGGCCACGTCCGTGGCCCCGGGCGCGGCCTGCCGTGCGTATCGCGGGAACATCGAGGCGGCCACGGCGATCGGTCCGACCGCCAGAATCGCCGCGAGTACGTGTATGGACAGCAGCAACTTGGTCATGGAAGGCCCTCCAGCCGTCTCAATATGTTGGCTGCCAATAGATAGCATGTCTACTGCTCCATTGAGTAGGCTGCCTACCTATGAGGGCGGATGCGGTGCGAGGGCACCTGGACGGACTGCTGCTGGCTGTGCTGGAGCAGGGGCCGCTGCACGGTTACGCGATCATCACCGCGGTCCAGCAGCGCAGCGGAGGCGTGCTCGATCTGCGGACGGGCACGATCTATCCGGCGCTCAACCGGCTGGAGCGGATCGGGCTGCTGAGCAGCAGCTGGGACTCGGTCGGCGAACGCCGCCGACGCTGTTACGCGCTCACCGACGCGGGCCGAAGTGCCCTGGTGAGCGAGCGGACCGCCTGGCGCGAGTTCACGGCGGCGATCGGCTCCGTCCTGAACCCCGCCACCTCGCCCCGGCCCGCCACATGAGCGCCGCCGGTCGCCCGGGTGACCTCGTCGAGGAGTACGCCGCCGACCTGGCGGGCGCCCTGCACGGCCCGGCACGGGACAAGGCGCGGCTGGTCGAGGAGCTGCGCGACGGGCTCGCCGACACAGCGGAGGCGTACACCCGCGAGGGAACGCCCTACGCGGAGGCCGTCCGGCAGGCGGTACGGGAGTTCGGCACCCCCGACGAGCTCGCACCCGGGTGTCAGCGCGAGCTGACCATCGCCCAGGCCCGGCACACCGCCCGGTCCGTCGTCCTCACCGCCCCCTTCCTCATCGCCTGCTGGTACACGCTCTTCAACAGCGGCGCCGGAACCGGTCAGCTCCTCGCGCTCCATCTGGCCGGGGTCGCGGGCGTCGCCGCACTCCTCGCCGCGGCCATGCTGGCGGCCTCGGGCACCCTTGCCCGCCGGCTCCCCACCCCGCACCGGCTGCCGCTCGTCGTCGCGTGGACCGGCACCACCGCGAGCATCGCGATGGCGCTGGCCACGCTGACGCTCGCGGTGGCCGCGATCATGGCCGCGAACTGGCCCCTGATCGCCGTGGCCTGCGCACTCGCGGCGGCGTCGCACGCCCTGACCGCACCCTCCGCCCGCGCGTGTCGCCGATGCGCCCGACTGCCCGCATAGGAGTCTCTAGCGGCGGCTCTCGGCGGCCACCGCCTCGACGAAACGCTTCAGCCCCTCGGGGTTGGCCCCGAGGAACAGGTTCGGTTCGATGAGCTCCAGCTCCATCACCACGGGCACCCTCGTCGAGTCGAGCGCCAGGTCCACGCGGGCGATGAACGGCGTCTCGGTCCCCGGGACCGCGGCCAACGCCTCCAGCGCCGTACGGAGTTCCGTCTCGGTGGGCTGATACGGGGCGACGTCGGGATGAGGCGTCCGGGCGTTGTCGATCACATTGGGCTCGGTCAGCACCTGCCCCTTGCGGACGGCATGGCTGAAGACCCCGGAGAAGAAGACCAGGGCGCGCTCGCCCTCCGCGACAAGGGGGAGGTACGGCTGGACCATGACGGCCCGCCCCTGGTCCAGCAGCATCCGGGCATGGCTGACGGCATCCGCGTGCCGCCCCGGCTCGTACCGCGCGGTGTCACGCGCACCCAAGGAGACCGTCGGCTTGACCACGACACCCTCGGGCCCCTCGAAGTATTCGGGGCGCACCTGCTCGCCGGGCTCGATGAATCGCGTCGGGACGACGGAAACGCCCCGTTCGGCCAGCGCCGCCAGGTACCGCTTGTCGCTGCTCCAGTGCACGACCCGCGCCGCGTTCTTCAGCTGGGTCGCACGGCCCGCCTCCTCGGCCCATGCCAGGAAGTCGTCGAGTCGATCCGCGTAGTCCCACGTCGACCGGATGACGGCCAGGTCGAAACCGCCCCAGTCCACGGAGTCGGCGTCCCAGGCCACCGCCTCCGCGGCGAAGCCGTCGGCGCGCAGCGCCTCCACGATCAGCGGAAGATCCTCGTCGAGGTCCGCGTATGCCTCGCTCGTCACGATCGCGATCCTGGCAGTGCCCACGTGTCTCTCCCGCCGTCCCATGTCAGGCCCGTTCCTATGGAACACCAGTGTCACGGAGGCGTGTGTGGCTGGGCAAGATCCCGCGGCCCGGCGGGAACGGACCTCACATCGGGAGCGTGCGCCTTATGCCGAGGCGCACCGCCATCTCAAGGTGAGACCCGGACCTGGAGCGGGGCGCGGAACGAGAGCAGGTCGAGGACGGGCGGGGGAGGGGCGTCGGGTGTGAGGCGAAGGGCGGGAAAGCGGCGGGCCGCCGCGCGGAGGGCGACGGCCGCCTCCGTACGGGCCAAGGACGCGCCCGGGCAGCGGTGCCGGCCCACGCCGAACGCCAGATGGTGACGCGAGTTGGCACGGTACGGGCGCATCTCCTCCGGGGCGTCGAAGACCTCGGGGTCGGAGCCGCTGCCCATGAGCATCAGCAGCAGCTCGGCGCCGGTGGGGAGTGGTACGCCGCCGAGCTCCACGGGGCGCTCGGTGACGCGGCGCCAGGTGGTGACAGGGGGCTCACGGCGCAGGACCTCCTCGACCCACGCCGGCGCCAGACCCTCCTCGTGCGCCGCCCGCGGCCAGACGCCCGGCTCGGCGAGTGCGCCGCGCAGGACGGTGGCGATGAGCTGGCCGGTCGTCGACTGCCCCGCGACGAACACGAAGAAGCACGCGCCGACGGCGGTCTGCAGGTCCAGCAGTTCCCCGTCGGGAAGACGGTGTCGGACCAGCGCTCCGACGAAGCTGTCCGCCGGAGCCGTCCGGTCGCTCACGACCGCAGTGAGCCACTGGTGGAACTCGGCGACGAGTGCGGCGAGTTCGAGCTGTCGCTCGGCCGTCGGGCGCCCCCAGAACAACTCCAGCGAGGCGTCGCTCCAGCGGACCAGGGTCGCGGTGTCGAGGCCGTCGATGCCGAGCAGCTCCATCATGACCCGGCAGGGCAGGGTGTGGGCGAACGCGCCGAAGAGGTCGCTGCCGCCGGTGGCGTCGATCTCGGTCCGTACGGTGTCGAGCAGTTCCTCGGCGACCCGCTCGATCACCGGCACGGCGGCCGCGACCCGCTGGGCGTTGAAGAACCGGGTGACCACGCGGCGCAGCCCGGCATGGGTCTCGCTGCCGTTGTTGGCGAGCGCGGGGCGGACCCGGAAGCCCACCCGGGCGAGCACCCGGAGAGCGGGAACGGTCAGCGGCGTGATGGCGTGCTGTGCGTTGTCCGGCCGGAAGACCGCCGGATCCAGCAGCACGCGGCGGATGTCGTCGTACCGGCTGACCAGCCACAGCCCGGTGGCGGGATCGTGATGCACCGGGGCATCGGCCCGTAGGACGTCGAGCCAGGGGTACGGGTCGCGGACGAAGCCCTCACCGAACAGGTCGAGCTGCCCGAGGGTCCCCAGCGCCCCGAACTCCCCGAGCGTCTCGTGCGGCGGAAGGGGCGAGTCGCCGGTCGCCGGACCGTACGGGCAGGGTCCGGCCGGACCCATGGGGGACGCGGGCCCAGGCCCGCCGAGGGCGGATGTCACGCTCGCGGACGCTAGCACGCGGCAGGGCACGTACCGGCCGGTGTGTGCGGGGGATCACTTCGGCATCCGCGCAGGCCAGAGGAGGTGCCGCAGCCGTACGAGAGGGATTCCGTCAGGTGATGAGCGCGAGGTGAGGACGGGGTCGTGCTCGGGCGGGGGGACAGCCCGAGCACGACCGGACGCCGGCCTGCTACACCGGCGACGGGCCGGAGTGCCCACGGGGGCCGTGGACCGTGATGGCGCCGGCGGGGCACAGCTCGGCGGCCTCATGTACCGCCGCTTGCCGCTCGACCGGAGGCGTGGTCTCCACGAGCACGACGCGGCCGTCGGCCTCGCTTTGGTCGAACACCTCGGGCGCGGTCAGGACACACATCCCGGCGCCCTGGCAGCGTTCGCGAGCGATGCTCAGTTCCATGGCGCTACTTCCCGTCCCAGGTCACGGGAAGGCTGTGCACACCGTAGATGTTCATGTCCGTCCGCAGGGGTACGTCATCGGCCGGGACGGACAGGCGCAGCGTCGGGAACCGGGTGAGGAGCGCGGGCAGGGCCACGCGCATCTCGACACGGGCGAGCTGCTGGCCCAGGCACTGGTGGATGCCGTGTCCGAAGCCCAGTTGCCCTGTGGCCTTGCGGTGCAGATCGAGGCTGTCGGGATCCGCGAACCGCTCCGGGTCGCGGTTGGCGGCCTGGATCGAGAGGGTGACCGTCTCGCCGGCCTTGATGATCTGCCCGTCGAGCTCGACGTCCTCCAGAGCCACGCGCACCGTCGTGTGGGCGATGCTCAGATACCGCATCAGCTCCTCGACGGCCTGGTCGGCGAGGTCCGGATCGGCGCGCAGGGCGTCGAGTTGATCGGGGTGCCGCAGCAGCGCGAAGGTGCCGTGCGCCAGCATGTTCGCCGTGGTGTCGAGACCCGCGCCGAGCAGGAAGCCCCCGAGGCCGGTGAGTTCCTCGTCGGTGAGGTCGCTGGTCGTCAGATCGCTCAGCAGGTCGTCGGTCGGTTCGGCCCGCTTGGCGAGCACCAGCCCGTACATGTACTCCTGCAGACCCGTCATTGCGGCCATCCGCTCGTCGGGCGTGGAATCCAGACTCATCAAGGCGGTCACGAACCCGTGGAAGGTCTCGCGGTCGGCGAAGGGCACGCCGAGCAGTTCGCAGATCACGAGCGCAGGGATGGGCTGCGCGAACGCCAGGACCAGGTCGGTGCCGGGGCCCTGGGCCTCCATCGCGTCCAAGTGTTCGGCGGTGACCTCCTCGACGCGCTCGGTGAGTAACCGCATCCGCCGGACGGTGAACTTGCCGGCGAGCAGGCGCCGGAAGCGTGTGTGCTCGGGCGCGTCCATCCCGGTCATGTCGCCGGGCGGCGCCGGCGGCAGCTCGCCCTCGGGGCCGCCGGGGAGCGGGAAGTGCATCAGCTCGTACCGCGAGCTGAAGCGGGGGTCGGCCAGGACGGCACGGACGAGCGAGTGGCTGGTGATCAGCCGGCCCTGGTGCCCGTCGGGATAGGCCATGGGGCTGAGTGGCTGCCGTGCGCGCAACTCGGCGAGGGGCGTGGGCGGATCGAAGGGGCAGCCGGCGGGGCGGTCGTAGGGCAGCGATACGGGCTCGGGCGTGTGTGTGGACGTGTCATGGCGCATGACGTTCCCCCAGACAGAGTGGTGTCCGCCGAGGCGGACACCACGACTTCAACGGTGTTCAAGGCCTTGTTTGAACACTGTAAAAGAGGAATTGCACGTCGTGCAAGTCTTAGCGGTCCTGGGAGAGGGCGAGCAGCTCGGCGAAGACACCTCCGGCGCGAACGAGGTCGTCATAGCTGCCCTGTTCGGTGATCCGGCCGTTCTCCAGGCAGATCACACGGTCGGCGATACGGGTGTTCTCCAGCCGGTGCGTCACCATGATCGTGATGCGGTCCCCGGCGATGGCCTTGATGCCCTCGAAGATTCCGTGCTCCCCGCGCGGATCCATCTGGGACGTGGGCTCGTCGAGGATCAACAGCTCCGGCCGCCGGTACAGCGCACGGGAACAGGCGAGGCGCTGCCACTGGCCGCCGGACAGCTCCACGCCTCCGAACACCTCCCGGGCGAGCAGGGTGTCGAGGCCCTTCGGCAGATCCTCCACGGCCTGCCTCATGCCGACCGCCTCGGTATCGAGCACATGTGTTTGAGCCGGATCGGATTCCGTGCGGGGACGTGCCCCGCGTCGGATGCGGTCTGCATCCACCCTTGGGGCGAACGGCCCGACGTCGGCCGCTGAGATGGCCGAAACGCCGGCCTCGATACCCATGTGACAGATGGGGTTGCCGACCCGCCGACCTCCGTCGAGCACCTCAGCGCCGGCGCGATCGCCTCACGCGCGGCACGCCTCCGCTGGTCAGTGCGTCCAAGGGCCCCACCAGCTCGGTGGCAACGGGTCGGTCGGCGCCGATGTCGGCTGGTCGGGATGGAGGCCGAACCTGCGCAGCACTTCGGCGCGGACACTCATCGTGACCGTGCCGTGCCAACGCCCGTCCGCACGGACCCCACACATGAGGTCGATCTTGATGTCGTCGCCGACGAAGGGGTCCCAGTCGATACCGCGGTCGCGCAGTCAAACCGCCATGAGCCGCGCCGGCCGCGGGCAGCCGGGAACGTTCTCGAAGCTGAACAGGGGCATCCAGTCGGAAGTGTCCATGACCACAATCCTGCCGCAGCGGCCCGGGCTTGACCTTCCCATTGATGTGAAGCCATAGCGTCGCGCCGTGAGCGACCCCGTGGACGTCGTTCGCCCCCACCCCCAACCCGTACGGCAGGAGCGACACCATGACCACCTTCGTTGTCCAGCGCAACGGTCGGACGACGACCTCCGAGGAACTCGCGCCGTTGGCCTTCGCCGGCTACGCCCACTTCACCGCCATGCAGGTGCGCGACGGCCGGGTCCGGGGCCTCGACCTTCATCTGGAGCGGCTGCGGCACGCCTCGGTGGAGCTGTTCGGCCGCGCCATCCCCGACGGCCGGGTGCGGGCCTGGCTGCGTACGGCGGCGCAGGCGGCCGGTCCGGCCGATCTCTCGCTGGTGGCCACGGCGTACTCGCCGTCCGGCGAGTTCACCGTCGCCGGCGCCGACGAGGAGCCCGAGCTGCTCGTGCGTACCGGTCCGGCCGCGGGCGGTCCCGACGGTCCGCTGGCGCTGGCGCCGGTCACGTACGAGCGCTTCCTCCCGGATGTGAAGCATGTCGGTGAGGTGGCCAAGACGTACGCGCTCCGCCGCGCCGTCGGTGACGGCTTCGACGACGCCGCGTTCGTCGACCGGCGGGGCCGGATCAGCGAAGGGACGATCTGGAACCTGGCCTTCTGGGACGGCGCCTCGGTGGTGTGGCCCGTCGCCGAGATGCTGGGCGGGACCACGATGGCCGTCGTCGAGCGACAGCTGGACCGCCTCGGCGTCCCCCAGCGCCACCAGGAGATCACGGTCGCCGATCTGCCGGACCTGTCCGGGGCAGTGGTCATGAACTCCTGGACGCCGGCCGTCGCGGTCCACCGCATCGGCTCCGTGCCGCTCCCCGAGGCCCCGTCCTTCGTGGAGCTGCTCCACCGCGCCTATGAGGCGGAACCGCTGACGTCGCTGTGATCGCCGCCGCCTCGTCCGCCACCGCATTTTCCAGTTGAATGATCAACCGCTATGGTTGTCGGTGAAGGCTCGCTGCCGCATCTCCCCCGTATGCGGCAGCGGGCTTTCGTCGTTCGTCGACGCCGTGCGGGGTCCTACGATGAGCCCGGACGTCGAGGGTCGATGAGGACCAAGGAGTGGATGGCATGGCGGAGCTCTTCGTCCGGATCGTCGGCGACGATCTGCCGGGGCGTGAATGCGGCGAGTACCGGGACGTCCACGTCGCGGTGCAGCGCGGGCGCGACCCGGAGGGCGCCGTGCCGGGCGACGCGCCCGAGGCGGTGTGGGAGTTCACCGTCAGACCGTCGACACCCCGGACGGCCCCGGCGCCCTGGACTTCCGCGGACCGCACGTCCAGGGTCGGCGCGGGGCACGGTTCCTCTACCTGACATGGGGCGAGCAGCCGCCGGGCGCGGAGTTCACGATGTTCCGCCGCGCCAAACTCTTCCTCGACGACCTCCCGCAGCAGGCCGTCGCCGGCGGCAAGGTCGAGGGGCGGCTCGGGCTGACCGACGCCTGCGGACTGCCGCTGTGTGCCGCGGTCCGCCCACCCCGCATCGTCTGGAGCTGACCCGACCCGACCCACCACCCACCTGGCGCCGCCGGGCTGTCATCCCCGTGGCGCAGGCCGTCGCGCGCGAACCGGCCCGGAGCCATACGCTCGCCGTCACGGCGGAAGCGACCAGGGAGTGGGCCGATGTCCGGACAGTTCGAGTCGACGACGGATGTCGACCGTCCCATCGACGAGGTCTTCGCGTTCCTCGCCGACGGGCGCAACGACCCCAAGTTCAGCCCCCGGGTGCAGCGGATCGAGCGAGTCCCGGACGCCCCGACGGGCGTGGGAACGGTGTTCCGGAGCACGGTGAAGGACGCCGGCATGAAGACGGCGCGCGAGCTCCGCATCACCGAGTTCGACGCGCCGCGCCGGATGCGTTGGGCCGAGGTGTCCAAGAACATCGTGACGGCGTCCCAAGGGGGCTACGACCTCGAACCCCTGCCGGACGGCGGCACCCGGGTCCGGATCTTCAACGTGCTGGAGGGCCACGGCCTCGGCAAACTCGTCGTCGGCTTCGCGCTCGGCGCCGCTCGCAAGGACGCCGACGCCTTCGGGCGCCGCATCAAGGCGGCCGTCGAAGCGTCGTAGCACCGGCCGAGTGACGGAGGGCAGGACGGCGGCACCGGCGAGCGGGGCGACGAAGGCCCCCGGGACTCGCCGACGGCGAGCCGAATCGACGCCCGGGCTGGGCACCCGCGGCAGGAGTCGTCGCGGAAGGTCGAGGGTCTCCGGCAGGCCCATGCTGCTGTCGGCGCGCGCCGCCGTACCGTATGCCTGCGCGCGACCGCCGCAGCAGCAGCCGTCAACCACCCCGGCCGGACGGCTGCGCGCCCCGCCCCACCCCCGTACGACAGCCAGGAGCCCCGCACCGTGATCGCCCGCGTCCCGCGCCCCGTCCGCAGCGCGCTCTCCGCCCTGACCCTGGCCGGCGTCCTCGCGACGACGGCGGTCGGATGCACATCCTCCGATGCCCCGCAGGGCGCCGACGGCTCCGCCCCCTCGTCCCAGGCACCCTCGGGGAAGGTGGTGCCGCCCGAGCCCCACGTCGGCTTCGACTACCAGATCGGCGGACCGTACACACCTCCGTCCGGCGTCGGTGCGGTCTCCCGCGACCGTACGGTGAAGCCCGCGGCCGGGCTGTACAACATCTGCTACGTCAACGCCTTCCAGGCCCAGCCGGATGCCACCGCCTGGTGGCAGACCAACCACCCCGATCTCCTCCTCCGCAACACCACCGGTGATCTGGTCATGGACGAGGACTGGGGCGAGGCGCTGCTGGACATCTCCACACCGGCCAAGCGCGAGCGGCTCGCCGCGATCGTCGGAGAGTGGATCGACGGGTGCGCCACCGACGGCTACCAGGCGGTCGAGGCGGACAACCTCGACTCGTACGAACGGTCCGACGGCCGACTCACGCCCGAACACGACCTCGCCTTCGCGCGCCTCCTCGTCGACCGCGCCCACGCGGCCGGACTCGCGATCGGCCAGAAGAACGCCCCGGACCTCGCGAAGAGGGGGCGAAGCCTCGGCTTCGACTTCGCGGTCGCCGAGGAGTGCGGCCAGTACGAGGAGTGCGGCCCGTACGCGACCGCCTTCGACAACCGCGTGTTCGTCATCGAGTACGAGACGGCGGGCCTCGACGCGGCCTGCGGGACCTGGGGCGACACGCTCTCGGTCGTCCTGCGGGACCCGGACGTACGGCCGGCCGGGAAGCGGGGACACGTGCGCCGCACGTGCTGAATCGAGCGTGGCGGGAGGGCGGGCGTGCCGTGCGGGAATGCCGGGGCCTTGTCGGGGCGTTGAGGATGGGCGTCGATGGCGGGATCGGACGTGGGACGGGGCGCGAGATCGGGCGCGGGAGATCGGGCGCGCGAGATCGGGCGCGGGATGGGGGCGGGACACATGCTGATCGGGGAGTTGTCCCGGCGTACGGGAGTCAGCGCGCGGCTGTTGCGGTACTACGGGGAGCAGGGGCTCCTGGACGCCGGCCGCGGGCCGAACGGCTACCGCGAGTACGACGACGACTCCGTGGTCACCGTGCGGCAAGTGCGGGCGCTGCTGCAGGCTGGGCTGTCCACGGACGTGATCCGCGCGGTGCTGCCGTGCGCCCGTGGCGAACTTCCGGAGTTCGACTGGTGCGTGGACGTGCGGGCGATCCTGGACCGGGAACTGGCGGCGACGAACGAGCGCATCGACGACCTCCGGCGCAGCCGTGATGCCCTCGCCGACGTCCTGGCCAGGCCCTGATCCGTGGGGGCGGGTCAGAGACTGGACCCGGTGTCCGGCCGAGTCGTGGTCTGGGTCCGGTAGCGCCCGGGCGTCGTGCCGAACTCGCGGCTGAACGCGTGGGAGAGGGCGTACGGGGTCGCGTAACCGACGCGGCGCGCGATGACGGCCAAGGACTCCTGGGTGTCGCGGAGCATGGTGGCGGCCAAGGTCAGCCGCCACCAGGTGAGATAGGCCATCGGCGGGCGTCCGACGAGGGTGGTGAACCGGCGGGCCAGGGTGGGCCGGGAGACGCCGGCCTCGACGGCGAGACGATCGTTCGTCCACGGCGCGGCCGGGTCCGCGTGCAGTGCCCGCACGGCGGCTGCCGTGACCGGGTCGCCGAGTACGGCCGACCAGACGCCGGTGGAGTCCTGGGTCACCCATGAACGGATCATGTAGACGAGCAGAAGGTCGACGAGGCTCGGGACGGCGACGCCGGAGCCGGGCCGCTGCGCGCTCAACTCGCTGCCGAGCAGGTCGATCGCGGCGCGCAGCTCGGGATTGCCGCCGACACGGTTCGGCAGGTGGACGAGGAGGGGCAGTTCCGCCATGAGGGGATGCGCGCGGCTGCGGTCGAGACGGTACTTGCCGCACAGCATCTCTACCCCGCCCCGCGAACCGAGGCCTGGGGACGGTGACGGGCGGCGGGGCATACCGGCATCAGCCCACTGCTCGAAGGACACGGCACGTGCCACGGTCGTCGCGTCGGCGGGGGAGTCGGCGATCACATGTCCCGTGCCGTGCGGCAGCAGGACCGCGTCCCCCACGCCGAGTTGGACGGGCGAGCCGCCGTCGGGCAGCAGCCAACAGGCACCCTCCAGGACGACATGGAAGCCCGCTCCGTCGTACGGGGCGAGCCGCGTGCACCAGGTCCCGCTCGCCCGTACCCGGTCGGACGAGGGCTGCCCGATGCGTACGGTCGCGATGGCGTCGCTCACTACATCCACCGATGCAGCGTAGCGCCCGACTCAACGGTGATCCGATCGCGTATTCGACAGAGCAGCACGAGCATTGAGAGGCTCATCGACCCTTCCTAGGCTCGGGAGCATGAAGAGTGAGAGCCCTCAGAGCATGGTTCTGGGAGACGTCGAGGTCATCCGGATCGTCGAGTGGCAGGGCGCGTTCGCGCCGGCCCGCGGCCTGGTCCCGGAGTCGGGAGCGGACGTGTGGAACGCGAACGAGGACTGGCTGGCGCCGGACCACTGGGAGCCGGAGAGCGACCGGGCGGTGATGGCGCTGCAGACCTGGGTGCTGCGCAGCGGCGGACGGACCGTGCTCGTCGACACCGGCGTGGGCAATGGGCGCGAGCGCCCCGGCCAGCCGCAGTTCCACCACTGGCAGGGCGACTTCCTCGGCGGCCTCGCCCGGGCCGGCGTCCGCCCGGAGGACGTGGACGTCGTGGTCAACACCCACATCCACGCCGATCACGTCGGCTGGAACACGATCGGCGTCGAGGGGGAGTGGATTCCGACGTTCCCCAACGCCCAGTACCTCATTCCGGCCGCGGACGACGCCCACTTCGGACCGGACAACGCGTACGGGAAGGGACGGCAGGAGGACGACCGACTCGTCTACGAGGACAGTGTCGCGCCCGTGCACCGGTCGGGGCAGTCCGTGATCTGGGAGGGCGCCCACCGCATCGACGCCCACCTCACGCTGGAACCGGCACCGGGCCACACACCGGGTTCCAGCGTCCTGCGCGTGGGGTCCGGGACGGACAGGGCGGTCTTCGTCGGCGACCTGCTGCACAGCCCCGTCCAGGTCCTCGCCCCGTCGTGCAACAGCTGCTTCTGCCTGGACCCCGGAGGAGCGGTGACCAGCCGACGTCGAATCCTCGAACGAGCCGCCGCCGAACGGGAACTGGTCGTGCCCGCGCACTTCGGCGGCGGGGGCATGGTGGAAGTCCGCCGGGAGGGCGACGGCTTCGCACTCCAGCAGCCGGAGTGGTGAACGGCCGTCGCAACTGGGCGCGGCCGAGCTGGACCACCAGCCGAACGAGGCCGAGTGGCGGTCCTCACCGACCGGCCGGGCATCCCTGTACGTCCACCGCCGCCCTGACGCGCCGAGAGTCGGGGGTTTCCCGCACAGCCCGCGAAGGGGGTACGGACCGATGTGCGTCCGTACCCGCTTCTCGAATGCCCCTACAGCACCTTGGACAGGAATGCCTTGGTGCGGTCGTGCTGGGGGTTGCCCAGGACGTCGCGGGGGTGGCCGGATTCGACCACGACGCCGCCGTCCATGAAGACGAGGTTGTCGCCGACCTCGCGGGCGAAGCCCATCTCGTGGGTGACGACGATCATCGTCATGCCGTCCTCGGCGAGGTCGCGCATGACGTCCAGGACGTCACCCACGAGCTCGGGGTCGAGGGCGGAGGTGGGCTCGTCGAAGAGCATCAGCTTGGGTTCCATCGCCAGCGCGCGGCCGCCGTCGACGCGCTCCAGGTGGTTGATGCACCGCAGGAACGTCGACTTGCCGGAACCGGACGGACCGACCAGACAGAACACCTCACGGGGAGCGACCTCGAGGTCGATACCGCGCAGGATGTGCGCCGCGCCGTAGGACTTGTGGACGCCCTCGGCCTTCACCATCGCCGTCACTTGGCCACCGCCTTGGGGTCGGAGAAGAAGGAGAGGTTCGCCGTGATCTTCTGCCACGGCGTGGGCGGCAGGGAGCGCAGGGAGCCGCGGGCGTAGTGCCGCTCCAGGTAGAACTGGCCGACGCTGAACACCGAGGTCAGGATCAGGTACCAGATCGAGGCGACGAAGAACATCTCCATGACCGCGAACGACGTCGAGGCGATGTCCTGCGCGGCGCGCAGCAGATCCGGGTACTGCACGGCCACGACCAGGGACGAGGTCTTGAGCATGTTGATGAACTCGTTGCCGGTCGGCGGGATGATCACCCGCATCGACTGCGGGAGCACCACGCGCCGCATCGTCTTCGCCTGGGACATGCCCAAGGCGTGCGAGGCCTCGGTCTGCCCCTCGTCGACGGATTGGATGCCGGCCCGGACGATCTCCGCCATGTACGCACCCTCGTTCAGGCCGAGACCCAGCAGGGCGGCCAGGAACGGGGTCATGACGTCGGTCATCTCGTCCCTGTAGAACCCGATGTCGAAGATCGGGAAGATCAGGGCGAGGTTGAACCAGATCAGCAGCTGCACGTAGACCGGGGTGCCGCGGAAGATCCAGATGTAGAGCCAGGCGACCGAACTGGTCACCGGGTTCCTGGACAGCCGCATCACGGCGAACAGCACACCCAGTGCCAGGCCCAGCGCCATCGAGGCGACGCTGATGAGGACGGTCTTGCCCAGTCCGCTCAGGATGCTGGAGTCGAACAGCTTCTCCGACACCGTGGCCCAGCGCACGTTGCCCTGGGAGAAGGCGTACGCGAGGAGCGCCAACAGGGCGACCACGACGACGCCGGCGCCCCAGCGTCCGAAGTGGCGGACCGGTATGGCCCTGATGGGCTCCGGCGGGGCTCCGGTCGGGGCGAGGGACACCACGACGGGAACCTTGTCGATCTTGTCAGTCACAGCGACTGCCCTTCAGTGGCACGTGAGAGGTCAGGAGCCGCCGTTGATCTTGGCCGCGGGAATGGCGCCGCCGCCGGCGTTCCACTTCTCGAGAGCGGCCTTGTAGGTGCCGTCCTTGATGATCGCGTCCAGGGCTTCCTTGAGCGCGTCACGCAGTTGGCTGTTCTGCTTGTCGACCGCGATCCCGAACGGGCCGGCCTCGATCTGGTCGCCGACGATCTCGAAGGCGTTCCCGCTGTCGGCCTTGAGCGCCAGGTCGAGGGCGACCGGGTAGTCGTTGACGCCCGCGGCGGCGCCGCCCGCCTTCACGCGGGTCTGGGCCTCGGCATCGGTCGGGAACGCCTCGATCCCGATGGCCGGCTTTCCGCCCGCCTCGCACTGCTTCGACTGCGACTTGACGACGTTCTCGAAGGTCGTGCCTCTCTGCACGGCGGCCTTCTTCCCGCAGAGATCCGCCATGGACTTGATGTGGTGCGGGTTGCCCTTCTGGACGTACACGACGGAGCCCGCGACGAAGTAGTCGACGAAGTCCACACCGTTGCCGGTCTTCTGGCCCTTGCCGTCCAGACCTTCCTGGCGGGCCTTGGTGTCGCTCATCGACGACATGACGATGTCCTGTCGCCCGGAGTTGAGGGAGGTGAAGAGGCTGTCGAAAGTGCCGCTGGTGAAGACGAACTGGACGCCGAGCTGTTTGCCCAGAGCGTCGGCGATGTCCGGGTCGACACCGACGATCTTTCCGTTCTCGATGAACTCCATCGGGGCGTAGGCGGCGTCCGTGCCGACCTTGATCACACCGGCGTCCTGATACTTCTTCGGAAGCTTGGCGAACAGGGGAGCGTCGCTCCGTGCGGCACCGGCCTGGGAGTCACCGGAGTTCTGGCCGGCGCCGGTCTGGTCGCCGCAGGCGCCCAGCAGCAGCGTGGCTGCCGTCGCGGCTACGGCAGCAGCGATCGCCTGACGGATCGGAATGCGTGCGGGCATGGGCGTGCTCTCTCTCGGGGGTGGGTGTGGTGTGCAGAAGGCCGGGATGGTGCCCGGTATCCCGGTCGGTCGGGGCGGTGCCCGGTGTCCCGGTCAGCCTGGTCACGCGCGGTGTCCCGGTCGGTCGGGGCGGTGCCCGGTGGTGGCTCAGCCGGCCGGGTCGTGCGGTGACTCAGCCGGCCTCGGGACGGCTGGGGTCGTGTCCGGTGTCTCCGTCGACGACGCGGAGTCGGGTGACGCCCAGGTCGAGCGCCCCTCGGACATGGCCGTTCGGTGCGGTCGCGGTCCGCTGAAGAAAGCGGACGACCTCGGCGGTGATGACCTCGCCCGGCAGGATGTTGGGGATGCCGGGCGGGTACGCGGCCAGCGTGTCCGCGGAGATCCGTCCGACGGCCTGCTCCGCGGGCAGCACCCGGGTCGGGCTCAGGAACGCCTCGCGGGCGGTGAGCTTCGCGGGGCCGGGGGCAGGTAGCTGCAGCATGGCCGACCGCTCGGTGTCGGATTCCGTGAGCGGGGACGGCAGGGTGTGCAGCGCTTCGAGGAACCGGTCGGTGTCCGGGACGAACCCCGCGCCGATCACGGCGACGATCGCCGCGTCGGTCGCCACCTCGACCATGATCTGGTGGTCCCGGAAGAGCCGTCGCCTGGCTTCGTGTCCCGTGATTCCCCCGGCCCGGGTATCGAGCGCGATCCGCAGTGGATCGGCGCGCACGATGTCGGGGAAGGCGTGGAATCCGTCGCTCACGACCCCGAAGCGACCCAGCGCGCGCACGACGTTTCGCACCCTGCCCGCGGCCTCGACCGACCCTGCTGTCGCGTCCGCGTCGACGAACAGGCTCCTGCGGGCGAGATCCAGCGACGCGGTCAGCAGGGCACTCGCACTCGTGGACTGCACCAGCCGGAACGCCCGGTCCACGAGCGGTTCGAGGCGGTCCGCGAACGGGCCTTCGGCCACGTGCAGCATCGCCGACTGAGTCAGGCTGCCACCGAGCTTGTGTGTACTCGAAGTCACCATGTCCGCGCCCAAGGAGAGCGCACCCGCGGGAAGCGCGGGGTGGAAGCCGAAATGGGATCCCCAGGCTTCGTCGACGACGAGAGGAACGCCCGCGGCATGAGCGGTCTCCGCGATGGCGCGCACATCGGCGACCGCGCCGAAGTAGCTCGGGGAGACGATGTAGACGGCGGCCGCGTCCGGCGTCCGCTCGAGCGCCGCCGCCACGTCCGTGGCGGTCACGCCGTGGGCGATACCTTGCTCGGGGTCGACGGAAGGCTGGACGAAGACCGCGTCCATGCCCGAGAGCACCAGTCCGTCGATCACGCTGGAGTGCACGCTGCGCTGCACGACGAGCGTGCGGCCCAGCGCGGGGGCCACCATCGAGGCGATCTGATTGCCCTGCGAAGCGCCGTTGGTCAGGAACCAGGTGCGCCGTGCGCCCCAGGCTTCGGCGGCCAGCGCCAGCGCCTTGTTGAGCGGAGTGTCCGGGCCGAGGTCGATGCCGTCGAGCAGCGGCGGGAAGTCCAGGGCCGTGATCCGCGAACCGAAGAACCCGGCGAGGTCCGATCCAGGTGCTGCGGCATGGCCGGGGACGTTCAGCCTCAGCCAGTCCCGGCCGGCGTGTGCGAGAACCGCCTCGGCGTACGGGGCGGACAGCTGGCCGGAGCCAGGATCAGTGGGGGAGTGGGTGCGGTGATCGGTCGTTCGCGTGTTCACCCCGGGAGCGTGACACGGCTCCAGTCATCGAGGAATGGTGGACTTTTCGTGAGCCCTCCATAGGATCTCTATATGCTCGACGTGAGACATCTCCAGGTACTCCGCTCCATCGCGCAGGAGGGTTCGCTCGCCGCCGCCGGACGCGCATTGCACTACAGCCAGCCCACGATCACCCACCACCTGGCCTCCCTGGAAGCGCACTTCAACGCCCAGCTCGTCCAGCGTGGACCGCGAGGCGCCACGCTGACCGAGCTGGGCGAGGCGCTGCTGCCGCACGCCGAGGCCGTACTCGAGCGCCTGCGTCACGCCGAGCTGGAGGTGCGGAACCTCGCCGAGCGTGGCATGCGCACCATCCACATCGGTACGTTTCCCACGGCCGGGGCTCTGCTGCTGGCGCCGGCGGTCAAGCGCCTCCATCAGCAAGGCGTCCACATCTCGCTCACCGAGGGTGAACTCCCCCTGCTCCTCCGCGGGTTGCGCGCCCGGGAACTCCAGGCAGCTCTCGTCTTCTCCCAGCCCGGCGACCGCCTCAACCTCGAGGAGGAGGTCGAAGTCCACCCGCTGCTGTCCGATCCGCTCCTCCTGGTCATGCCGCAGGACCACCCGTGCGCGCTGCTGGACCAGGTTCCTCTCGCCGAGCTGCGCGACACCGCATGGGTGGGCGCCGCCGACCCGCACGACCCGTGCGACCGCGTGCTGGCATGGGCGTGCAGCCGGGAGGGCTTCGAGCCCCTGCACGCGATGCGCACCGACGACTACGCGGTGGTCCAGGGCCTCGTGGCGGCCGGGACGGGCGTGGCACTCGTCCCCAGACTCGCCCTGGGAGCACCCCGCCCGGACGTCGTCGTACGCCCCCTGGCCGGACCCGTCCTCGCCCGGGAGATCAGCGTCGTCGTACTGCGCTCGACCTCGGCCGGCGCCGCCCAGGAACTGATCTCGGCGCTACAGGAACAGGCAGCACTGATCACGGACCGCTGGGCCACGACCTGACAGCGGGGGCCGGGTCACCGGATCCGGCCCGATGCGCCGATGTCGCCCGCGCCGGCTCGTCGGCTCCAGAGGCGTCCTGCTGGGCTGACCTTGGGCTGTCGCTATGGTGCCCTCGTGACTGGCCCTCCGCAGCGTCCGCTGCTGTTTCTTGATGTCGATGGACCGCTCATCCCCTTCGGCGCGGCGTCCGGGCAGTACCCGACGTACGCCACTGGACTTGCCCTCGCCCCTGATGCGAATCCACTCCTGAGCAGGATCAATCCCGACCACGGGCGCCGGCTGGCGGCGCTGCCGTGTGAGGTGGTCTGGGCCACGACGTGGATGGGTGACGCGAACGAGGGCATCTGCCCCCGCATCGGACTGCCCCAGCTGGCCGTGGTGGTCTGGCCGGAGCCGTCCGACACCGATGCCCAGGACGAGCGGAACGGACTGCACTGGAAGACCCGCCCCCTCGTCGCATGGGCGTCAGGGCGCCCGTTCGCCTGGGTCGACGACGAGATCACCGACACGGATCGGGCCTGGGTCGCCGCCCATCACCAAGGGCACGCCCTGCTCCATCGCGTCGATCCCCGCCGCGGGCTGACCGACGGAGACTACGCAGTTCTCGACGCATGGCTGCGGCAGCCGTCCTGACGCGAGAAGCACACCCCGGCAGCCCGCCGGAACCTCGCGACGTGAACGACGCCGGGCCACCGCACACCAACAGGTGCGCGGTGGCCCGACCCCGTAGAAGAGTTACAGCGGCGGACGAGTCGGTCGGGTCCGCCAGAAGCCGCACTGGTGGTCCGCAGCGAACGACGAACTCGTCTGCGTCGACGTGGGGTTCAGCGAGAGGACCGTCCCGCTTCCGGTCGCGGGCCAGGCTGTCTGCCCCGGTACCGCCGGCGAGCCGAAGCGGGCGAAGGCACCCCAGTAGCGCTTCATCCGCGTCGCGAGCGCCACCTGGACCTGGGTCAGCGGCCGGTCGCCCGCCGTGAAGTCGTGCAGATACGCCAGCTCGGCGCTGTGCGCGTTCGACATGTCGAGCCCCGGAACCTGCGCACCCGCCAATGTCGGGGAGTCCGGGTCGTCGAACTCGTAGAAATACGTCGGCACTTGTGAGGCGAAGAGCTGCGCCGTCCACGCGGTGTGGCAGGCGAAGGAGGAGTCGGTCATCACCGCCGACAGCGCCAGGTACGGCGACCCGTACGCCGAGACCGGATAGCGGGCTAGCACCTCCGGGCCCGCCGTTCCGTACGCCGCCAGGATCTGCGCCTCGTACTCCGCCTCCGTCAGCCGCGGCTGTGACAGTGCCACGAACAGCCGCGACTCGGAGCGGGTGCTCCCGATCATCACCGGCACCTTGTTCCACTTCCCGCTGCCGATCGCGGCGGCCGGATCCACGGGCAGCAGCCCGTCACCTGAGGCCGGCCCCGAGGTCGGCAGCGTGCGCGCCGCCTCGATCAGCGCCGCCGCCGGGGCGCCGCGCAGGCACGCGGCGACCGTTGCCGGATCGGCGCAGCCCGCCCGCCCGGCGAACTCCCGAGCCTGTGACTCGGCCCGCGCACTGTCGGGCGTACCGATCAGCGTGCACGGCCCGCTCTGCAACACGGCGCGGTGGAACAGCCCGGTCGCCGAGGGCGCAGCCAGCAGCCCGCAGACCGAAGCACTGCCCGCCGACTGTCCCGAGACCGTCACATTGCCGGGGTTCCCGCCGAACGCCGCGATGTTCTGCCGCGTCCAGCGCAGCGCCTCGACCTGGTCCAGCAGGCCGAAGGAGCCTGTACGTCGTGCGTTCTCGCGCGCCAGCTCGGGCAGTGCCAGATAACCCAGCTGGCCAAGCCGATAATTGATGCTGACCACGACGCTGTTCGTGAGATCGGCCATCGTCCGGCCGCCGAACTGGGTGCCCGTGCCCATGGTGTACGCGCCCCCGTGGATCCAGAGGATCACCGGCAGCCGGGCCCCGGCCCGGGTTCCCTTCGGGCGGTACACGTCCAGATAGAGGCAGTCCTCGCTGACGGCCGAGGGGTCCGCAAGCCCGAATGGCATGAACTGCACGCAGGCCGGTGCCTGCCGGTCCGCCTCCCGTACGCCGCTCCAGCGGCGAGGCTCCCGCGGCGCCCGCAGCCGGGCCTCCCCGACCGGGGGAGCGGCGTAGGGGACGCCGAGGAACTCCTGCGCCCCGTCGTGGTTCTGTCCACGCAGCGTGCCCTGCGCGACGGTGACCACCGGGCGTGGCGGGGTGCCCGCCGAAGCCGATGCCGAAGGCGAAGCCGAAGCCGAGGCGGAGGCCGAGCCGGTCCCGGACGTCGAGGCGGCGGCCGGGACCGCCGACGCGAGCAGTGCCACCAGTGCGAGGGCCGTACTGAGCAGGGGTCTTGCCGAAGTGGGCCGATTTCCGGGCCGCTTCATCCGTCCTCCTGAGGTGGGCTGGGGTGGGTGGAGCGGTGGTCAGGGACGCAGACCGGCGATCAGGGCAGAGGTGGTGGCGTGGTCGGCGGGGCCGGTGTTCCAGTTGGCATTCATCGGGCTGACGGCGATCCGGCCTGCGCTGACGGCTTCCACGTCTCCGCCCTTCGCCGCCGGACGCATGTCCACCGTCACGTCGACCTTCCAGGTGCCGTCGCCGGAGTCGGTGAAGTTCGGCTCGAGGATCGTCTGCGGATCCTGGAAAGTGGTCGACACCCCGGCGGCGGTGCCCTTGCCGTCGGCGCCGACGACCGGGTGGTTCACGTTCAGGCCGACGCCCTTGGGCAGCAGCGGCCCGGACTTCGCCCGCGTACGCAGCCGGTCGATGAGCTTGACGGCGAAGTCGAGCGTCGGGCCCATCGCGTTGACGGTGGCGACCGGATCGGGCACCGAGAGGCCGCCCGTGCTCAGGGCGATGGCGGGTACGCCGGACTCCACCGCCGCAACGGCGCCGCCGACCGTACCGGAGTGGCTGGCGAGACCGGCCACGTTCGGCCCGAAGTTGGTGCCGGACACCACCAGGTCGGGGGCGCGGCCCTCGAACACCTCGGAGAGGCCGAAGGCCACCGAGTCGCCGGGGCTGCCGTCGACGGCCCACACCTTCGGTTCGGGGTGCTTCACCGTGATCGTGGGGGCGCTCGACATCTTCGTGCCGGTGCCGCTCTGGTTGGTGAGCGGGGCGACGATCGTGACGTCGTGCCCGGCGGCGGTCAGCCGATCGAACGCCTTGCGGATGCCGGGCGCGTTGTAGCCGTCGTCGTTGGTGAGCAGGATCCGCAGCGGCGCCGCGGCGGTCTGGGGCGAGGCGACCGCGGGCGCCGTACCCACGAGGGCTGCGGTGCACAGGATCAGCATGGCCGGCGGCAGAACTCGCTTGCGTCTCACAGGAGGCTCCTAGGAAGAGGGAGGCAGGGGGGTGAGGGTGTGGTGGCGCGAGGGTGTCGTTCCGCGAGGGTGTGGTGGCGCGATGAGGTGGTGCGGGACCGGCGGGCACGTGACCCTCGGCATGTGCCCGCCGGAGTACGGGTCGGGCGGCGTCGGTGCGGGGTGCGGCCGACGGGGCATGTGCCTCTCTGTCGGATCACCCCGAGCCCCGCCTGCTGGCATGGCATGGCATGGCACGGCACCCGGCGACCGATCCGACGGAGACGGCCCAGCGCGGATCAGCGCACGCTGCGGATCGGGAGGATGGCGAGCGCGCCGATCAGCGACAGGGCCCCGCCGGCCAGGAACAGCGGGGTGTACCCGCCCAGGGCGGTGACGATGGCGGAGGCGACGAACGGGGCGACGATCTGCGGCCCGGCGTTGGCGATGTTCAGGACGCCCATGTCGCGGGCCGCGTCCTCCGCACGGGGGAGCACGAGGGTGACGAGCGCGGTGTCGACGGCCATGAAGCAGCCGAAGGCGAGCCCGTTGAGCGCGCTGAACACGAGCATTCCGGTCCAGGTCGGGCTGATGACGGGCACCACCATGACCAGCCCGGCCAGCGCCGCCGAGACGCCGACGAACACCTTGCGACGGTTCCAGCGGTCGGACAGCAGGCCGCCGACGACGGTGGACAGCGCCACCGCGACCATCGACACCGGGGTGAGGATCGCGATCGCCGCGGGCGGGGTCATTCCGGCGGGCAGTGAGATGTGGTCGCCCAGGATGTACAGCTGGTAGCCGACGACGGAGAAGTAGCCCAGCACCATCAGGGCGCGGCCGATGAAGGCCCAGCGGAAGTCGTGGTTGGCCAACGCGGAGAGAAAGGCGGCGAGTTGAGACCCCTTGGCCGCCTTCGGCGCGGGCTCGGTGCGGGGGGTGTCACGGCAGAAGACGGAGAGCAGCAGTGCGGCCACGGCGACGATCGCGCCGAAGACCAGGTATCCGGTACGCAGATGCGTCGCCGTCTGCGAGGCGATGAGGACGCCGACGGTACCGCCGATCGGCATTCCCAACCCCACCAGCGCGGACGCCGTGCCGCGGCGGGCTGCGGGGACGCGGTCGGGCACGATCGCGGTGACCGCCGCCTGGTAGGTGTTCATCGTCGCCTGGACCAGGCACCAGCCGATACCGACGAGCAGCGCGGTGGTGACGCTGCCGAGAAGGGCCAGGGCGAGCAGCGCGCCGAGTGCACCGCCGAGGATCCAGGGGTTGCGGCGGCCGCTGCGGTCGGAGAGGGCGCCGGCGATCGGATTGAAGGCGGTCGCGAAGATGGCGCTGATGCCGCCGATCAGGCCCAGGACGGCGACCTTGTCGTCGGGGGCGATCGCGGCGACCTGGGTGGGCAGGAGGACGGAGCCGACGCCCATGTAGACCGCCATCATGGCGGAGTTGGCGACCAGCAGCAGGAGCATGAGTCCGCGCTGGCGTGGAGCCTCCGGTTCCGCGGTGGTGGCGGTGCTGTCGGCGCCTGCGGCGGGCGGGTCGATCGGATCGGTGAGCTCGTTCGTGGCCATGACGACTCCTGGGAGGACGGAGCGGGGAGCTGGAGGGGTGCGGGACCGGATGTCGGCCGGGGTGCGGGCCGTGATGCATCGCTTCCGGTACACGAGTGGGCGGTACACGGGTGAGGGAGACGCCGCGTGAGCGGTCGCGGGGGCGGCGGTGTCACCGGAAGCCGTTGCGGACGGCTGCGGCCGACAAGATGCTGTTACACGTGTTACCCGCAGCGCTTGGAGACTGTGTAGCACCCATTTCCGGGTACCGCTAGAGCTTGCGACCGGTCGTTGCGCAGATCGTGACCGAGGAGAGAACCGCACGTGGAGCACGTGTAACCAGTCGAGTGGCGGTGCTGA
Source organism: Streptomyces sp. NBC_01353 (assembly GCF_036237275.1). Lineage (GTDB taxonomy): Bacteria > Actinomycetota > Actinomycetes > Streptomycetales > Streptomycetaceae > Streptomyces. The sequence goes on along the minus strand of NZ_CP108352.1, from coordinate 530,784 downwards.
CCAGGGCGATCGTGTCTCGAAACCCTCTTGCTCTTGTGGCGGTGGTCACGCATCCGCAATACTCCGTGCCGCACCGCGACGACCGCCCAACGGCTCCGGTGCTCCAGCCGGATCATGCAGCCGTACGACCTACGCCTGTACGGCCGAGCGACCGCCACGCCTCCCCGCCTCCGCGTTCCCCCGAGGTCGCACCTGCCCGCCTCCGCGTCCCCTGCCGTCGCGCTGTCTCCGCTTCAGTGCGCTTCTTCCCCTTCCGCGACCTCCGCCTCCCCGTCCTCCGCGTCCCCCGCTTTCGCGCACCTCCCTTCCGTACCCCCGCGCCCGCTCTCCCGCGCGCCCCACCGCTTTGGGTGAAACACCGTGAAAGGCCCGCCATGATGCCGCGCCCACCCGACGCCGTGCCGCCCCCGCCCCCGCGCCCCGTACACCCTCCCCGCCACCATCTCCCGGCCGCGCCGCCGCGCTACGCGCTCGCCGTCGGGATCGCGCTCCTCCTCGCGCCGCTCCTGGTCGGGCTGTTGCTCCGGGTTGTCGACCGCCCGTTCTTCCAGGGGCTCGACGATCGTTGGGCGGCATCGATGGACGGCTCGCCCGCCGACGCGGCCACCGGCTTCGCCACCGTCCTCGACCGGCTCGGCGGTCCGCTCGGCCTGATCCTGCCGCTGATGCTGTGCGGCTGCCTGTGCGTCTACGGCCGCTGGCGCTCGGGGCTGTACGTGTTCGTGGCCAACGTTCTCGCCAGCATGGTCGTGGTGCTGCCGCTCAAGCAGTTCGTCGACCGCCCGCGCCCGCCGTATCCCTGGGTTCTCGTCAACGACGGCTCGTACCCCTCCGGCCAGGTCTTCAGCGCCGTGACCTTGATGGTCGTGGCCGCGGTGGTGCTGTTCCCGCCACGTGCGCGACGCTGGTGGTGGCTGTTCGGAGCCATGTACGTCGTCGCCATGATGTGGAGCCGCACCTGGCTGCATGCCCAGTGGTTCAGCGACACGCTGGCCGGCGCGCTGGCCGGAGTCGGAGCCTGCCTGCTGCTGTGGCGGGCGTTCGCGCCCCTGTTGAAAACGGAGGCGGAACGCGCGGCGGCCGACAGCCTCTGGCTGTGATGGCCGGTCGTATCGCGAATCATTGACGGTCGAAGAATTTACGCAATACTCTCGACCCGGGTCGGCGCGTGTTCGGCGCCCGACCCAGGAAGGATTGGCTCATGGCTCTCACCCCAGGCCGGGATCACACGCTGGTCGACCTCCCCGCAGGGCGCTTGCGCGGCACGATCGAAGGCGGGGTCGCCGTGTTCCGTGCCGTGCCCTACGCCGCACCCCCGGTGGGCGACCTGCGCTGGCGCCCCGCCCAGCCGCATCCGGGCTGGAGCGGAACCCGGGACGCGACCGCCGACGGTCCCAGCGTGCCGCAGCTGTACATGGAGGGCGGGGACCCGGTCCTCGGCGGCCATGGATCGCCGCCCTTCGACGAGGACAGCCTGACGCTCAACGTCTGGACTCCGGCAGCCGACGAGGCCCGCCGCCCGGTGCTCGTATGGATTCACGGAGGCGGCTTCGTCTCGGGTTCCGGATCGATGCCGAACTACTCGGGCGAGACCTTCACCCGCGACGGCGACCTCGTGGTGGTGAGCATCAACTACCGCATCGGCCCATTGGGTTACCTCTACACCGGCCCCGAGGAGGGCAACCCCGAAGGCGCCGGCAACCCGTGGCTCAGCGACCAACTCGCCGCCCTCCGCTGGATCGTGGCGCACATCGCCTCGTTCGGTGGCGACCCGGAGAACATCACCGTCGCCGGCCAGTCGGGCGGTGCCCTGTCGACGGCCGCCCTGGCCGGACTCCCCGAGACTCAGGGGCTGATCAGGCGCGTGATCCTGCAGAGCCCGCCCTTCGGCCTCGACCTCCCCGGCCCGGACGCGTACCTGGAACGGACCACCGCCTACTTGGAGCTGACCGGCGTCAAGACCGTCGCGGAACTGCGCGAGCTGCCCTGGCCCGTGCTGATCGGTGCGGCCGGCGGGCTGTTCGCCCGTACGTCGAGCTGGGGCTATTGGCCGACCCCGTTCCTGCCCGTCATCGACGGGGTCACCCTGACGCGCCACCCGGTGGAGGCCCTGCTGCACGGAGCCGCGACCGGCATCGACGTGATGATCGGCTGGACCCGCGAGGAGGCCAACTTCGGTTTCGCCCTCGACCCGGCGTACGCCGCGGCCGGCCGGGACCAGGTGATCGCCCGCATCGCCGAGACCTTCGGGGCCGAAGCAGCGCCCGGGGTGTACGCGGGGTACGAGCGGACCCGGCCCGGCGCGAGCCCCGCCGATGTGCTGATGGACCTGATCACGGACGAGCTCTTCCGCGTCCCTGCCGTGCAACTCGCCGAGGCCAGGGCGGAATCGGGGCGGCCTGTCTGGGCCTACCAGTTCGACCTGCCCACGCCCGCGCACGACGGCCGCCTCGGCGCCGCCCACTGCCTCGAACTCCCCTTCGTCTTCGCCAACTTCGACCGGTGGGCGCACGCGCCTTTCCTGGCCGGGCTCGACCCCGCGGTCCGCGACGGGCTGGCGCACACCATGCATCAGGCCTGGATCGCGTTCGCCCGCACCGGCGACCCGAACCACGCTGCGATGCCGACGTGGGACCCGTACGGCGCGGACACGCGCACCACGATGCGCTTCGACTCGGTGGTGACCGCTCTCGGTGACCTCGCCGGTGACTCGCGTCGCCTGCACGGCGCGGTGGCGCGAGACCTCACGTCGTAACGCGAACGCTCCCTTCGTATCAGCAGGAGCGGCGGGCCCGTGGTGGGCCGGGCGCTGTCGCGCAGGGCCCACCACTCTCTTGATCTAACTCGTGTAACCTCGGAGGTGGAAGAAGGTACGACAGCAGGCACGAACCCACCGCAAGGAGCGTCAAGGGACGTCATGGCAGAAGAAACCCCCGTCCCCGCCTCGATCACGAGCGCCGATGTGGCACGCCTCGCCGGGGTGTCCCGCGCCACCGTCTCCTTCGTACTCAACGACACCCCGGGCCATCGGGTCAGCGAAAGCACCCGTGCCCGCGTCCTCGACGCGGCCGACCGGCTCGGATACGTCCCGCACGCCGCCGCCCGGTCCCTGCGTGCCGGTCGCAGCAATCTCGTCCTGATGCCCTCCTCGATCTCCGCGATCGGCCGGCTCGTCAGCGACTGGGTCGACGACCTGCACAGCGAACTCGACCGCCACGGCTACACGGCCGTCCTCCACGCGGGCCGCTTCAGCGACCCCCTCGACGCCGCCCGCGCCTGGGCGGAACTGCGCCCGGCGGCGGTCGTCGCCCTCGACGGCGACCGCCTCACCGCGCAAGCCGCCGAGTTGCTGCGCCGCGCCGGAGTGCGCGGACTGCTGGCCTTCGCGTCCCGCCCCGTGCCCGGCGTCCATACCATCGGCTTCGATCACGCCCGTATCGGCGCCACGGCCGCCGAGCACCTGATCGCCCGTGGCCGGAGCCGTATCGGCGTCGTCATGCCCCAGGAGCGCGGCCTCGACGCCTTCGCCCGACCGCGCCTCGCGGGAGCCGAATCGGTCGCTGCCCGGCACATGGCCACCGTCACTCCGGTGGAGCTCGCCTACACCAGGGAGTCCGCGACCGCGCTCGCCCGCCGCTGGGCGAGCCTGGACCTCGACTCCGTCTTCGCCTACAACGACGAGTACGCCGCACTGCTCCTGCATGCGCTCAGGGCCGAGGGCATCGCCGTGCCGGACGAGGTGGCGATCGTCGGCTCCGACGACCTCGTCCTTTCGGCGTTCCAGCAGCCCGCGCTCAGCACGATCCGCCTGGACCTGGCCTCACCGGCTCAGATCGCGGACGCCCTGCACGAGCTGATCGAGACCGGTTCGACCGCGCCGCTCCCGGCCATAGAGGCCGTACTCGTCCACCGCCAGACCTCCTGAGTTCCGTCCCCGCCCGCCCAGGGGTCCCGACACGCGTCACGGATGACGGCGGCTCCCGGTCCGTGCGGATCACGGGCCGGGAGCCGCCGCCTTCGGCTACGGCACCGCAGGTGCTGCGTCCGGGGTGGTCGCGGCCGCCCCCCGGCGGTCGCGGAGCGATTCCCGGGCGAGCGCTGGGGCGCAGAGCCACCACGCCAGCAGACCCGCGCCCGCACCGGCGGCCGCTCCGGCCGCGGTGTCGGTGAGCCAGTGCGCGTGCAGCCAGGTACGGCTCCACATCATGGCCAGCGTGAACACGATGCCCCCGAGCCACCAGGCCCGTCGCCGCGCGGCCGGGACCAGCAGTACCCCGACGAGTACGACGAGCAGCGCCGCCCCGGCCGCATGGCCGGACGGGAACGAGCCGTGGTCGACCCGGACCAGCGGGTTCGCCGGACGCGGCCGGTCCACCAGGTGCTTGAGCCCTTGGACGACGAGCAGATTGCCGGCGAAGTAGACGCCGAGCAGGAAGCCGACCGAGGCCCAGCGCCTGCGCAGGAGCAGGAAGAACAGCAGGGCGAGCGGTACGACGACGCCCAGCGGGCCGCCGAACCAGTTCAGGGCCGCGGCCAGTACGGCGTACAGCCCGTCGTGCGGGCCCCCCATCCAGGCCAGCCACTGGTCGTCCAGGCCCTGGAACGGTGGGTTCGTCGGGTCCGGCCGGACGACGAAAGCCGGCAGCGCGGCGACGCCGAGCAGCAGGAGCCCCGCCATGAGGACACCGGCGCGGCGGTGTGGGGCCGACGTGTCCGCGGGCGGTCTTTCGGTGAGGGGGGAGGGGGTGGCCGAATTCGTGGACATGGTTGCCTCTCGCGACCGCGGTGGTGGGTCCGCGGCCCTTGGGTGGTCGACGTACCCGAGGGGCCCGGACGGACCGGGCCCCTCGGCGGAACAGGACTGCGACGGAACGGAGCGCGTCGGAAGGAGAAGGAGCCGTCAACGGGAGCGGCTGCGGGCGTGGGTGGGGGAGCGGGGGCAGGGCCGGGCGGGAGCCTCAGGCCCCTGGGTTCAGGTGCCGGGCCAGGAACGCGACGCTCTCCGCGACGATCTCCGGGATGTCGGGTGAGCCCAGAAAGATGTGGTCGGCGCCCTCGACGGGCCGCAGGGTCACGTCTCCACCCGCGCCCACCAGGGCTTCGGCGAGCGCCTCGCTCTGGCTGAACGGGACCAGGCCGTCTCGCGTGCCGTGGATCAGCAGGAACGGCGGCGGGGTCGAGTCCTGCGCGTACGTCACCGGGCTCGCGGCGAGGGAGAGCGCCGGGCGCTCCGCCTCGATGCCGCCGAGCAGAGCGTCGTACGGGTCGGGGAACTCGCCGCCCGTGGGCATCCCCGGCAGGGGGTGACCGGCCAGGGCGGGGAGGTCGGAGACCCCGTACCAGTCGACGACGGCCCGGACGCCGGTGTCTCCGGTGGCCACCCCGTGCGCGCCCTCCAGCGCTTCGGCGTTCGCACTGCCCGGGCCGACGAGGCCGGCCAGTGCCGCCAGGTGACCGCCCGCCGACTCGCCCCAGACGGCTATCCGGTCCGGGTCGATGCCGAGCTCGGCGGCGAACTGGCGGACGTACCGGATCGCGGCCTTCACGTCGTGCAGCTGGGCCGGGAAGGGGGCTTCGAGGCTGTGCCGGTAGTCGATGGAGACGAGCGCGAGCCCGGCGGCCAGGACCGATCCGTGCAGTAGCGCGGCCGGCACGGTCGGCGGCGGGTAGCGACGGTCGCCGTCCAGCCAGCCGCCGCCGTGGATCCAGACGACCGCAGGGAACGGCCCCTCTCCGGCCGGGACTTGGACGTCGAGGAGCCGGGGACGGTAGCCGGGCGTGGTGGCGTAGGTGACCCCGTCGAAGCGGCGCACGCCGTGCTCGTCCGTCACAGGTGGTACCGGGGGGTGGTAGGGCGGGGGCGGCCAGGTCATGTCGGCCAGGTCGAGCTCGGCCGGGTGGGATTGCGTCATTGCGGCCCTTCTGCCGGCCCCGGGGTTCGTAGCGCTTTGTCCGAAATGCTTGCGCGTGGCGCCCGGGGAGACGTAACGTGTTACACGTGTTATCAAAACTCTAGCGACGCATTTCCGCTGACGACAAGCCCAGCAGCTGTCTGATTCTTGGGTTAGTTACACGAGTGACCACGCGGTTGCGTCGCGTGTCCCCCTCTGGGAGCGCGTCATGCTCACCGTCACCGCTCATCCCGCACCCCACGTTCCGGCCCCGGCCCCGGCGCTCGCGCCGGCCCCGGGCGACGTCCCGGGGTGCGCTGCGGATCACGCTCCGGGCCCCGCCCCCACGCGGGCCTTCGTTCGCTGGGTGCCCGAGCCCACCGCGGCGACCGTTCCGCTGGTCCGCACTCGCGTCCGCGCCCTGCTCGAGGGCTGGCGGATCGCCGCCGACGTCGCGGACACCTTCCTTCTGGCCGTCAGCGAGCTCGTCGGCAATGTCGTCCAGCACGCCGCTGCCGCGACCGGTCGGATGCGCGTCGGCGTCTCCTGTGGCGGGGGCTGGCTCTGCCTGCAGGTCGCCGACGGGGCGGCAGTCCTGCCCCAGCTGCCCGATCCCGCCGTCGAGGTCGATCCGGATGCCGAGGGTGGCCGAGGTCTGCTTCTGGTCGAGCTGCTGGCCGCCGAGGTGGGCGGTGAACTCGCCGTACTGGCCCATGAGTTGGGCAAGTGCGTGCGGGTGCGAGTCCCCCTCGTCTGAGCCGCTCGGGGGGTGCTGCGGGGCTTCGAGATATCGCGGAAAGTTGACGGCCGCCAAATTATCGAGATACTTGCCCCATCTCCCCGCTGCTCCCTGATTGAGGTGCCGCCCCATGGAGCTCTCCCCTTCGGCACATGCCGATTCCTTCTGCCGCGACCGGCTGCCCGACTTCTCCCTATGGCCCCAACTCCATTTCGACCTGCCGGAGTTGGACTATCCCGACCGGCTCAACTGTGCCCGCCGCCTGCTCGACGACGCCGTCGAGCGCTGGGGCCCCGACCGTCCCTGTCTGCTGACCCCGACCGAGCGCTGGACCTACGGCGAGCTCCAGCAGCGCGCCGACCAGGTCGCCCAGGTGCTCACCGAGGACCACGGGCTCCGGCCCGGAAACCGCGTCCTGCTGCGCGGCCCCAACAACCCCTGGCTCGTCGCCGCGTGGTTCGGCGTCCTCAAGGCCGGTGGTGTGGCCGTCACCACGATGCCGCTGCTGCGCGCCACCGAACTCGCCGAACTGTGCGAGATCAGCCGCCCGACGGTCGCCGTGTGTGACCACCGATTCATCGCGGAACTCGACGCGGCGGACCCTCCGGGCCCAGCAGGAAGCCCCGGCCCGCCCGGCCTGCCGGTCATCCCGTACGGGGGCCACGGCGAAGCCGATCTGACCGCCCGCTGCGCCACGAAGGAGGGCCGGTTCACCGCCGTCGAGACCGCGGCCGACGACGTGGCGCTGATCGCCTTCACCTCGGGGACGACAGGGCGCCCCAAGGCGACCCTGCACTTCCACCGGGACGTCCTCGCCAATGCCGACACGTTCTCGCGGCACGTCCTCAAACCACGCCCCGACGACGTCTTCACCGGCACGCCGCCGCTCGCCTTCACCTTCGGCCTCGGCGGACTCGTGGTCTTCCCTCTGCACGTGGGGGCCGCGACCCTGCTGATCGAGCAGGCCACCCCCGAGCAGCTGGCGGATCTCGTCGCGGCGCACGGTGTGACCGTCCTGTTCACCGCGCCCACCGCCTACCGGGCGATCATGGCCGCCGGGGCGACCGGGCAGTTGTCCGGACTCCGCCGCTGCGTGTCCGCAGGAGAACCCCTGCCGGCCTCCGTCTGGGAGGAGTTCCACGCCGCCACGGGCCTGCGCATCATCGACGGCATCGGCGCCACCGAGATGCTGCACGTCTTCATCTCCGCCGCCGACGAGGACATCCGCCCCGGGTCCACGGGCCGGCCTGTCCCCGGGTACCGCGCCGCGGTGGTCGACGACCAGGGCGATCCGGTAGCCGACGGACAGCCCGGCCTGCTGGCCGTCACCGGCCCCACCGGCTGCCGCTACCTCTCCGACCAGCGCCAGACCACGTACGTCAGGAACGGCTGGAACATCACCGGTGACACCTACATCCGGGACGCCGACGGCTACTTCTGGTACGTGGCCCGCAGCGACGACATGATCGTCTCCTCCGGTTACAACATCGCAGGCCCGGAGGTCGAGAAGGCCCTCTCCGCCCACCCGTACGTCGTGGACTGCGGCGTCGTCGGCGCCCCCGACGAGCGGCGCGGCATGGTCGTCAAGGCGTACGTCGTCCTGCGCGACGGCACCCCGGTGGCCGAGGACACCGTCCGCGAGCTTCAGGCCCACGTCAAACAGGCCATCGCACCGTACAAGTATCCGAGGGCTGTCGAATTCGTCGCGGACCTCCCGAAGACCGCCAACGGCAAGCTCCAGCGCGGCGAACTACGCCGACTCGCCCGGGCCGGGGCCCGTGCCGAGGACACCCGTACAGAAGGCGCCCGCACGGAGGCCGCCGGACCCGGCGACACCCGTACAGCGGCCGCCGAACCCGAGAACACCCGCACCAAGGCCGACGGAATCGACGGCACCCGCACCAAGGCCGGCGGACCCGAAGGCAGCTGCGCCGACGGCGCCCCCGAGGCCATGGTCCCGCGCCTGCCCAGCGTCACCGTCGAGCGCCGCGTCGAATGGCCCGACACCGACGCCGCCGGTCACTACCACCACTCGACCGTCGTGCGCTGGGTCGAGGCCGCCGAGGCCGTGCTGCTGCGCCGCCTGGGACTCTCCCACCTCTTCGGCAGCACGCCCCGCGTCCACTTCGAGGCCGACTACCGCGCCCGGCTCTGGTTCGGCGAGGCCGTCCGCACCGAGCTGCGCGTCACCAAGGTCGGTGCGAGCTCCCTGCACTACGCCTTCACCGTCCTCGGCGAGGAGGGCACGGAGGCCGCCACCGGCCGCATGGTCATCGCCCACTCGGCGGCCCGCGCCACCGGGACGACCCCCTGGCCCGCCGATGTCCGCGAGGTCCTCACCAAGGCGGGCCCGCAGGCCCCCGAGCTGATCCACAGAACCACAGGAGGTACCCCGTGCGCGTAGCAGTCATCGGAGGAGGGCCCGGCGGCCTGTACTTCGCGGCCCTGGCCAAACAGCTCTCCCCGGACTGGGAGGTCACCGTCTGGGAGCGCAACGCCCCCGACGACACGTTCGGCTTCGGGGTGGTCTTCTCCGACGAGACCCTCGACGGCATCGCGACCGCCGACCCGGTCATCCACGCCTCGATGTCGGCGGAGTTCGCCCGCTGGAGCGACATCGACGTCCGCTACCGGGGGCAGACCCTCACCTCCGGCGGACACGGCTTCGCGGCCCTCGGCCGCCGGAAGCTGCTGCGGATCCTCCAGGACCGCTGCGCGGCCCTCGCCGTGGACGTCCGCTACCGCACCCAGGCCCCGCCCGCGGACCGACTCGCCGCCGAGTACGACCTGGTGGTGGCGTGCGACGGCGTCCGGTCGGCCACCCGTGCCGCCTACGCCGACACCTTCGGCCCCGACCTCGACGAACGTGCCGGCCGCTACATGTGGCTCGGTACCGACAAGGTCTTCGAGGCCTTCACCTTCATCGTCGAGGAGCGGGACTTCGGCACCCTCCAGGTGCACGCGTACCCGTACGACGACACCCGCTCGACCTTCATCGTGGAGCTCGACGAGGACACCTGGCGGCGCGCCGGTTTCGCGGACTCCACCGACCGGGAGTACCCGCCCGGCGCCAGCGACGAGGACAGCATCCGGCGCTGCGAGGAGATCCTCGCCGGGCACCTGGACGGCCACCGCCTCCTGCCCAACAACTCCAAGTGGCTCCGCTTCACGACGGTGCGCAACCGCACCTGGCGGCACGAGAACGTGGTCCTCCTCGGGGACGCGGCCCACACCGCCCACTTCTCCATCGGCTCCGGCACCAAGCTCGCCATGGAGGACGCCCTCGCCCTGGCGGCCTGCCTGCACGAGCACCCGGACGACGTTCCGGGCGCGCTCGCCGCGTACGAGGACGAGCGCCGGCCGGTCGTGGAGTCCACCCAGCGGGCCGCCCAGGCCAGCCTCGAATGGTTCGAGAACATCGACCGCTACACCGGTCAGGACCCACACCAGTTCGCCTTCAACCTGCTGACCCGCAGTCGCCGCGTCACCTACGACAACCTGCGCGTCCGCGACGAGGCCTTCACCACCGCCGTCAACACCACCGAGCCCGTCCCGCCGATGTTCCGGCCCTTCCGGATCGGCGGCCTGCACCTGCGTAACCGGGTCGTCGTCCCGCCCACCGCCCTCGCCACCGCCCGTGACGGAGTCCCGGGCGACTTCGACCTCGTCCACATGAGCACCCAGGCCCTCGGCGGGGCCGGCCTGGTCATCGCCGGCATGACCGCGGTCGGCGCCGACGCCCGCCCCGACCCCGGCTGCCCGGGCCTGTGGAACGACGATCACGAGGCCGCCTGGCGACGCATCACCGCCTTCGTCCACGGCCAGAGCGACACCTGCCTCGGTATCCAGCTCACCCACGCGGGCCGCCGCGCGGCCGCCGGACCCCTGATCGCCGCCTCCCCACTGCCCTGGGACGAGAACGGCACGGTGCCGCGCGAGGCCACCCGTGCCGACATGGACCTGGTCGTACGGGACTTCGTACGCGCGGCCCGGCGGGCCGACCGGGCGGGATTCGACGTACTGGAACTCCAGTACGGGCACGGTCACTTGCTCTCCGGATTCCTCTCGCCGCTGACCAACCGGCGCACCGACGAGTACGGCGGCAGCCTGGCCGGGCGGCTGCGCTTCCCGCTGGAAGTGCTGTGCGCCGTACGGGAGTCATGGCCCGCAGGCAAGGCGCTGCTGGTCCGGATCTCCGCCGCCGACTGGGCGGAGGGCGGCCTGAGCGAGGCCGACGCCGTGGGCATCGCCCGAGCCCTCGCCGAGGCGGGCGCCGACGCCATCGACGTCTCCACCGGCGAGGTCGTCGCGCACGAGCGGCCCCGCTTCGGCCGCAGTTACCAGACCCCGTACGCCGATCTGATCCGCAACGCCACCGGGGTTCCGACCATCGCCGTCGGCGCCATCTCCACGTACGACGACGTGAATTCCATCATCCTGGCCGGCCGTGCCGACCTGTGCGGCGTCGGCCGCGCCCAGCTCCACGACCCGCTGTGGACCCTGCACGCCGCCGCCGCCCAGGGCTATCGCGGCCCGGCCGCGCCCTGGGCGCCGTCCTGGAAGGCCGGCAGCGGCCGCCCGCCCGCGGCTCGCACGGACCGCGTGCCTCCGCGACTCGAACTCCTGCGGCAGCCCGCCGCCCCTGTGCACCAGCGCTGGCTGCCGCGCGTGGCCACCGCCGGTGTGCCCGCTGAAGCTGCCATCGCTTCGGTGCCCGCTGAAGCCGCCACCTCCCGCGCCCGATGAAAGGGGACAACCCCGTGCCACAACCGCCGCCGACCCTCGACGCGCTGCCCCGATTCACGGCCGCTGCCGTCCAGGCCGCGCCCGTCTACCTCGACCCCGCCGCCACCGTCGACAAGGCCGTCGCCCTGATCGCCGAGGCGGCCGGGAACGGAGCCCAGCTGGTCGTGTTCCCCGAGGTGTTCGTCCCCGGATACCCGTACTGGAACTGGACGATGAACCCGGTCCAGGGCTCGCCCTGGTTCGAGCGACTCCAGCGAGCCTCTGTCGACATCCCCGGACCGTACGTCGACGCCCTGCGCGCCGCGGCCCGCCAGTACGGGGTCGTCCTCGTCATCGGAGTCAACGAGCGGGCGGCCCACAGCCTCGGTGTCCTCTACAACACCCTGCTCACCATCGGACCGGACGGCGAACTCCTCGGCGTGCACCGCAAGTTGGTGCCCACGTGGGCCGAGAAGCTCACCTGGACCGGTGGCGACGGCAGCTCGCTGCGCGTCCACCGGACCCCTGTCGGCCCGCTCGGCGCCCTCGCCTGCGGCGAGAACACCAACACCCTGGCCCGGTTCACCCTCCTCGCGCAGGGTGAACTCGTCCACGCCTCCTGCTACATCGCGCTGCCCGTCGCCCCGGCCGACTACGACATGGCCGACGCCATCGCCGTACGGACCGCCGCCCACAGCTTCGAGGGCAAGGTCTTCTCCGTCGTCGCCTGCTCCACCATCTCGCCGGAGATCGTCGACACCCTCGCCGGGGACGACGACGAACTGCGCGCCCTGTTCCAGCGGCCGCGCAGCGCACTGTCCGGCATCTTCGGTCCCGACGGCCGCCCCGTCACCGAACCGCTCGTCGACGACGAAGGCATCGTCTACGGCGAGATCGACCTCGGCCGCTGCATCCAGCCCAAGCAGATGCACGACATCACCGGCCACTACAACCGCTTCGACATCTTCCGCCTCGAAGTCGACAACAGCCCACGCCCGCCGGTGACCTTCACCGCGCCGCACGCTGGCCCCCCGACCGCCACCGCACCTGAGGAGGACGTATGACCATGGAGCAGGACGACAGCATGCTCGGCCGCGCCCGGGTCTCCGACACCCCCGAACTCACCGCGTACTACGGCGAACTCGAAGCGCTGGACGCCGGCGCCCTGTGGACCGTCGCCAACGACATCGAGCCGTGGTATCCGCAGCCCAAGTCCGTTCCCGTGCTGTGGCGTTACGAGGAACTGCGGCCGCTCGTCCACAAGGCCCTCGGCCTGGTCAAGGCCGACGACGCCGGCCGTCGCGTCGTCATGCTCGTCAACCCCGGCCGCAAGGACGTCAGCGCCGCCGCCGGACTCCTCTACACCGGCCTCCAGATCATGGGCCCGGGGGAGGCCATGACCGCCCACCGCCACCAGGCCGCCGCCCTGCGCTTCGTCCACGAGGGCAACGGCGCCTGGACGATCGTCGACGGCCAGAAGCTCAAGGTCGGCCCGCGCGACTTCGCCATCACCCCGAACGGCACCTGGCACGAGCACGGCAACGACGGGACCGACGCCCCGGTGATCTGGCAGGACGGCCTGGACATCCCGCTGGTCAACGCCCTGGACGCCGGGTTCTACGAGGTACATCCCGAGCTCTACCAGACCCCCGGAAAGGTGGTGAACTCCTCCGTCCTCACCTACTCCGGCACCCTGCTCCCGTACGGGGCGGAGAAGTGGACCCGGCCCTACTCGCCGCTGCTCGCCTACCCGTGGGAGCCGACGTACGAGGCCCTGCGCGGCCTCGCCAAGGCCACCGAGGGCTCCCCGTACGACGGGGTCATCGCCGAGTACACCAACCCGGTGACCGGCGGCTCGGTGATGCCGACCATGGGCGCCCACATGCAGCTGCTGCGCCCCGGACAGGCCACCGCGGCCCACCGGCACACCGGCTCCGTGATCTACACCGTCGCCAAGGGCAGGGGTGCGTCGGTGATCGCCGGACGGCGCTTCGAGTGGACCGAAGGGGACATCTTCTGCGTCCCGTCCTGGGCCTGGCACGAGCACCACAACCTCGACCCGTCCGAGGACGCCTGTCTCTTCTCCTTCAACGACTTCCCCGTCATGCGCTCGCTCGGCTTCCACCGCGAAGAGGCGTACCCCGACAACGGCGGCCACCAGCCCGTCACCGCCGCCTGACCCACGAGGAGCCCCTCATGCGTTTGCTGACCTTCACGACCGCCGCCGGTGTCGCACCGCGGCTGGGCGTCGAGACCGACGACCACGTACTCGACCTCACCGCCCTCGCCGACCACGCGGGCGTCCCCCTCCCGCACGATCTGCTCGGCCTGGTCCAGGCCGGCCCGGCCACCCTGGACGCCGTGCGCCTGCTGCTCGAAGGTGACCGCCCTGCCCACGCCGTCCACGGGCCCGGTGAAGTCCGGCTCTGCGCCCCCTTCCGCCCCGGCAAGATCATCGGGGTCGGTCTCAACTACGTGGAGCACGTCGAGGAGTCCAGCCGCAGCCTCGACACCGACAAGGAACTCCCGCCCCGCCCCGTCCTGTTCAGCAAGCCCGCCACCGCCGTCACCGGCCCTGGCGCGCCCATCCTGCACAACGCCGACCTCACCACCCAGCTGGACTGGGAGTGCGAACTCGCCGTCGTCATCGGCCGCACCGCCTCCCGGGTGAGCGAGGAGGACGCGTACGACCACATCTTCGGCTTCAGCATCGTCAACGACATCAGCGCCCGTGACCAGCGCCGCTCCGGCCAGTGGTTCTTCTCCAAGGGGCAGGACTCGTACGCGCCCTTCGGCCCGGTGGTCGTCACCGCAGACGCGATCCCGGATCCCATGGCCCTGGACCTCTCGCTGCGCGTCAACGGCGTCACGAAGCAGAAGTCGAACACCCGGCACATGCTCTTCCCCATCGCCCGCCTGATCGCCGACATCAGCTCCGGAGTGACCCTGGAGCCCGGCGACGTCATCGCGACGGGCTCGCCGTCCGGGGTAGGGGCCGGCATGGTGCCGCCCGAGTTCCTCGCGCCCGGTGACACGGTGGAGGCGACGGTCGAGCTGATCGGCACCTTGACCAACCCGGTGGTCGACGCCCGCTGAGCCCTGTGTCGAGCCCCCGCGCGCGCCCGACCCCGAACCGAGCGGTACTGGCCCCACACGACGACTACCCCACATCCATCCCCGTACGAGAACCGAGGAGCACCCGTGCCACCACCCCGCAACCACCGCACCTACCGCATCGGCCAGATCGTGCCGAGCTCCAACGTCACCATGGAAACCGAGGTCCCCGCGATCCTGCGCGCCCGCGAGGCCGTCGCGCCGGACGAGCGGTTCACCTTCCACTCCAGCCGGATGCGCATGACCCACGTGACTCCCGAGCAGCTCAAGGCCATGGACGCCGACTCCGACCGCTGCGCCGTGGAGCTCTCCGACGCGCGCGTCGACGTACTCGGTTACGCCTGCCTCGTCGCCATCATGAGCATGGGACCGGGCTACCACCGGGTCTCCGAGGAGCGGCTGCACCTGCGTACGGTCGAGAACGGCGCCCCCGCGCCGGTCGTCACCAGCGCGGGCGCGCTCGTCCATGGACTGAACACCATCGGTGCCAAGAGGATCGCGCTGCTCGCCCCCTACATGCGCCCCCTCACACAGACCGTCGTGGACTACCTCACCCGGGAGGGCATCGAAGTCCTCGACCACCAGGCCCTGGAGATCCCGAACAACCTGGACGTGGCTGCCCACGACCCGGCCAGGCTGCCGGGCCTTGCCCGCGCGCTGGACCACACGGAGGCCGACGCGGTCGTCCTCTCCGCCTGCGTGCAGATGCCCTCGCTCGGCGTCATCGAGGAGGCCGAACAGCTCCTGGGCAAGCCGGTCGTGTCGGCGGCCGTGTGCACCGCCCACCAGATGCTGCGCGCCCTGGACCTCCCGGCCGTGGCCCCCGGGGCCGGGCACCTGCTGTCGGGGGCGTACGCCTGACCGGAGGGGGCATGGAGGGGGCCCCGATATGATCGCGACCGCGTACAACGGAAGGCGATCATGTCGGACAGCCCCCTCAGACCCAGCTCGTTGATCAACACGGCCTACGGGGCGTTCCTGCGCCGCCTCGGCGGCTGGATCTCCATCGCGGACCTGATCACGCTGATGGGGGAGCTGGACGTCGACGGCCCCGCGGTGCGCTCGGCGATCTCCCGGCTGAAGAAGCGCGGAGTCCTCGAACCGGAACGCCGAGGTGCCACCGGCTACCGGCTCAGCCCGGCCGTCCTGCCCGTCTTCGACGAGGGCGACCGCCGGATCTTCGGCAGCCTGGAACCCGCCGACCTGGCGGACGGCTGGGCCATGGCCGTGTTCTCCGTACCGGAGTCGGAACGCTCCCACCGCTACCAGCTGCGCACCCGCCTGACGTGGCTCGGCTTCGGCAACATCGCCCCAGGCGTGTGGCTGGCGCCGGGCCGGCTGCTGGAGGACGCCCGGAGCATGCTGGTACGGCTCGGCCTCAGCGAGTACGTCCACCTGTTCGCCGCCGAGTACGCGGCCTTCAGTGATCTGCCGGGCACGGTGAGCTCGTGGTGGGACTTCCCTGCGATCCAGAAGCAGTACGCGGAGTTCACCGACACCTACGCACCGGTGGCCACCCGCCTGGCGGCGACCGAAGCGGAACCCGAACCGGCCGAGGCCTTCCGCCACTACGTCCCGCTGCTCACCCAATGGCGCCGCCTCCCTTATCTGGACCCGGGCCTGCCCACCGAACTGCTCCCGACGGACTGGAACGCGGTGGCGGCCCGCCAGGTCTTCCAGCAACTGCACGGAATCCTGCTCGACCCGAGCCTGCGCCACGTAGGCGACGTCACGGGGTTGCGAGCCTGAGCGCCCGGGGCTCCGCCGCCGCGAGGCGCTGCCGACGCGCCGAGCGCACGGACGCTCGGGATCTCTCCGTATGCGGGGTGCGCGGGGCGGCGCGTCGGGATGCGCAGGGTTGGGTGGTTGGTGAGACTGGGGCCCATGACGATCATGGCGGCACTTGTGGGCGGGCCGGACGACTTGGCGGAGCGGGTCGTGCCGGTGGACGAGCCGGGCGAGGATCTGAAGATCCCACACCGTGGCGGATACGAACATTTCAAAGCCACTTCGCGGGTTCAGAACGGCCCGGAAGGACAGCTCCCCGTCTACGAGTGGTGGGAGCGCACGGAAATCGCCGAGTGACGGCAGCGACTCCGGGGGTAGGGTCCAGGCACCCTTGAAACGCCGCTCACCCCGGAAAGCGGCGGCGCCCCAGTTCATCGACCGGAACCAGCGAAGCCCAGGACCACCTCCCCGGACGCGTCACCCGGCGAACCCCGGCACCACCAGACCGGACTCGTACGCGATCACCACCGCGTGGGTCCGGTTCTGCGCGCCGAGCTTGGTCAGTACGTTCCCGACGTGCGTCTTCACCGTCTCCAGGCTCACCGTGAGCGACTCCGCGATCTCCGGGTTGGACAGACCGGTGGCCATCAGCCGCAGCACCTCCTCCTCCCGCACCGTCAGCGCCGCCCTCGGCAACGCCTCGGCGGATTCCAGGGGGCGGGCGGTGACCATCCGGCGCAGCGTCGTCGGGAAGAGGATCGCCTCTCCCGCCGCCACCACCCGCACCGCCTCCGCGATCTGCCGCACCGGAAGCCGCTTGAGCACGAACCCGCAGGCGCCCGCGCTGAGCGCGGCGGTGACGTAGTCGTCGTTCTCGAAGGTGGTGATCACCACGACCTTCGGCGGTTCGGTCGACTCGGCAAGGAGCTGCCGCGTGGCCTCGATCCCGTTGCGACGCGGCATGCGCACATCCATCAGGACGACGTCCGGACGCAGTCGCCGCGCCTGCTCGACCGCCTCGACGCCGTCGGCGGCCTCCCCGACCACCGCGATCCCCGGCTGAGCCGCGAGCAAGGTGCGCAGACCGCTGCGGGTCACCTCGTCGTCATCCGCGATCAGGAGTGTGACGGGGGCGCTGGTAGGGCCGACGGGTCCGGTGCCGGGGTTGGTCGTGCCGGGGTTGGTCGTGACGGCGTTGCTCGTGCCAGGGTTGGTCGTGCAGGCGCCCGCGCTTGCCTCGGTGCCGATCATGCCGACAACCGTACCGGCAGCCGTACCGCCAACCGCCAGTGCCGCGGCCCGACTTGGCCGGCCTCGAACTCGCCGTGCAGGAGTCGTACGCGCTCTGCCAGTCCGGGCAGGCCGTGCCCGGACGTAGGGAAGGCACCCAGGCCCGGGACCGCGCTCGTGCCCGCCCCGGTCCGGTTGACCACACTGAGCGCCAGCTCGTCCGGCGCGGCCGCCACCCGGACCTCGATCGGACCGCCCGCTCCGTGCCGCAACGCGTTCGTCAGGCCCTCCTGCAGGATCCGGTACGCCGCGCGGGAGAGCGTCCCCTGCACCTGCGCCAAGTCCCCCGAAAGCCCCGGCTCCACGACCGCGCCCGCGTGGCGCAACCGGTCGAACAGCTCAGGCAGGTCGGCCAAGGTGCGGGTCGAGGCTGCCTCGGCCTTCTCCTCGCGCAGCACGCCCAGCACATAGTCCAGGTCCTCGAGCGCCGCCCGGGCCGACTCCTCGATGCTGCGCAGGGCTGCCCGTGCCGCCACCGGGTCGGCGGAGAGCATCTCGCCCGCCACCGCGGCCTGGATCGTGGTCGCCGTCAGCGTGTGCCCGATGGAGTCGTGCAACTCGTGTGCCAGTCGGTTACGTTCGGCCAGCCGCAGCTCCCGCTCGGCCGCCAGCGCGAGCAGCTCGCCCGGGGACGGCCCCAGCAGCCCGGGAGCAAGTCGGCGCAGGGTGGCCGTCATGACCGCACAGACGGTCGCCGCCAGCAGCAGGCAGCCGAGCGCCACCAGCCCTCTCTCCCAGCCGGCCTTCGGCCGCACCGCCCAGTCGTGCAGGCTCAGTTCCACGTCGGCACCGAAGGGGAGGGTCAGGCCCGCCAGGAACAGCCCAGCGCTCATCAGCGCCCCCGTCCACCCGAGTGCCACATGCACCAGCAGCCAGAGGGGCGTACGCCAACGATCCGAGCTCACGGACCTGCGTGCGGCGACAGGATCCGGCAGTGGCACCCTCAGCAGTCGGCGGGCGGACACGATCAGCGCTCGCCGCGTGATGCGGGCCAAGCCCATCAGGCCGATCAGTGCCGCCCAGAGGGCCAGGACGACGACGATCTGGGCACCCTCGGGAGCGGACTTCCACGCCAGTAGCGGCAACAGCGCGATGGGCAGTGGTGGAAGGCTCACCAGCACACCGCCGGCGGCGAACAGCGCACCCGAATACGTGGAGCCGCGCAGCAGCGGCCGGATTCCCTTGATCACAATCGGCCAGTATGACCGGGCGTCTCGGTGGTGGCCTCCCCCGATCGGGGGAGCACTTTCTCCCGCCTTCCCGCGATGCGTATCCGAGCGCCCGGAAACCATGATCGTGGCCTACCCGCAGTTCCCCAACGATTCCACGGGAGTTGACTCATGCAGGCAGGTCTACGTCTTCGTACTTCCAGGCAGCGGCAGCGAAGCGGTCGGGCCCGAGCCGTGCCGGCCGCGACCGCGGTGGCCGTCGCCGTCATCACGATAGGCGCCCTGACGCCGGCCGCGTCGTCCGCCGCCGGCACGAACACCGTCCAGGCGTCCGCCGGCGCCAGGCCGGACACCGTCCAGCAGGGCCTGGATGCTCTGGTCCGTACCGAGGGACTGCCCGCCGCGCTGGCCGGCGTCAAGGGCCGTGACGGCCACACCCGTACCTACACCGCAGGGGTCGGCGATCTGGCCACCGGCTCGAAGGTGCCCAGGGACGGTCAGGTGCGGATCGGCAGCAACACCAAGACGTTCACCGCGGTGGTCGTGCTGCAGCTGGTCGGCGAGGGGAAGATCGGCCTCGACTCCCCGATCGACGCCTATCTGCCTGGCCTCGTACGCGGGGACGGGATCGACGGGCGCAACATCACCGTCCGTCAGCTCCTCCAGCACACCAGCGGGATTCCCGAGTACGGAGAGGACGTGGGCGACGAGGCGCTCAAGTCCCGGTACTTCGACCCCCGCGACCTCCTCGACATCGCCCTCCGGCACAAGGCCGACTTCGCCCCCGGGGCGAAGTGGTCGTACAGCAACACGAACTACGTGCTGGCCGGGCTGATCGTCCAGAAGGTCACCGGCCGCCCCCTCGCCGAGCAGATCGACCAGCGCATCATCAAACGCATCGGGTTGCGCCACACGTACTTCCCCGCTCCCGGTGACAAGACCATCCGAGAACCCCACCCCAAGGGCTACCACCGGCTTTCGGCCGGAGCTCCGCTACGCGACTTCACGGAGATCGACCCCTCCGCGGGCTGGGCGGCAGGCCAGATGATCTCCACCAACTCCGACGTCAACCGGTTCTTCACCGCGCTCCTCGACGGCCGCCTCCTCCCGGAGGCCCAGCTCGCCCAGATGCGCACGACCGTCGCCATCGGGGACACCGGCGCCGGCTATGGCCTGGGGATCTTGAGCAGGCCGTTGTCGTGCGGCGGTGTCTACTGGGGCCACGGCGGTGACATCGCGGGCTACGAGACCCGGGGCGGCGTCACCGAGGACGGCCGCGCCGCCAACGTCGCGGTGACCAGCATCCCGACCGACGTGGCGGTCACCAGGCGTGTCGAGCGTGTCGTGGACACGGCCCTGTGCCGCTGAGCAGTGCCTTCTGGGGACCGCCCGCCGAGTGGCCATTCCGGCACCGGCGCCCGAGTCCCCGCCAGGGGCTGATGGCTGCCCCTCGGGCGAGGGCGCCGGGCAGGTCGAGTCAGCCGTCGAGAAAATCCGATGCTGCGCCGTTCGGTGGAGGTGCAGACTCGCTCCATGGTGGACATGTGGGCGTTCCGGGACGCGGTCGGTCGATGGGCGGCGGGCGGTCCCAGTGGACCGGCGAGTGATTTGGCCAGGCAACTGGGGCTCCGGACAGCGGTGCTGCTGGAGGGGCTGAGTGACCTCGCGGCCGTCGAGGCGCTGGCCGCACGGCGTGGCCGGGACCTCGCCGCCGAAGGGGTGTGCGTCGTGTCGATGGGCGGGGCGATGAACGTCGGCCGCTACGCCGGCCTTCTCGGGCCGCCCGGTCTTGGCCTGCGCTTGACGGGACTGTGCGACGAGCGCGAGCAGCGCTACTACGACCGCGGCCTGGAGCGGGCCGGGGCGCCACGCGCGGGCTTCTTCGTGTGCGTGGCCGACCTGGAGGACGAGCTCATCCAAGCACTGGGTACGGCGAGGGTCGAGGAGATCATCCGGGCTGAGGGCGACCTGCGCCCCTGGCAGACCTTTCTGAGCCAGCCGGCACAGCAGGGCCGGCCCCGTCACCAGCAGTTGCGGCGCTTCCTCGGCACGAAGAAGGGCCGCAAGATCCGCTACGGCGGTCTCCTGGTGGAGGCCCTCGACCCCGCACAGGTACCGGCCCCGCTCGACGACCTCCTCACGAGCCTGTGACCTCCCCCTCGTGCGGGATCATTGGGGGTTGGTCGTCTTCGTGTGCGGGGTCGTTCTGGTTGTGCGAAGAAACGTGCAGAACGGCTGTTACGCGGGCGCGTCCGCCAGTTGGGGGAGTGCGCCGGGCGACGCGGCCGTTCGCGCTCCGGAGCCGGTAAGGGCTTGCTGTTGATCATTGAACGGGTGGGTGCAGCGGGCAGCGGATGTCAGGGTCACATCTGCGGCATTTGCGTGCTCTATGAATCTGATAGTTACGGAAATGTCCGCATCTGGTAACTGGGTCTGGTCGGCACGCCGACGCGTCCGGAAAGGCCGCAGAGTTCGGGTCCTCGGACCGCACCGGACCGAGACAACCCAACCGCTTCCACCAGCTTGAATGGCTGGTGGGGCACTGCTCTTGAGGGGACATCACCCATGTCTGCTTCTTCGACCGCCCGCCGCGTCGCGGCGACCGCGCTGGCCGCCGGCGCCATCGTCTCCGCCACCGCGCTGCCGGCCGTCGCCGCTCACGACGGCGACCGCCACCGCCAGCAGTCGCGGGTCGAGATCAGTCGCGTGCAGGCCGACAGCCCTGGACGTGAGAACCGCTCCAACCGGTCGCTGAACGCCGAATGGGTCGAGATCACGAACAACAGCCGCCGCGCTGTGAACCTGGACGGCTGGACCCTGCGTGACAACGACGGCAACCGCTACCGGTTCCGCGACGTCCGCCTCGCCGGCCGCGCGACCATCCGCATCCACACCGGTGAGGGCCGCGACACCCGCACCGACCTCTACCAGGACCGTCGCGACTACGTGTGGGACAACCGCTCCGACAAGGCCACCCTGCGCGACGACCGCGGCCACACCGTCGACACCAAGTCCTGGGGCAACCACCACCACCGCCGCTGACACCACCCGCAGGTGACGGTCCGCCGGACGACGGTGGACAGGCACCAGGCCGGGAACCCTGAACGGCGTGCGCCGGGCGCCTTGACCCGCTCGACGCACGCACTCCTCCGCTCGCAACCAGGCGATGCGGCAGGGTGGTGACAAGTACCACGAAGCGCCCCTCCCAGCCAGGTGAGGGGCGCTGTTCGTGTTACGGCGCGGGCGGCGAAGCCCCGCCCGAAACCCGGGTGCAGTCACCGGCCACCTGGGCGTACCTTCAGGCGGTGCGCGATGAATCGAATGATCCACAGGACCGGGACGTCATCCTGCCGCGCCGCGTGCGACTGGCCAATAACGCCAACGAATTCCGCCGTCGCACCGCAACGGAGAAACCGTGAAGCTGCCCGTCGTCATACATCGAGCTCGCTTGGGAGCCGATGAGTTCCGAGTCATCCGCCCTGCCCGGCCGCTGACCCATGCGGTGCTCATCGACCACGATCGACACCTGAACGCCTATCTCGACCAGGACGCCGCACGCAGGATCGCTGGACTGTGGATGCTCGCTGCGCGTTCGCCACGCTCGCTGATTCACCTGCCCATGCGGGCCAACCGCCCACCAGCCGGCGACGTGCCGGACGATGCCGGCTTCCAGCTCGACCTCGTGCTCCTGCATCATTCGCTCCAGTTCGCACCGTCTCGCTGGAAGCAGGTTCGAGGCCATCTGGGTCCAGGCCGCCCACAGACCATGACCTTGCCCGAGGCAGAGCGCGACGACACTGCCGTGACCGACTACGCGGCGCGTCACAATCGGGAGAACCGCGACCTGTTTCACCAGCACCTGCATGCCGAGACCCTCTTCATGACCGGCAGCGCGAAGGTATTCCGAGAGACCGCACGACATTTCCTCGACGTCGCCCTCAAGGGACCCGGCTACACCCCGGTCCACCGCAACTACCAGCACTTCTCTACAGAGCTTCACTCCAACGACGGCATCCTCGGCGACGCCCGCGAGATCCACATCGAGTACTGCGACGAGTGGAACTCGTGACCTTCTGAGACCGAGCACAGCCCCGCAGGGCGCAGATACGGGCCGGCCCGGACGACGCAGTTACGGGCCGGCGCGACCCGTCAGCGACGGCGGCTGGTGTTGAGACGGGCGGCCTTGCGTGTCAGGTAGTCGCGCTCGGCGAGGTTGGGTGCCTTTCGGGCCGCCTCGGCGTACAGCCGTGCCGCTGTCGCCGGGTCGCCGTCGCGCTCGTGGAGATACGCCGCCACCGCGGCGTAGCGCGGCAGTGAGTCGTGCAGCTCCTCGAGCGCAGCCAGCCCGGCGCGCGGTCCGTCGGCCTCGCCGACGGCCACCGCGCGGTTGAGCCGGACGACCGGGCTGTCGGTCAGCCGCGTGAGCTCGTCGTACCACTCGACGATCTGCACCCAGTCGGTCTCCTCGGCGGTCGGCGCATCGGCGTGGAGCGCCGCGATGGCGGCCTGCGCCTGGTACTCACCGAGCCGGTCGCGGGCGAGGGCCGCCTGCAAGATCTCGACGCCCTCGGCGATGGCCCGGGTGTCCCACCGGCTGCGGTCCTGCTCGGCGAGCGGCACCAGGCTGCCGTCGGGCGCGGTCCGGGTGGCGCGCCGGGCGTGGTGGAGCAGCATGAGGGCGAGCAGCCCCGCCACTTCGGGGTGGTCGATCGCTGCCGCGAGCTGCCGAGTGAGCCGGATGGCCTCGGCGGCGAGGTCGACGTCACCGGAGTAGCCCTCGTTGAAGACCAGGTAGAGGACGCGCAGCACGGTGGCGACGTCGCCGGGCTGGTCGAACCGCACGCCGGAGACAGTGCGCTTGGCACGGCTGATGCGCTGCGCCATGGTCGCCTCGGGCACCAGATAGGCCTGGGCGATCTGGCGGGTGGTGAGCCCACCGACGGCACGCAGGATGAGGGCGACCGCGGACGACGGGGTCAGCGACGGGTGGGCGCACAGGAAGTAGAGCTGGAGCGTGTCGTCCACCGCGGGCGCGGGCCCCGGCACCGGCTCTTCGTCGACGAGGCCCTCACGCCGGCGGCGGGCGGCGTCCGACCGGGTCGCGTCGAGGAACTTGCGCCAGGCCACGGTGACCAGCCAGGCCTTCGGGTCCCGCGGCAGGTCGACAGGCCAGACACGGACCGCCTCGACCAGCGCGTCCTGCACGGCGTCCTCGGCCGCCGCGAAGTCGGCTCCGCGGCGGACGAGGATTCCGAGCACGCTCGGTGTGAGGCTCCGGAGCAGCGCCTCGTTCATCGGAGAGGTCACTCCGTGATGGTGGGCGCAGAGGCCAGGAACGGTCGCAGCTCGAGCCACTCGTGGATCGGCTTCCCGCCCGCACCCGGAGCCGCGGACAGCTCCCCGGCCAGCTCGAGCGCCCGCTCGTAGCTGTCGACGTCGATCACCATCCAACCGGCGATGACGTCCTTGGTCTCGGCGAACGGGCCGTCGGTGACCGGCGGGCGCCCTTCACCGTCGTACCGGACGAACGTGCCCTCCGGGGAGAGCGCCTGACTGTCGACGAACTCGCCGGTCCCCTCGAGCCGGTCCGCGAAGTCCTGCATGTACTGCACGTGCGCCGAGATCTCCTCCGGCGTCCACTGGTCCATGGGCACGTCGTTGGCCGCGGCCGGAGCGCCTCGGTAGTGCTTGAGCAGCAAGTACTTGGCCATTGTGTTTCCCCTCGGTGCGGTGCGACCACCATTTTGGTCACGTTCACCCCAGGGACGTCGCCGGTCGCGGTTTCTCGACATCGCCGTCCGAGATTTCTCGGCTCTCGTGGATGAGCCGGGGGTGAGGCGGCTCGTGGTGCCGGATACACGGTGTGGCTGGGGGTGCCGAACGTCGACTCCGACCTGCCGATCTGACCGGCTGCCCGGACTGCAGGGTGACGACGCTGCTCGATGAGCATACGCACGAGCAGTCTTCTCGCCGGGCGCCGCCATAGGCCGGATGCACTGGCCAACCACGTCTTGGGCAGGCCCCCGTCGACGCTCGTCCGGAGGCCTCTGGGACCACTTCGTGCGACGCCGGGGCGTGCTGTCGTCGTCGATCACCCAGGGCTCGATCACCCAGGAAGGGAAGGTCGTACCGCGTGGAGGCCGTAGGCCAGTGTCCAGGACATCGCTGACGACGTCGAGGCAGACGTCCCGGCGGCCGACGTCGAAGCCGTCCAGTTCCTCCCAGGCCGTTTCGATCAATGTGGTCAGGGCTTGGTACACGTCCACAGTCAGAGCTTGGAAGAGATCCTCGGGAAACCGGCCCAGAGCTCGCTCGTACACCTTTGGCATTCAGGTCTGACGAGCCTCCGTGAGCCCGGCGCACGGGGTCAGCGGCGGACTGACCGCGTACCCACACGGCCGGACGAGCCAACTACGGTGCTCAGCCCCAGCTTTGATGACGGAGCGCTCGAGCGGGTGCGTCGTCTTCGCGGTCCTGCCCAACCTGTTTCCCCGCCTCCGCCCCCTGGGCTCGCCCCGCAACGCGACGGGCAGCCGCCAGATCAAGGAGACCGTGACCATCGCCCAGGGCGTGTTCTACAAGTCCCGCCTGCCCACCTTTCGGGCGGACGACGCCACTTCCAAGGCACCCCCCAGGAGGACTTCGGCGGGGTCAGGGCGTTCGCTCGCGCGTGCGAAACTACGGCTACGCTCGTCGGCATGCCGAACCGCGTTCCGTTCAATGAGGCGCTGCTCTCCACCGTGGGCACTCCCAAGCAGACCAAGCTCCTGGACAGCAGTCCGCGGTCACGGGTGTGGCGGGTGCGGCTGGCCGACCGGCGGCTGGTGATCGTCAAGCAGATCACCGACGGAGGGGACACGGGCGCTGACGCGAACACGCGCTTCGTGAGGGAGGTCGCCGGGCTGCGCCTGGCGGGGCGGGCCTCTGGGCTCGCCGTGGCCCCCGCGGTGCTCGCCACGGACCCGTCCTCGCGGGTGATGGTCCTCGAGTACTTGGACGACCTCGGCAGGACGGACGACTGGATGCCGGGGTACGCCGAGTCGCTCGCCAGGCTGCACGCCCTGACCGGGCCCGCCGACGCGGGCGCACTACCGGTCTGGTCGGGGCCCACGGCCACCGACGCGGAGTCCTTCCTCGCCCTGGCCAGGGCGCTCGACGTGGCCGTACCGTCCACGGTACCCAATGAACTCGCCGGTCTCCTGGAGCGGTTGGACCCCACCCCGCACCATGCGCTGCTGCACGGCGACCCCTGCCCCGGCAATGATCTGCGGACCGCCGACGGCGTCCGCTTCGTCGACTTCGAGCGGGCCTCACTCGGCAACGGCCTGATCGAACTCGCCTACTTTCGCATCGGCTTTCCCACCTGCTGGTGTGCCATGTCGGTCCCCGCGGCCCCGCTCACGGAGGTCGAGGACGTCTACCGGACCACCTGGCGCGGCCTCACCGGGAAGGACGTGCCGGGTGACCTCGCCGACGCGTGCGCAGGCTGGCTGATCCAGGGCGACGCGCTCGTCGAGCGGGCCCACCGCGGGACGGTCGACCAGCTCGCTCGGGTGCCCGCCGAGGACTTCGAGTGGGGCTATGTCTCCGCCCGTGAGCGGCTCGTCCACCGCCTGGGCGTGGTCGCCGACATGACCCGCGGCCACGATCACCTGCACGCCGTCGGCCGCCTCAGCTCCGCCCTGGCCAGCCGCCTGCTCGAACGCTGGCCGACGCTGCGTCCGCTGCCCACACATGACGCCCGCCCTTGGTACTAGGCCGTGTTCTATCCGGAACCGACAGCCCCGGCTGGTCATCACCATTCGCAGATCGCGGCGATCAGGACAGTGGCCCCGAAGCGGACTGCGAGTTTGTCGACCCTGGTGGAGACTGCGCGGTTGCGCTTGAGCCGATTGATCCCGCACGCGACTGCATGCCGGGCCTTGTAGTCCTCGCGATCGAAGGCCGGAGGCTGCCCGCCGGCCTTCCCTCGCCGTCGAGGAGCGCTTCCTGCCCAGCCGAAGCGCTGCCGAGCTGAACCGCGGTCGCTGCATCCGGTGGCTCCGAAGGCGGCCGGCTTCGGCTCGTCGAGGGGAGGGTCGGGCGCTCAGTGGGCCGGGGCGGCTGAGATCTGCTGCAGGAGGCTCATCAGGTCCGGAGCAACCCATTCCTCGGCGATCTTGTCGCCCTCCAGGCGGTAGAGCTCGATGCTGCGGAAGCTCACGGGCCGCTGCGTCGCCCAGATCCCCTGGAACGTGCCCTGGTGAGTGCCGCGGAAGTGGACGCGAACGGCCACCTTGTCGTCGACGCCGAACATGTCCTCGACCTGGATCTGCAGGTCGGGGAAGCCTTCAAGCATGGACTGAGCGCCCAGCTTCCAGACCTCCCGCCCGCGCAGGGGGTCCGGAATCCCCGGGACGTTGGCGAGGAAGTTCTCCGTCAGCATCTCCGCGGCCGCGTCGAGGTCGCCGCTCTGCAGCGCGTTGTAGGCGGTGTGCATCAGGGCCAGGTTCTTCTCAGGGGTCATGTTCATGAGGGTTTCCTCTCCTCGGGTAGATCGAGCGGTACACGATCAACGGGAGCAGGACGTCGCTCCGACAGCGACGAGTTGCTGTGGGTGAGCCCCTCGGCGCGACGCCGGCTCCGGATCGCCACGTCCTCAGTAGAAACCCTGCCGTCGCGTCAAGGTCAAACGCCGACAGCAGCACACCGCTGTACCCACAGCTCTGGTACTCGGACCGGTCCGGGACATAAGGCCTGAAGCCCGTACGACTTCCACGAAAGCCAACGATGACTAGGCTCGGGCTATGGCTGGAGACGGCGAGTTCAAGCGGGACAGGAACTACATCACGACACGGATCACGGCCGACGGCCGCGACGGGTATCCCGTGGAGCCCGGGAGGTATCGCCTGATCATTGCCCGGGCCTGCCCGTGGGCGAACCGGGCGGCGATCGTCCGGCGCCTGATGGGCCTCGAGGACGTGATGTCGATGGGTATCGCCGGGCCGCTGCACGACGAGCGGAGCTGGTCGTTCCATCTGGATGCGGGCGGCGAGGATCCGGTGCTGGGCATCGAACGGCTGCAGGAGGCGTTCTTCGCGCGTCAGCCCGGCTACCCGCGCGGCATCACGGTGCCCGCGATCGTCGACATCCCCACGGGTCAGGTGGTGACCAACGACTTCGTGCAGATGACGCTCGACCTGGGGCAAGAGTGGGCCGCACACCAGCGGGACGGCGCGCCGGACCTCTACCCGGAGAAGTGGCGCGACGAGATCGACGACGTGGCCGACAAGGTCTTCCAGGACGTGAACGACGGTGTCTACAAGTGTGGCTTCGCAAGCTCGCAGGAGGCGTACGACAGGGCGTACCAGCAGTTGTGGGAGCGGCTGGACTGGCTGGAGCAGCGGCTGGGGAGCCGGCGCTACCTGGTGGGCGACACCATCACCGAGGCCGACGTCCGGCTCTTCCCGACACTGGCCAGGTTCGACGCCGTCTACCACGGCCATTTCAAGTGCAACCGGCAGAAGCTGACCGAGCTACCCGCCTTGTGGGCCTACGCGCGGGACCTGTTCCAGACGCCCGGATTCGGCGACACGATCGACTTCGAGCAGATCAAGGCCCACTACTACGTGGTGCACCGCACCATCAACCCGACCGGGATCGTCCCGCAGGGCCCGGACGCCAGCGGCTGGCTCACCCCGCACGGTCGGGAACAGCTCGGCGGGCGGCCGTTCGGCGATGGCACACCGCCCGGTCCGCCACAGCGGTCCGAGCGGGTGCCGTCGCTCATCTGAGCCGACCGACAGCGGCGGTCTGTCGGACTCCGCCAGGAGTCTCCTTCCGCCACTGACGACCCGCCGTGCCGGGGGCGAGCCGAAAAGCGCCCCGTCGGGCGGAGCACGCCGGCACGCAGGAGCCCTGGGCCGGGTGGACGGCAGGCTCCTGCGTGCTCGATGTCGGATGTCAGATCCGGGTCAGCAGGACCTCGACGGCCGCCGCCGTGGCGGGGTGACGTCCCACAAGGGCCAATCCGGAGGGACGGCTTGCGGCCGGCTCCCATGGGCCCTCGCAGCCGAGCAGGGCGGCGACCGCATCGCAGGTTGCGGGATGGGCGTCGAGCAGGATCGCGCGGTCGCCGGCTCCCGGGTCGGACGTCGCGCGGTTGCGGATCGGCTGCGGCGTCTCCCGCCACGGCGGGACCCAACTGTCCAGCGCCCCTAGCCGTGAGGGGAAGATCCGTCCGGCCTCGCGGATGAGGAGCGGGGCCAGCTCGGCGCCGCTGGATCGCAGGGTGGTGATCAGGGTCGGCAGCCAGGGCAGGAGTACCGGGTCCGGAAGCCGGCCGAAGGCGTTCGACACCGCTTCCACGACGAAGTCGGTGAGGCCGGGCGCGGGCTCCAGGGCGTGAAGGAAGCCGCTGAGATAGCGCGGGTACGTCGGCAGAGCCAAGGGGTTGGTGAGGAGGTCGTCGCAGCGCTCCCTGAGCTCGCTCCGGCTCATGGTTCCGATCTGGGTCTGCGAGGCCCACAGCAGCGCGGTCTTGGACGGGTCCTCAGGGTGGGACTGCGCAACCGCGAGCTCGAGCTGGGTGCGGTCGCAGCCCAGCGACAGCGCCAGGGACTCCATGCTGAACAGGAAGCCGAGCATCGCCGCCACCTGCCGGACGCCCGCGTCCTCGTCGGCGAACGCGGTCGGCAGCAGCGTGCAGTAGTGCGCGTAGCCCGTCTTCACGAAGGATTCGATCCACGGGGGCAGCACCGGCTCGCTCGTCCGGTAGTACGCGAGGAGCCGGCGCACGCGGCGGAGCACCTCGGGCGCTCCGTCGACGCTCCGCTCGGCCGCGAGCACCTGCAGGGCACGCGTGCCCAGTTCGTCGGCGAGGCGACGGCTGCGCAGATGGAGGGTCGCGTCCTCGACGGCCTGCAGAACGGTTGCGGCGGTGGCCTGCGGACCGTAAGCCGCGCGGCGCAGTCGCTGTTCCAGGACCTGCTCGAGGCTGACGCCCTCGTAGCCGAGTTCGATGAGGGCGCGTTGGTGGGTGCCGAGCGCGAGGTCCCACGACTCCTGGATCGGGCGCTCACCGAGGGTCCGCTCGCCCATGATCGGGCGAGCGGCGCCGTGGGGCATCAGGTACCGCAGCATCCACAGCACGTCGGAGCAGCGCTCCAGCTCAGGGCGGCCGGCGATGTCCAGCAGCGCCCGCTTCACCCCGCGTGCCTCGAGCTTCAGCCCGAGCGGAGCGAGCCGGTCGTGGACGTCGCGGGCGAGGGGTGGCAGGGCTTCGTAGCCGACCTGCCCGATTCGGTCCCCGCCCATCATGATCTCCACGAGCCGGCGCACGTCGCGCCGCCCGGGCACGGTGTCCTTCTCGATGCAGGTGACGGCCGCGTCCTGGAAGTCGTACGGGGTGGGCTTGGCCCGGTCCCGCATCCCGGCGAGCAGGATCGACGTCTCGAAGACGGCGATGGCGTCGGCGGTGGAGGCGAGGTAGCCGTTGCGGCGGGCGGCGCGCACGATGTCCACGGACCAGCCGAGCAGCTCGGTCTCGTCCAGCCGGTCCAGGACCGGCGGCTGCCGAAGGAAACCGGTCAGCATGTCCGTCGGCTCAGATCTCGTCACGGTCGCCACGGCCGAGGTCTTCTTCGGCCGCGTCTTCTTCGCGCCCGCCTGTCCAGCCAACCGGAAGGGTTCGACACGCGTGCGCTTGAGGTTCTTCGCCCACACCGTCGCCGCGATCGACACCGAGCCTGCGGCGAGCCCGAACTGCCCCTCGATCGCCGCGTGGCTCGAGGGGATCAAGCCGTACTGCCAGGTGGTGCCGGTGCGGGGGGTGATCTCGAACGTGTCGCCGCCGTCCACGCCGAACTCCGCCACGCGGCTTGCGGCGTGGAAGGCACCACAGACGTACATGCAGTCCGCCGGGTCCGTGCCGGTCGCGGCCAGGTGCTCGCGCATCCGCGTCCACATGTACCGCTCGCGGTCCTCGTCGATCCGGACGCGCTCCGGGTCCCCGGGGGCCAGGCGCCGGAAGAGGCTCCCGATCAGGAACATGGCCTGGCGGTACGTGTCGTGGTCGCTGTCACCCAGCGGCAGTTCGACGTACTGGTGCCACCACTCCGACCAGTGCCGCACCCTGCCGTGCCGCAGCAGGTGCTCCTCGAGTTCGGCGAACCGCGGCCGCAGGTCGCCGATCTCCACGCCGACGGCATCGCCGTGCAGCGCGGCCTCCTCCTCCGCCGTGGGCGCGTCCGCTTCGGCCGTCTCCAACCGACCACGTCGCGTGTCCCACTGGAAGACGTGGTCCGAGGAGCGGTCCACGAGGACGAGCTCCACTCCCGGCGTGTCCAGCGCGTACGCGATCGCCTGGTACTCGGCCGACGCCTCGGTGATCGGGGCGACCACGGAAAGCGGCGCCCACTCCTCCGGGAAGCCGTCGAGCCGGGACGCGAACGCCTGGACCGCGACCGGGAGCCTGCAGTTGCGCAGTTCGGTGAGCAGAGGCGTCATGTCCTCGCACAGCTCCAGGTACACGACCTTCGGCTGCTTCTCCCGCAGCCGGCGTGCCATCGCGAGCGCGGAGGCGGGGGAGTGGTGGCAGACCGGGAAGATCTCCAGCGGCTCGCGGGCGGCGCGGTCGACGTCGTCGACGAGGCCGAGGAGGATGCCCTCCAGGGCGGCGGGTCCGTCGGCGAACGCGGCTGCTGCCTCCTGGAGTTGGACGCGGAGCGCCTCGAAGGTTCCCTCCTGGTGGCCGCTCACGACAGGCTCGCGATCGCGTCGCGGCCGCCGTCGAGGAACTCCGGCCACAGGCCGCCTTCCTCCTTGCCGCGGGGCTCGACGACGCCGTGCAGGTACTTGTTGAGGATGGCCAGGTCCTCGGGCTCGCGGCGGGCCAGGGAGCCGACGAGGGAGGAGGCGAGGGTGCGGGCGGTGAGGGCACGCTCGCCGAAGAAGTTGGAGTGCAGGATGGCGTCCTCCAGGACACCGATCTGCTCGGCGGTGGACAGCGCGGACTCCAGCTTCTCGTCGTCGCTGGTGGCAGCGGTCGCCGAGGCGCGCAGGTCGGCGAAGCTCTGCAGCAGGACATCCAGCAGGTTCGGCGGGACGTCCAGTTCGATCTGGTGGCGGCGCAGAAGTTCCTCGGTGCGGAAGCGGACGATCTCCGTCTCGCTCTGCTTGTTCGTCACGACCGGGATGCGGACGAAGTTGAAGCGGCGCTTGAGCGCGGAGGAGAGGTCGTTGACGCCCCGGTCGCGGCTGTTGGCGGTGGCGATGATCGAGAAGCCGGGCTTGGCGAAGACGATGTTCTCGCCGTCCGCGCTGTCGAGTTCAGGGACCGAGATGTACTTCTCGGACAGGATCGAGATGAGCGCGTCCTGTACGTCGCTGGTGGAGCGGGTGAGCTCCTCGAAGCGGCCGATGGTACCGGTCTCCATCGCGGTCATGATCGGCGAGGGGATCATCGACTCACGCGACTGGCCCTTGGCGATGACCATGGACACGTTCCAGGAGTACTTGATGTGGTCCTCGGTGGTGCCGGCCGTACCCTGCACGACCTGAGTGGAGTTCCGGCTGATCGCGGCGGACAGGAGTTCGGCGAGCCAGCTCTTGCCGGTTCCGGGGTCGCCGATGAGCAGCAGGCCACGGTCGGAGGCGAGGGTGACGATGGAGCGCTCGACGAAGCTGCGGTCGCCGAACCACTTCTGCGAGATCTCGCGGTCGAGCCCGTCGGCGCGCTCGGAGCCGAGGATGAACAGCCGGACCATCTTCGGGGACAGACGCCAGGAGAACGGCTTGGGGTTGTCGTCGATCGACTCCAGCCAGTCGAGTTCCTCGGCGAACTTGATCTCGGCGGGAGCGCGCAGCAGGTCGGACATGATCGGTGCCTTTCGTGCAGGTCTGAGGCGGCGCGGGGCCGCAGGTCTCGGGGCGCGCCGCCGTCGTAGGGCGGCGCGAGAAGGAGCGGTCAGGTGAGGAAGGTCTTCAGCTCGTGGACGAGCTTGCGGATGTGGCCGGAGAGCACCGGGGTGCCCTGGTCTTTGAAGCGCTCCCGGAACCACGGGTTGACGCTGCCTCGGCCGGCGCTGGTCACCGAACCGACCGGGATGAACTTGGCCCCGGAGCGATGCACGGCCGCCATGGAGGCGAAGAGTTCCTCACTGCGCCATTCGTAGAAGTCGGAGATCCACACCACGACGGTGTTACGAGGCTCGGCGATCTTCGGCTGGGCGAGCGCCATGGCGACAGTGCCGTCGGTGCCGCCGCCGAGCTGGGTTCGCAGGAGGGTCTCGAAGGGGTCGTGCACCCATGGGGTGAGGTCGAGGGCCTGCGTGTCGTAGGCGATGAGGTGGACGTCCACCTTCGGCAGCCCGGCGAAGATCGAGGCGAGGATGGTGCAGTTCACCATCGAGTCGACCATCGAGCCCGACTGGTCCACGACCACGATCAGCCGCTGGGGCGTCGTCTTGCGCGCGGTGTGCCGGTAGTAGAGGCGGTCGACGTACAACTGCTCCTCCTCCGGGCTCCAGTTGGTCAGGTTCTTCCAGATCGTCCGGTTCACGTCGAGGTTCCGGAAGACTCGCTTGGGTGGGACCGAGCGGTCAAGTTCCCCGACGGAAGCCTTCTCCACCTGCGTACGCAGCACCTCGGCGACCTCGTCGACGAACCGTCGGATCAGCGCCTTGGCGTTCGCAAGCGCCACCCCGGAGAGGTTGTTCTTGTCCCGCAGCAACTGCTCGATCAGCGACATGCTGGGCGTGAGCCGGGACGCGAGCTTCGGATCGGCGAGCACCTCTCGCAGGTGCATCCGCTTGACGAGGTCCGCCTCGATGGCGCCGAGCTCCGGCCCGATCTGCGGAATCAGCCGGCTCAGGTCCGGCGTACCGCTGCGCCCGCCGGTGCCGTAGGGGCTGACGCCAGGCCCGCCCGCTCCGGCGCCGGAGCGACCCCCGCGCAGGTCGCCGGGCCGGCATCCGAGGGCACGCTCCAGCCATCCCGCGTCGGACTGCCAGCCGGCGAGCTGTCCGGCGCTGACGGATCCGGACGGGGAAGCGAACACGTTGAGCAGGACCTTGGACAGCAGTGCCGCGCGGCGTACCTCGGCCGCTCGGTCGCGCGGTTCGGCGCCGTCCTCGGGCACCATCAGACCGTCGAATTCGTCTGCCAGCTCGGGGTGGCGCTGCACGACGGAGTCGACGGAGGCCTGCGGGTCCAGCAGGCCGGGCGGCAGCCCGATGTCCTCGACGACGGCGAGGCTCGCGGATTCCAGACCGGGCTGCTCCTCCGGGTCGAACAGACGCGCCAGCAACCGCCAGTACAGCACCTGGCGCCGGTTCTCGTCCGCGTCGGCCAAGGGGGCTTCGGGAGTGGGGTCGCTCATGCGCGCAACAGCCTTCCCGCTCGCTCCCGCAGCACGGCCACAGCGTCGGTGGCGGCCTTCTCCGCTTTGACGCCTGCCTTGTCGGTGGTCCCTCCGGCCCAGGATCCGGCGTGGATCGCCAGGGTCTTCTTCCGCACGGTCGTCTCGACCGCGAGAGGCTGTACGCGGAACGCTCCGGCGTCCCAGCGCAGGAGGCCGATGCACGCCCGGGACGCGACGACGTTCTCCGGGGTGAGAGGGCCGGCGGCCGGGATGCGGTCGGTGTCGACGGCGAACGCATGGCCGGCGACGGTGAACGCGGGCACGTCGTCGTCCTGGGACACGGCGTAACCCTCGAGGAACACCGGGGTGGCGATCCGGGCGGGGTGCCGGTCCAGGGCGGCGGGGGCGGTGCCGACCGCCGTCGGCAGGACGACCCGCGCGGTGACGAAGGGATCGGCCGGCTCGCCCGCCCGGGCGAGGGAGTCGTCCCAGATCAGGTCACCCTCCGCCGTGACGGGCATCCCGACCAGGTCCATCGTTCCGCCCTCGCCGACAGCAGCCAGGAGCGACATGTGCGGACGGAGGAGTTGCCACAGGCCCGCACCGACGACGGTGTCCGGCTTCGGCGCCGAGACGGAGGCACGCACCAGTCGGGCGGTGCCGCCGTCGGCCGGCTCCAGCACGGCGTGGACCTGCGCCTGTACGGCGGTGGCGTGCTCGTGCAGATCGACGCCGAGCGGGAGGAGGCGACCGGTCACCGTGTCCGTGGTCGGCGCCTCGGCCGCTCCGGGCAGTGTCAGCAGCAGAGCGCGCGACCACAGGTCTGCCCAGCGGCGTTCCGGGATTCGATCGAGCGCGGCACCGGGGCAGCTGGCCGCAAGCTCGGTGGCGAAGCCGTCGAGTAGGACCGCCAGGCGGCGCAGAGCCGGGTCCGGCAGCATCGCCGAGACCACGGGGGCCGCCCCGGACACGATCTCGTGGTCCAGTCCCCGCCAGCCGGTGCGTGCGAGGTCGCACAGCCATGACCGGGCGGCGGCCAGCACGTTGACCGGCTCGCCGCTGGGCGGCGGCTGGGGCGCGTCATCGGCGCTCGTCCGGCCCGTTGCCGCGTGCACCCGCTCGACGAGCGCGTCGTGGACGGAGCCGAAGAGGGCGACGCGGGCGGCGGCGAGGGCGAGGAAGTGCTCTTCCCCGGCGGCGCCCGCCGCGGCCTTCTCGGCCGCCTCGCCGACTCGGGTCGCCAGCGGGGTGCCCGCGACGGCATGGGCGAACGCGATCAGATCGCCGGCCTGAGCGGCCCGGGGCCGCAGGAGCCCGTCGGTGAGAAGGGCGTCGAACCCGTCGACGGCGGCGAGTGCCTCTTCGAGGCCGGGAACCGGCTCGGCGAGTAGGTCGGCATGCATCAAGCCACCTCTCGGGTGGGCGGGAACCACTGCATCTCGGGCAACGGATCGGTCGACGGCTGGAGTTCGAGGTAGGACAGATGCCGCAGGAACCGGCTGAACACCGGAGCGGCGGCGGCAGTTCCGCCGGCCGCGACCGAAGGGCGGGTGGCGGACATGGCGCTGGTGACGCCTGCCGCGTTCAGCTGCTCGTCGGCAGGATCGACCTTCAGGTACCGGGCGACACGCTCCGCTCCGTACTGCAGCACCGCCTCACCGATGAGGGCGCGGATGTGGTTGCAGAAGGAACCCCGAGCGCCGCCGCAGGGCCGGTTGTTGTTGGTGCTGCACGAGAAGGCGTAGTCGCCGACCGCGATCGATGAAACGTAGACCCGGGCGATGTCCGATCCGCTGGACACCACACCCTGCAGGCGCCCGTCGGCCAGCTCCACGAACGGAACCTTGGCCAGCTTCCGTGGGCGAGCGGGCTGCAGCACCCGCGTCAGACTCGAAGTCTCCCAGTGGGACAACGCAGATCTCCTCAGGGCATGGGAAGGGTAAGGGAAGGCCCACGCCTGAACGGCGGGACATGTAAGAACCTAGTAGCGACCACTGACATCGCACTGTGCGCGGGATGTTGGCGTGACGCGACTGACCGGCGGCTGTAGGGGATCCGGGCCTGGGGTGATGGGCGGGGCCCGCCGGCCAGTGGTCTCCGTCCGTACCCCGCAGTCCAGGAAGCTGCCGGACGGAGCTGAAACACACCCACCGAGCCGGCATCGCCGGCAGCACGGTCCCCAGGGCCTCAAGAACCCGTTCCCGCGGCCCCGCACCGGCCGCGGTCGAATGGGGTTCAGCAGTCAGCGCCCGCCGCCGCCTTCGTTCATGCATGGTCTCCACCCGCTCCACCGCCGACTTCGCGGGGGAGCTGGTGTGTTATGGGCTGGGCCGATCTGTGATGCCGCCGGGTCGGCACCTGATCATCGCCGCCCCGCGATGCCGCCGACCGGCTACGGCGCCTGCTGATCAGCCTCCTCGGCCGCCCCGATGCCGGTGATCAGCGTGTCAAGGCCGCGCTTGATGCGGTCCACGTCCCAGCCGCGCTCGGTGCGCTGATGGTCGAACAGGCCCGGCGTGTACGCCATGAGGAGTAGATCCGCCACGTAGGCGGCGTCCACGCCGGGGGCGAGCTCGGCGACCATGCCGACGATCTGCTCGTGGTGTCGGCGAAACGGAGCGCTGTGATAGCGCCCTGCCGGCGCGCTCGCCTCTGCCAGGAGCAGCAACTCCCGGTTGTCGTCCACGAGGTCGGCCATGCCGTGCAGAAACGTGCGCAGCCGGTCATGTGCCGACAGGGCCTCATCCTCGCCCTGCTGCGCGAACACCTCCTGGAAGCGCGCCTCGTTGTCCTCGATCAGCGCGTAGACGAGCCCCGGTCGGTTGTGAAAGCGCCGATAGACCGTGCCGACCCCGACTCCTGCCTCCTTGGCCACCGCGTCCAGGGACAGATCGGCGAAGCCGTCTGTCGCGAGCAGGTGCCGAGCGGCGTCGAGGATGCGGAGGCGATTGCGGGCGGCGTCCGCGCGCTCGGTGGGGGCGGTCATGTGGAGCAGCGTAGCGGACGTAGCGGAGGCGTCTCCGGTTAGCCATTGATAATCGGAGAGCTCTCCGCTTAGGCTTACGGCAATTCAATCGGAGAGCTCTCCGGTTGGTGGTCGGAGATCCAACACGCCTCGCTCGCAAGGAGATTCACACCATGACTGCCACCGCCGCCACCTCCCCCCTCCTCAACGGCCAGACGATCGGCATCGCGTACCACGCGATCGCTGCCGTGCGGGATCGACTCCTCGCCGCCTCGGGTCTGACCTTCCATCAGTCCGTGGCGCTCAACGCCGTTGCCGCTGGGCTCGACCGCGCCGGTGCCGTCGACCGCATGGCCGCGACGCTCAAGATCGGCGAGCCGGAGGCACTCGCCCTGCTCGACGAACTCGCCGATGCCGGGCTGATCGACGGCCCTCGGATGTCCATCACCGACAAGGGCGTCAGCCTCCAGCGAGGGTTCACCGACGCTGTGGCCGGGCTGGCCGAGCGGCTGTACGGCGACCTTCCGGCGACCGAGCGCGAGATCGCAGCCCGTGCGCTCGCGCATGTCACCGCCAAGGCGAACGCCGAACTCGCCGCCCGGTAGGCGACATGCGTCAGCCCGGATGGAAGCCGCGGCAGCGGCGAATCGTCGGACGGGGCGGTAGGTCATGCCGAGCTGTCGTTGGTCCGCGCCTCGGCGCCGCATTCGCAACCGGCCACCGCCCCCATGAGCAGGCGAGTGATGTGAGGGATGTGCCTCCGAGGGCTGCCGACCCGTTGGTCGGCAGCCCTCTTGCGCCCGTCGCGCCCGCCGGCCCCGTCGGGCCCACGACGCCGGCCCCGTCCTCGCACTCGTCGTGGTGCCCGTGTTCCCGGCAGTGATGGGGGTCTTGGCTCGCCTGGCCGACCGCGGCCGTCGGTCTCTGTGCAATGGTCGCCAGGGCGGGGCTGTTGAAGCCCAGCATCACGACGGCAAGCGACGCCATCGCGCCACCGAACAATCCACCTCCCGCTTCTGGGGAGGAGGGGGATGGCCAGGCCTCGGTTCTGCCAGTCGTTGCGGACCACGTACGGGATCTTGAGACCGCGAGCAGCCCATGGCAGGCTCATGCGCCATGATCGATGAATTCGCGAAAGACAACCTGCACGGGAGACTGCGGCGGGACCGCAAGGCGCTGCTCTGGAAACTCGACGGCTTGTCCGAATACGACGCCCGCCGACCTTTGACAGCGACCGGGACCAACCTCCTCGGCCTGGTCAAACACGTGGCCACCGTCGAGGCCAGGTACTTCGGCGAGGTCTTCGACCGCCCTTCCCCGGAACCGCTGCCCCGGTGGCAGGACTCCGACGGCAGCGATCTGTGGGCGACCGAGGACGAGACCCGCGATCAGATCATCGGGTTCTACCGGCGCACGTGGGAACACTCGGACGCGACGATCAACGAGCTTTCCCTCGACGCC
Source organism: Streptomyces sp. NBC_01353 (assembly GCF_036237275.1). Lineage (GTDB taxonomy): Bacteria > Actinomycetota > Actinomycetes > Streptomycetales > Streptomycetaceae > Streptomyces. The sequence goes on along the minus strand of NZ_CP108352.1, from coordinate 492,362 downwards.
CCCGGCCACGTGCCGTGGTGGCCGGAGCCTTATCCCAACACGAACCTGTTCGCCATCATGGTCCATGTCCTCAGCGAGTCCGTCCGGCATGCCGGGCACGCCGATGTCCTGCGCGAGGGCCTCGACGGCCGGACCGGGTTGCGCGCCGAACTCGAGAAGCAGATCGACGAGGAAGCCCGTGCAGCCTACTGCGCGAAGATCGAGCAGGCCGCCAGGTCGGCCGCACCAATCAAGGCTTAGGCCGTGTCCTATGTGGTGAGGCGGACGTTGGGTAGTGCATGGGGCGGGGTACGTGGAGTTGGATTGTTCCGGATGGGTTGTGGGAGATCGCGGAGCCGTTGATCCCGCCGTCGAGGGTGCGGTCGCAGGGCGGTGGGACTCAGGACACGCCTGATGAGACGCTGTTCGCCGCGATCATTTACGTGCTGGTCAGCGGCTGTGCGTGGCGGGCCTTGCCGCCTTGCTTCGGGATATCGAAGTCGACAGCCCACCGCCGGTTCCTGATCTGGTCGAGAGCGGGCGTCTGGGGCCGCCTGCACGAGGAGATCCTGCACCGCCTGGACGACGCCGGCCTCCTCGATCTCTCCCGCGTCGTCCTCGACTCCGCCCAGGTGAGGGCTAAAAAGGGGGCGACCTCACAGGTCCGAGCCCCGTGGACCGGGGCAAGCCGGGTTCCAAGATGCACGTCCTGTCGGACGCGAACGGACTGCCCCTCGTCGTCGGCCTCTCGGCCGCCAACACCCACGACAGCCTCGCGCTGAAGCCCATGGTGCTCGGTCACCAAACGAGACACGACCCCCACCGCGGTCGCCACTTCAAACCTCAGCGCCTTCACGCCGACAAGGCCTACGACGTTCCCCACCTGCGGAAATGGCTTCGCGGGAAACGCATCGGGGTCCGTATCGTCCGCAAGGGTGTCGAGTCCTCAGAGCGACTTGGGTGCCGCCGGTGGGTCATCGAGCGGACCATGTCCTGGCTGACCGGCTACCGCCGGCTCAACCACCACTACGAACGCCACCCCCGCAACTACCTGGCCTTCCTCGGCCTCGCTGCCGCCATCTGCTGCTACAAGCGACTTGTCCGCCTCACCACATAGGACATGGTCTAAACGGTGGTTCAGGCGAGGACATTCTCAACGGCAGCAGCGACAACGACACCTGCAACACTGACGCCGGCGACGCCTCCACCAGCTGCTCCAACCCCGCCCCCTGACACAAGTCCGCGAACCAGCGCTCCGGCCAAGACCCAACCCCGGGGTCTTGGCCGGTAGGCTGCTGCAGGGCGAACACGTCGAAGACGGCCTACAACTACCGCCGAATCCGCCCTCTCATCGAGCACGCAACTAGAGTTGTCTGTTCAGTAATACATGAACGTGGGGATCAGGCCGCCGCCGCTGGGATTCGGTATCGTTACCAGCTCGCCGGGGCCGACGCCCTTGCTGTTCGCGACGTTGACCACGTCGTAGACCGAGCCGTAGTTGCCCATCCAGTGCCATGAGGGAGCCCTCTGAGTCTTGCAGGCGTTGGCGAGCTCGATGCCTTCCTGGGCGGTGAGAACTTGGTCAGCCCCCGGCCTGTAGCAGCTGGCGGCTGACATTGTCGGCGCCTGCGGCCCGGGTGCGGCGGGAGCCGGAGACGCCAGGCCGATCAGCAATGCCGCGGGCGCGGCCGCGATGGCGAGGGTGCGAAGTCGGTTCATGGTTGACCTCCCTAGCTAGCCCCCTATCTCGAAACCGAGATCTGAACCGACCGTAGAGTCGCCGGGTGCAGTACCGCCATTCGGACGCGTCCATTCGGGTGATGGCGAGCTATCGATCCGGGGGCTCTGCTATTTGGCGGGGGGGTGACCTAGGGTGTTGTTAGTTGGTTTGCCCCCTGGTACCTCAAGACCCAGGATGTCATCAACAGGCCATGGGTTGCCGAGTGGCTCATCCGCATCCACCTCCCCCTGCCGGTGCATGACGCGGAATGTGCGTACTTCCTCGACCTCAACCGGGAGGCATGGGCTGGCTTACCCGACGGCGAGAGCGTACGGACCTACCTGGAGGACAACCGGCTGGCGTTCCTCGACACGGCCCGAACGGTCACGCGATGGCCCATCTCCTAAGACCGTGTCCTATGTGGTGAGGCGGACGTTGGGTAGTGCATGGGGCGGGGTACGTGGAGTTGGATTGTTCCGGATGGGTTGTGGGAGATCGCGGAGCCGTTGATCCCGCCGTCGAGGGTGCGGTCGCAGGGCGGTGGGACTCAGGACACGCCTGATGAGACGCTGTTCGCCGCGATCATTTACGTGCTGGTCAGCGGCTGTGCGTGGCGGGCCTTGAAGTCGACAGCCCACCGCCGGTTCCTGATCTGGTCGAGAGCGGGCGTCTGGGGCCGCCTGCACGAGGAGATCCTGCACCGCCTGGACGACGCCGGCCTCCTCGATCTCTCCCGCGTCGTCCTCGACTCCGCCCAGGTGAGGGCTAAAAAGGGGGCGACCTCACAGGTCCGAGCCCCGTGGACCGGGGCAAGCCGGGTTCCAAGATGCACGTCCTGTCGGACGCGAACGGACTGCCCCTCGTCGTCGGCCTCTCGGCCGCCAACACCCACGACAGCCTCGCGCTGAAGCCCATGGTGCTCGGTCACCAAACGAGACACGACCCCCACCGCGGTCGCCACTTCAAACCTCAGCGCCTTCACGCCGACAAGGCCTACGACGTTCCCCACCTGCGGAAATGGCTTCGCGGGAAACGCATCGGGGTCCGTATCGTCCGCAAGGGTGTCGAGTCCTCAGAGCGACTTGGGTGCCGCCGGTGGGTCATCGAGCGGACCATGTCCTGGCTGACCGGCTACCGCCGGCTCAACCACCACTACGAACGCCACCCCCGCAACTACCTGGCCTTCCTCGGCCTCGCTGCCGCCATCTGCTGCTACAAGCGACTTGTCCGCCTCACCACATAGGACATGGTCTTAGAGGTTGTCTCACGTGACTTGATGTTCGTGCGGCATTTGCCGGTCGTGGGTGCTGACCTATCGAAGCGTCTGGTTCCTGATGAACTCTGGGAGCTGGCCGCCCCGTTGCTGCCGTCGTTCGCTGCTCGTCCGCAAAGTGGTGGGACTGCTCCATGTGACGAGCGGGCCGTGTTCACGGCAGTGGTTTTGGCGCATCGGCAAGGCCCCCGCTGTGTCCCTCCGTCGGGGCCGCCGCAACTGCGGAACCGTGGCGCCTCATCAGCAGGAGTCCTCGGAAGCCCCACAGGTCCATACCAAAACCCTTGACGGGCCTCTTAGTTCACTCCTTAAATCATGGGTGCAACAAAGCGGTCCGGCGTCCCGCGCCGTCGAGGCGCTCCGCTCGTTGCCTCTGAGTGTCATGGTCATGACTTTCAGTGCGTCCCCCACACCCGACGGAAGAGAGAGTCATGCACTCCTCCCGCTCACCACGGCGCCTGCTGTCCTCCGCCGTGACGGTCCTCGCCCTCGCGGCGCTCGGCCTCGGCTTCGGTCTCTCCGGTCCCGCGCCGGGCGTGTCCGCAGCCTCCGACGAGCGCACCACGCTCCGCTCCGCCGCCGAGGCGGCCGCCGTCACCTTCTCCGACGACTTCGACGGGCCCGAAGGCTCCGCGGTGGACGGATCCCGGTGGCAGATCGAGACCGGCGACAACGTCAACAACCACGAGCGGCAGTACTACACGGCCGGCAACCGCAACGCCGCGCTCGACGGCCAGGGTCACCTGGTCATCACCGCGCGGAAGGAGAACCCCGGCAACTACCAGTGCTGGTACGGCCGATGCGAGTACACCTCGGCCCGGCTGAACACCGCGGGCAAATACACCGCGCAGTACGGCCACGTGGAAGCCCGGATGAAGGTCCCGCGCGGGCAGGGCATGTGGCCCGCGTTCTGGATGCTCGGGAACGACCTCGGCCAGGTCGGCTGGCCCGACTCGGGTGAGATCGACATCATGGAGAACGTCGGCTTCGAGCCCTCCACCGTCCACGGCACCCTCCACGGCCCCGGATACTCCGGCGCCGGCGGCATCGGCGCCGCGTACACGCTGCCCGGCGGGCAGGCCTTCGCCGACGCGTTCCACACCTTCGCGGTCGACTGGTCGCCCGGCAGGATCACCTGGTCGGTCGACGGCACCGTCTACCAGACGCGTACCCCGGCCGATCTCGGCGGACGGAACTGGGTCTTCGACAAGCCGTTCTTCCTGATACTCAACCTGGCGGTCGGCGGCTACTGGCCGGGAGACCCCGACGGCTCAACCGCCTTCCCCCAGCAGCTCGTCGTCGACCACGTCCGCGTCACCACGGCCGACACCCCCACCACCGGCGGCCCCATCACCGGGATCGGGGGCAAATGCGTCGACGTGGCCGCCGCAGGGACGGCCGACGGTACGGCGATCCAGCTGTACGACTGCAACGGGACCGTTGCCCAGCGGTGGACCGTCGGAACGGACGGAACGATTCGGGCGCTCGGCAAATGCCTCGACGTCGCCTCCGGCGGCACCGCGGACGGCACGGTCGTCCAGCTGTGGGAGTGCAACGGAACGGCGGCCCAGCGCTGGGACGCCAACGCCGCCCGGGACATCGTGAACCCCCAGGCCGGCAAGTGCCTGGACGCGAGCGGCAACAGCTCCGCCAACGGCACCCGGCTGCAGATCTGGACCTGTACCGGCGGCGCCAACCAGAAGTGGACGGTGACCCGATGACCGGTCTCTCCCGGGACGTACACGCCCCACGGCACCGGAACCGTACGAGCCGTCCTCTGACGGCGCTGCTCGGCGCCGCGGCCGCCGTCTGCGCGACTCTGGCCGTCCACCCCGCCGCGACGGCCGTCCACCCCGCCGCGCCCGCGGCCGAATCCGCCGCGACGGCAGCCCCGGTCGCCGGAGTCGCGGCCGCGCCCCCGACAGGCTGGGTCACCGTCGTCAACAGCGGCAGCGGCAAGTGTCTCGACGCGCGGGCGGCCGCCACGGTGAACGGCACCGCCGTGCAGCAGTACGCCTGCAACGGCACGACCGCGCAGCAGTGGACCATCACACCGACCGCCGACGGCCATGTGCAGATCGGCAACCGCAACGACACGGCCCAGGTCGTCGACGTCAGTGACGTGTCCGCCGCCGACAACGCCGCCGTCCACCTCTGGACGTACGGAGGCGGGAACAACCAGCAGTGGCAGGCCGTGGACGAGGGCGGGGGAGCGTACCGCTTCGTCAACCGGCACAGCGGCAAGTGCCTGGACGTGCCGGCCGCGTCGACCGCGGACAGCGTCCAGCTGGTGCAGTACACCTGCAACGGTACGGCCGCCCAGCGCTTCCAGGTGGCCCCCGTGAGCACGGCTCCCGGCGATGTCGATCTCGGCCCGAACGTGGCGGTGTTCGACCCGTCCATGCCCTCGGCCACCATCCAGAGCCGGCTGGACACGATCTTCCGGCAGCAGGAGACGAACCAGTTCGGTCCGCAGCGCCACGCGGTGCTGTTCAAGCCCGGCACCTACAACAACGATGTCAACGTCGGCTTCTACACCCAGGTCCTCGGCCTCGGCCAGTCCCCGGACTCGGTGACGATCAACGGGGCCGTCCATGTGGAGGCCGACTGGTTCCCGCCGCAGAACGCCACGCAAAACTTCTGGCGGGGCGCCGAGAACCTGTCGGTGAACCCGACGGGCGGCACCGACCGCTGGGCCGTCTCGCAGGCCTCCTCGTACCGCCGGATGCATGTGCGCGGCAACCTGGAGCTCAGCGACGGCGGATGGTCGAGCGGCGGGTTCATGGCCGACACGAAGGTCGACGGGCAGGTGCGCTCCGGCACGCAGCAGCAGTGGCTGACCCGCAACTCCCAGCTCGGCAGCTGGACCGGTGCCAACTGGAACATGGTCTTCGTCGGCAGCCAGGGGGTCCCGGGCACCACCTTCCCCAACCCGCCCCACACGACCGTCGACCGCACGCCGACGATCCGTGAGAAGCCCTTCCTGTACGTGGACGGCGCCGGCGCCTACCGGGTGTTCGTGCCCGCTCCGAGGGCCGACTCGACGGCCACGACCTGGGCCGCGGGCAGCGCCCCGGGGACCTCGCTCCCGATCGACCGGTTCCACATCGTGAAGCCGGGTGCGACCGCTGCGCAGATCAACGCCGCGCTGGCCGAGGGGAAGAACCTGCTCGTCACCCCCGGCGTCTACCGTCTCGACCAGACACTGAAGGTGACCCGGCCCGACACCGTCGTGCTCGGTCTCGGCCTGGCGACCTTCATCCCCGAGGGCGGCGTCACGGCCATGACCGTGGCCGACGTGGACGGGGTGAAGATCGCGGGCGTCCTCTTCGACGCCGGGACGGTCAACTCCCCGACTCTGGTGGAGATCGGGCCGCCGGGATCCGCCGCGCCCCACGCGGCCAACCCGACCTCGCTGCACGACGTCTACTTCCGGGTCGGCGGCGCCGCGGTCGGCAAGGCCACGACGAGCCTCGTCGTCAACAGCGACCACGTCATCGGCGACCACATGTGGATCTGGCGCGGTGACCACGGCACCGGCATCGGCTGGAACACCAACACGGCCGACACGGGCCTGATCGTCAACGGCGACGACGTGACCATGTACGGCCTCTTCGTCGAGCACTACCAGAAGCACCAGACGATCTGGAACGGCAACGGCGGCCGGACGTACTTCTACCAGAACGAGATGCCCTACGACCCGCCCAACCAGGCCGCCTGGATGAACGGTTCGACGCAGGGTTACAGCGCCTACAAGGTCGCGGACTCGGTGACCAGCCATCAGGCGTACGGGCTCGGGAGCTACTGCTTCTTCAACGTCGACCCCGGCGTGGTCGCGGAGCGTGCCTTCGAGGCGCCGCAGCACCCGAACGTCAGCTTCCGCAGCATGGTCACGGTCTCCCTCGGCGGTACGGGAACCATCCGGCATGTGATCAACGACCGTGGCGGACCGTCCAATTCCACGACCAACGTCGCCAACCTGGTGAGTTACCCCTGAGGCGCGCCGGGGCACCTCGCGGCGCCCCGGCACGGGTGACCGACGCAGGGTCACCGACTTAATGAAAGACCTAAGAAAAGTGGGGTCGGAGTCATTGACCCCGACTGGACCGGCGGGCAAGGTGCGGGAGAGCGCTCTCTCGCACCTTCTTCGTATCTCGCCAACTCCCTTTTCGAGGAGACCTCTTCATGCCCGCAGTCGGCATACCCGTGGCGACACCGTCACACGGACGAACCCCCGCCGCAGCCCGCCGCGGCATCGCCGCGACCGTCGTGACCACCCTCGTCGCAGCACTGCTCGCCTTCCTCCCGGCCCCCGCCGCCCAGGCCGCCCCGGTGCTGCTCTCACAGGGCAAGCCGGTCACCGCCTCCAGCCAGGAGAACGGCGGCACGGCCGCGGCCGGCGCCGTCGACGGCGACCTCGGCACGCGCTGGTCCAGCGCCTTCTCCGACCCCCAGTGGCTCCAGGTCGACCTCGGCGCGCCCGCGGCACTCGAGCGCGTCGAGCTGCGCTGGGAGGCCGCGTACGCGACCGCCTACAGGATCGAGATCTCCGTCGACGGCACCACCTGGTCGACGGCCCACTCCACGACCACCGGCGCCGGCGGCACCGAGACCGTCGCCGTCTCGGGCACGGCCCGCTACGTCCGGATGCAGGGCGTCACCCGCGCCACCGGATATGGCTACTCCCTCTGGGAGTTCCAGGTCTACGGCACCACGGACGGCGGCCCGGTGCTGCCCGGCGGCGGTGACCTCGGCCCGAACGTGCACATCATGGACCCGTCCACGCCAGGCATCCAGGCCAAGCTCGACCAGGTCTTCCAGCAGCAGGAGTCGGCGCAGTTCGGCAGCGGCCGACACGCCTTCCTCTTCAAGCCGGGCACCTACAACGGCCTCAACGCCCAGATCGGCTTCTACACCCAGATCGCCGGTCTCGGCCTGCGCCCCGACGACACCACCTTCAACGGCGATGTGACCGTCGACGCCGGGTGGTTCAACGGCAACGCGACGCAGAACTTCTGGCGCTCGGCGGAGAATCTGGCACTCAACCCGGTCAACGGGACCAACCGTTGGGCCGTCTCCCAGGCCGCCTCCTTCCGCCGCATGCACGTCAAGGGCGGCCTCAACCTCGCCCCGAGCGGGTACGGGTGGGCCAGCGGCGGCTACATCGCCGACAGCAAGATCGACGGCACGGTCGGGCCCTACTCGCAGCAGCAGTGGTACACCCGCGACAGCGCCGTGGGTGGCTGGACCAACGGTGTGTGGAACATGACCTTCTCCGGCGTCGAGGGCGCCCCGGCGACGAGCTTCCCCAACCCGCCGTACACCACCCTCGACACCACCCCGATCTCCCGCGAGAAGCCCTTCCTCCACCTCGACGGCAACGAGCTCAAGGTCTTCGCGCCCGCCAAGCGCACCAACGCCCGCGGCGTCAGTTGGGCGAACGGCACCCCGCAGGGCGAGTCGATCCCGCTCAGCCGCTTCTACGTCGTCAAGCCGGGCGCAACGGCGGCCACCATCAACGCCGCGCTCACCCAGGGCCTGCACCTGCTCTTCACCCCGGGCGTCTACCACGTCGACCGGACCATCAACGTCGACCGGCCGGGCACCATCGTGCTCGGCCTCGGCCTCGCCACGATCATCCCCGACAACGGCGTCACCGCGATGCGGGTCGCCGACGTCGACGGCGTCCGCCTCGCCGGCTTCCTGATCGACGCCGGCCCGGTCAACTCCCCGACCCTGCTGGAGATCGGCCCGCAGGGAGCCTCCGCCGACCACGCCGCCAATCCCACCACCGTTCAGGACGTCTACATCCGCATCGGTGGCGCGGGCGCCGGCAAGGCCACCACCAGCATGGTCGTCAACAGCGACGACACGATCGTCGACCACACCTGGGTCTGGCGCGCCGACCACGGCGAGGGCTGGGGCTGGGAGACCAACCGCGCCGACTACGGCGTCCGCGTCAACGGCGACGACGTCCTTGCCACCGGCCTGTTCGTCGAGCACTTCAACAAGTACGACGTCGAGTGGTACGGCGAGCGCGGCCGCACGATCTTCTTCCAGAACGAGAAGGCGTACGACGCACCCAACCAGGCCGCCATACAGAACGGCTCGACGAAGGGCTACGCCGCCTACCGCGTCGATGACTCCGTAGACGTCCACGAGGGCTGGGGCCTGGGCAGCTACTGCTACTACAACGTGGACCCGACGATCCGCCAGGACCACGGATTCAAGGCCCCGGTGAAGCCCGGGGTGAAGTTCCACAGCCTGCTCGTCGTCTCACTCGGCGGCAACGGCCAGTACGAACACGTCATCAACGACATCGGCTCACCGACCTCGGGGACCGCGACGATCCCGTCCACGGTCGTCTCGTTCCCCTGACCCCCGCTGCACCGAGAAGGCCCCGCCCACCGGTCGGATCCGGTGGGCAGGGCCCCTTCTCATCCGCCTCGCTCAACTGCCCGCGCTCGCCTCCCGGTGGGCCCGGATGATCTCCGCGTACCGGTGTCCGCTCGCCTTGATCGTGCGGGCCTGGGTCGCGTAGTCGACGTGGACGAGGCCGAACCGCTTGTCGTAGCCGTAGGCCCACTCGAAGTTGTCCAGCAGGGACCAGGCGTAGTAGCCCGCCAGCGGGGCACCCTTGCGTGCGGCCCGGGCGCAGGCCGCAATGTGCTGCTCCAGATACCGGATCCGGTCGGGGTCGTGCACAGCGCCGTCGGGGCCCACGGCGTCGGGGAACGCGGAGCCGTTCTCGGTGACGTAGAGCCGCCGTACGCCGTAGTCGTCGGTCAGCCGCAGCAGGAGCGCCTCAAGCCCTCCGGCGTCGATCTGCCAGTCCATGCCGGTGCGCGGTACGTCGGGCAGGCGCACCTCCTTGGCGTATGGGACGGGACCCGTGGGGTCGTCCTCGACCGTCGCCGGGAAGTAGTAGTTGAGACCGTGCCAGTCGAGCGGTGCGGCGATCGTCTCCAGGTCACCGGCGCGTTCCGGCAGCTCGACCCGGTACAGCTCGCGCATGTCGACCGGGAAGCCGCGCCCGTAGACGGGGTCGAGCCACCAGCGGTTGGTGTGCCCGTCCATCCGGACGGCGGCGGCGATGTCCTCGGGGCTTGTGGAGGCGGCCTCGACCGTGGAGTGGTTGGTGACGAGACCGATCTGCGCGCCGGGCGCGCCCGCGCGCAGGGCCTGCGTGGCAAGGCCGTGGCCCAGCAGGAGGTGGTAGGAGGCGCGGACGGCGGCCGTCAGATCGGTCAGACCGGGGGCCATCCGGCCCTCCAGGTGGCCGATCCACCCCGAGCAGAGAGGCTCGTTGAGGGTGGCCCACTGGGTGACGCGGTCACCGAGCCGGCCGGCGACGGCGGAGGCGTACGCGGCGAGGTGCTCGGCGGTCTCGCGCGAGGTCCAGCCGCCCCGGTCCTGGAGGACCTGGGGAAGGTCCCAGTGGTAGAGGGTCACCGACGGCGTGATGCCGGCGGCGAGCAGTCCGTCGACGAGCCGGTCGTAGAAGTCGAGGCCGGCCGCGTTGACCGGTCCGTCGCCGCCGGGGACGACGCGCGGCCAGGCGACGGAGAGCCGGTAGGCGTCGGTGCCGAGCCGCTTCATGATCGCGATGTCTTCGGGCCACCGGTGGTAGTGGTCGCAGGCCTCGTCGCCGTGGTCGTCGTTGTCGATCTTGCCGGGAGTGTGGGAGAACGTGTCCCAGATGGAGGGGGACCTGCCGTCCTCCGCCACGGCCCCCTCGATCTGGTAGGCCGAGGTGGCCGTGCCCCAGACGAAGTCCCGGGGGAGGGCGGCGAGGTCTGGGGGTATGGAGTCGGTCGCTTCGGACACGGAGATCCTCTCAGAGCGTGCTGATGGAGGGGGACTACTTGACCGCTCCGGCGGTGAGTCCGGTGACGAGATAGCGCTGAAGGAGGAGGAAGCCGGCCACGACGGGCACGCTCACGACGAGGGAAGCGGCCATGACCTGGTTCCAGTACACGTCGTTCTGCGTCGAGTAGCCCTGGAGGCCCACCGCGAGCGTGCGGGTGGCGTCGGTGGTCATCACCGAGGCGAACAGCACCTCGGCCCACGCGGTCATGAAGGCGTAGACGGCGACGGCGACGATGCCGGGGATCGCGGCGGGCACGATCACCCGGAAGAGAGCGCCGAGCGGACCGCAGCCGTCGACCTTGGCGGCCTCGTCCAGATCACGGGGCACCGAGTCGAAGTACCCGATGAGCATCCAGATCGAGAACGGCAGGGAGAAGGTGAGATAGGTGAGGATGAGGCCGCCGCGTGAGCCGAACAGCGCGATCCCGGTGGCGTTGCCGATGTTGACGTAGATGAGGAACAGCGGCAGCAGGAAGAGGATGCCGGGAAACATCTGGGTCGACAGCACCGTGACCGTGAAGGCCCGCTTGCCGCGGAAGGAGTACCGGCTCACCGCGTAGGCGGCGAAGACGGCGATGACGACGGAGCAGACGGTCGCCGAACCGGCCACGATCAGGGAGTTCATGAAGTAGTCGGCGAGCGGGACCGTCTCCCAGATGTCGACGTACGGTCGGATCGTGAGCCCCGAGGGGAGCCACTGGAACTTCCCCGAGACGTCCTGAAGCGGCTTCAGCGAGCTGGAGACCATGACGTACACCGGCAGCAGGACGAATCCGGTGAGGAGAGTCAGAAAGATCCGCCGGCTCCACAGGAATGACCGCGGCGGGGCCATGGGGGAGCGGGGCGTGCGGTGTTCGGTGGTCTCAGGCATCGCCCGTCTTCCTTCCTCGGGAGGTGGCCAGGAGGTAGACGCCCGTCACGACGAGCAGGAACAGCAGCAGCAGGACGGACATGGCCGCGCCCGTGCCGAAGTTCCAGGTCTGGAACGACGACTGGTAGATGTGGATCGAGATCACGTCGGCCGCCTCGGGGGCCGCCTTGCCGAACAGCACGAACGGCGTGTTGAAGTCGTTGAACGTCCACAGGAAGAGCACCAGGACGAGCACCTGGTTGACCGGGCGCAGCGAGGGCAGCGTGATCCGGCGGATCTGCTGCCAGACGCCCGCGCCGTCCAGGGCGGCGGCCTCGTAGATCTCCCGGGGGATGTTCTGCAGACCGGCCATCATGATGAGGAAGGCGAAGGGCCAGCCCTTCCACACCGATACGACGAGCAGCGTCACGAAGCTGTTCTCGCCGATCAGCCAGAACGGCGGGCTGTCGGTGAGCCCGAGCTGGTCGTGCAGCACGTGGTTCACCAGGCCGTTGTCCCGCTGGAACATGAACGCCCAGGTGATGACGGCGGCGTAGACGGGCAGGGCGTAGGGGACGAGGAAGATCGTCCGCAGGATGCCCCGGCCGCGAAAGGTCTCCTGGAGGAAGATTGCGGCGGCGGTGCCCAGCAGCCAGCACAGTCCGACGGAGAGCAGCGTGAACAGGCAGGTGGTGAGGAAGGAGTTCAGCAGCGCCTGGCCCACCGGGGCGTCGAAGTCGACGGTGAGGGCGTAGTTGTCGAAGCCGGCCCACGGAGCAGTGCCCCAGTCCCGGATGTAGAACTGGGTGAGTTCCTTGAAGCTCATGACGGTGCCGATGACCATCGGCACCAGGTGGACCAGGAGCTCAAGGACGAGCGCGGGGAGCAGCAGCAGGTACGGCAGCGAGATGCGGCGGAGCCGCCCGGGAGGGCGCGGGCTGCGCGCCTTCCCGGGGGTGAGCTTCGATGCGGTCCGTCCCGCCGGTTCGATGGCGGTGGTCGTCATGGGGGTGTCCGTGCTCACTTCTTGGGCATCTGCTGCTGGGCCTTCTCAAGCTTGGCCCGCACCGACTCGGTGGTCACCTCACGGCCGGCGGCCGCCTCGGCGAAGAGCTCCTTGACGGCGGTGCCGACGACCGTCTCGAACTGCGACTCCTCCGGGACCTGGGGGAGCGCGGCGGCGCTGGTGGCGAGGGTTTCGCGGAGAACGGCGAGGGCCGGGGTGTTGAACGCCGGGTCCTGCTGGGCGGAGGAGACCGGCGGTATCGACCCGTAGGCCTTGTTGAGGATCTTCTGCTCCTCGTCACCGGTCATGAACTTCACGAACTTCATGGCTCCGTCGATGTTCTTGGTGTTCTTGAAGACGGCCATGTTGATGCCGGCGGCCATGGAGTTGGTGGCCTTGCCCTGCCCCGGAGCGCCGGACTGTACAGGAGCGGGCGCGACACCCCACTCGTCCTCCTTCATGCCCTGCGAGGCGAAGGTGGCGGAGGCGGTCTGCCACAGCACCATGGCGGTCTTGTCGTTGGAGAAGTCGCTGAGGGACTGGTTCTGCGCGTATTCGGCGTTGCCCGGGGCGACGATCTTGTGCTCGGCCATCAGGTCGACGTACTGCTCGACCGCGGCCACGGCACCGTCGGAGGTGAAGTCGGCCTTGCCGTCGGGGGTGAAGAAGTCCGCGCCGTGCTGCTTGCCGAGGACGAAGACCTGGTGGATGTTGTTCGCGAGGTTGGAGCCCTCGACGCCGATGGCGGACTTGCCGTCCTTGCTGAGCTTCTTGCCGGTGGCGACGAGCTCGTCCCAGGTGGCCGGCGGCTTGGCGACGCCCGCGTCCGCAAACATCTTCTTGTTGTAGTAGAGGGCGTACGCCATGGAGTACAGCGGGACTGCGGCGGGGTCCTGGCCCTGGACACCGGTGGAGCCGAGCGCCGACGCCACGAAGCGGTCCTTGCCACCGATCTTCTCGAAGTTCTTCGTGTCCCAGGGGAGCAGGGCGCCGCTGGACTGCAGGGAGGCGCTCCAGGTGTTGCCGATGTTGAGGACGTCGGGGCCCTGGCCGGAGGTCGTGGCGGTGAGGATGCGGTTGAGCAGGTCGTTCCAGGGGACGACCTCCAGCTTCACCTTGATGCCCGTCTGCTTCTCGAACTTGTCGAGTTCGGGCTGGAGGACCTCCTTGTCGACCTCGATACTGGCGCCCTGGTTGGACGCCCAGTAGGTGAGCGTCTCGGGGTTCTCGTTGGACCCGGCACCGCCGGAGGTGCCGCCGCCGCAGGCGGCCGCCGAGAGGACGAGGGAGAGGGTGACGGCGCCGACGGCTGCGGCTCGGGTTCTGCGCATGACTCCAGGGGCCTTTCGTGGAGTGGCGGATCGCCCGCGAGGGGGAACGGCGCATGGTCCCGCGTTCAGTTCCCGAACGACCTCAGGGCTTAATTTAGGATGTGAGTTAAACCTCAAGCGAAGGTCGCGTCAAGAGCCGTGACAGCGGTATGTTGCTTACAAGGACATGACGACGAGGGGGCAGGGTGACAGTGCGCGTCGGCCGTACAGTGCGTGACCTGCGGCGGGAGAACCGCACCGCGGTGTTGCAACGGTTGTATTTCGACGGGCCGTTGAGCCGCTTCTCGCTCGGGCCGGTCACCGGCCTGAGTTCGGGCTCCGTGAGCAACGTGGTGGCCGAACTGGTCACCGAGGGCCTGGTGGAGGAGGCGGGCAGCGTCGACTCCGCCGGCGGCCGCCCCCGCACGCTGCTGCGCATCAGCCCGCACAGCGGGTACATGATCGGGGTGGACGTCGGCGAGACCCGGGTGCGGATCGAGCTCTTCGATCTGGCACTCACCGAACTCGCGCGGGTCGAGCGACCGTTGGAGACGCAGGGGGAGCGGCGGGTCGACCGCTATGACGTCGGGGTCGTCGTCGGCCATCTCCGAGAAGGCATCCCAGAGGTCCTGGAGCGGGCCGGCATCGCGGCGGAGCGTCTGCTCGGCGTCGGCATCGGCGTGCCGGGCATCGTCGCCAGGGCCGGCGACGACGGCGCCGTCGTGCACGGGCAGACCATCGGGTGGGACGCCGTACCGCTGGAGCGACTGCTGCGCGAGTCCCGGCTGTTGCCCGACACCATCCCCTACTACATCGACAACGGCGCCAAGACGCTCGGCCAGGCGGAGATGTGGTTCGGAGCCGGACGGGGCGCGCGCAACGCGGTCGTGGTCCTCTTCGGCTCGGGCGTCGGCGCCTGCGTCGTCGCCGACGACATGAGACCCGGCCGGGCCGTGGAGTGGGGCCATCTGACCGTACGGGTACGGGGCCGCCGCTGCCGCTGCGGCGCCCAGGGCTGCCTGGAGGCGTACGCGGGGGCCGAGGCGCTCCTCCAGCGCTGGGCCGAGGCGGGCGGCCGACCGCCCGCGGACGCGGACGAGGAGACCGCGCTGACCGCGATGCTCGCCGCCGCCTACCCGGCCCCCGCAGCCGACGGCGTCGTACCGGAGGCCGACGACACGGCCCTGGCCGTCCTGGAGGAGACCGCCGAGTACCTCGGCGCAGGGTTCTCCGACCTCATCAACCTCTTCCAGCCCGAGCGCATCCTCGTCGGAGGCTGGGCGGGCCTCCAACTGGGCGCCCGCTTCCTGGACTCCGTACGGGCCTACGCCACCTCCTACGCCCTGTCGTACCCGGCCGCGCACGTACGCATCGACCTCGGAACCCTCGGTCCGGACGCCGTCACCGTCGGCGCGGCGATCCTGCCGCTGGCCGACTTCTTCGCCCGCGGCGGCCGCCGCGCGGAGACGAACCCGGAGGAGCAGCCTCCGGCCTGGCAGACGACCCTCCAGGAACGGGCGGCCCAGTAGGGCGCGGCCGCGTTCTTCTCCGGGAACGTGTGCCGGATGCCCCGGCGTCGCACGTACTCGCGGCAGGGTCTGGTGCCGTAGGCCTTGCCGGCCGCAAGGCTGTCCGGCTTTCCGTTACGGGACATCGCGCAGCGTGAGAATGTATGCGGCGGTGAGCGCAACGGCACGGTCTTCGTCATGAGACAGATCTGCAAGGGCACGTGACGCCGTGATTCCCGGGATGTCTGCGAGCGCCTGTGTCAGCCGTCGACGTGCAGACGGATCAGCGGTGCCGTGGGCGAGGAAGCCGACGAGCCCGGTGGCGATCTGATCCGCCAACACGGGATCACTCGCCAGCACGCTCAGCGCATCGGCCGCATCGACGTCATTCGTCTCCTCGACGACCATGCCGATGAGCGTCGGAACCGCGTCGGCCACTCCACGCACCCCGAGCGCCACAGCCGCACACCTGCGGACCACGATGTCGGAGTTCGTGAGGGCATCCCGCAACAGCGCGGTCGCCCCACCGCCCGGAATCTCGGCGATCGACCGGACCGCACGCTCCCGCACCTCGGCCACCGGCGAGCCGAGTCCCTCCGCCAGCAGCGTCAACCCTCCATCGCCCGATTGCGCCAGAGCCCATCGAAGAGCTCCGGCGACGTTCGGGTCCGACTCGCTCAACGCCGCCTCGACCAGCGCGTCCACGGGCACCGGAACCCCTTCGACCGAGGACAGGGCCGCGCGCTGACGCTTCCCAGCACTCTCCGACCCCAGCGCCTGGAGGAGTGCGACGATCTGGAGGACGTCCTCCCAGCCGGCCGGTTCCGCGGCACCGATCCGACGGAGACGCGTGAGCAGCGCCGTCTCACCGGCGATGCGTTCGCGCGTCTGGCGGATGAGATCGTCGACGAGCGCCGAGGGCTTGAAGCCGGGATCATCCAGCGCGCTGCCGACTTCACGCAGCGACAGTCCCAGGGAGCGCAGGCTCTCGACGTGGAAGATGCGCCGGATGTCCTCGTTCGAGTACTCGCGATAGCCCGCCTCGGTGCGGCCCGTCGGCCGCACGAGGCCGAGCGACTCGTAATGCCTGAGCATCCGGGCGCTGACCCCGGACCGTCGTGCCACATCACCGATCAACACTGACTACTGCCCCTCCTTGCCCGTCCCGCCGAGCGCTACGACGCGCTTCGCCTCCTCGATCGCGAACTCGAACCCGGCATCCGGGTCGCGCAGAAGCCGCTCCGTGGCGATCGCGTGCTGACGCACACGAGGGTCCGGATCCGTCATCGCAGCCCGCAGAGTCGGCAGGATCACCTCGCCGAGCGCGATCAGCGCCCGGCTCAGGCTCAATCGCGTCTCACGCTCGCCGCGCCCGAGCTGTGTCGCCAGCACGCCGGCCAACTCGGGCTCCTCCTCCTCGGGTACGAGCACGACAGCCGCCCGCCAAGCGCTCCGCGCCACCTCGTCGTCGGCGTCGGACAGAAGCGCCCGTGTGATCGCCGGCCACGCCTGCCGATCCCCGATCTTGGACAGCGTGTGCAACGCCTGGCTTCGTGCCTGCGCCCGCTCCGAGCGGACTTCGTGGACAAGCCCTGGAACCGTCACCGATGACGAGTGGCGGGTGAGTGCCCACGTAAGCATCTCGCGCACGTAGAACTCGGGCTCGATCGCGCATCGCTCGATGAGTTTGTCCACGAACCGTGGGTCGGGGGTCGTGCCGACCGCCAACGCCGCCCGCAGCCGCACCGACGAGCGGCCGTCCTCCAGTCCCTGGAGGGCTCGCGTCGTTTCCGTGTCCTGTTGCACCATGGTCATCGGGACCACCTCCTCGGCCACAGTGAAGACCTTGTCACCGTGTCAAGGTCAAGGCGGCCACGCCACGAGATCGGGCATGCCCATGGATCACACAGCGACCACGGGCGAGATGCGCTCGACGGCGCGGAGATAGTCACGGCCCTCAAGCGATTCGTCCATGAGGAACCGCATGCCCAGGTCCACGAGCTCCACTGGTCGTTCCACGGGCAGCATGTGGTCGGCGTCGGACACGACGGCGAGGCGGCTGTCGGCGCAGGTGGCGGCGAGGTCTCGGCACCGGTCGGGTGTTGTGAAGCTGTCGTGTTCGCCGGATGCGACCAGCACGGGCATCGGCGGCGGCTGGTGCAGGTCGAGCCCTTCGTGCCGGAGCAGGCGCTGCGTGTTCGCGATGAACTGCTCCCTGTCGTGGGGAGTCAGGTTCTGCAGCCGGCGGCGGAGGAACCGCCGCACCCGCGTCCCCGCCACCACGGAATCGACCGTGTCGAGGTTCATGAGCATGCCGAGTGTCACATCGGTGAACTCCTCGATCCGCTCGGCCTTCAGCAGCGCGACACTCCGACGAATCGGGCCTTGTGCCTGCTCCGGGATGTGCGTCATGGTGCCGATGAGCACCAACTTCGCGACGAGACCGGGACGCTTCTGCGCGAGCCGGTAGGCGACCGCACTGCCGTAGGACCCGCCGAGGAGATTCACCGAGGTCAGTCCGAGGTCATCGAGCATGTGCCCCAAGGCATCCGCGAGGAAGTCGGATCCATAGTGCTCGGGCAGGACGGGGCTGGCTCCCCAGCCGGGCAGGTCGACGGTCAGCACGTCGGCGAACTCCAACAACTCGCGCTCCAGACGCCCCCAACTCTCCTTCGTCTGGAACGCGCCGCCGACCAGGACCAGCGTCCCGATGCGCGCCGAACGGCCGCGGACGAACCGCGACTCACATCGAAAGCCGCCCCATCGATGGCGCGTAACGGTCACCTCGCCGTGCCCCTCGGTCCGGCCGGCTTCCCGTACGCCCATCGTGGAACCTGATCCCAAAGTCATGAAACCCGCCCAAACTCAACGAACTTTACGAGGCCATGTGAATCCAGCATGAGAACTGCCAACGGGCGCCAAGGGTTGTGTCCTGCGGAGATGCGATCGACGCCTATTGGCATACAAAATGACGAACAATCAAAGAATGCGCACACTTGTCACTCATCCGCCTATTGCGGATGGATTGCCGATCCTACCGCCCGAGCTGCGGCCGAACTCGCCTCCGTCACCGCGGCACGGCGTCCCGTCCCGTCCGTCCCGTCCCGGACAGCCCGGCGCTCTGCACAGACCGCACGTACGTCCGGGTCCGCCGGTTGGGCAGCCGGGCGCGACGTGGACCGAGTGGGCGCTGTGCGTGAAGTCGTCATGACGCGCTGAGGAGGCATCCGGGGCGGCCGGTAGCGTCGGGGCGCATGGAGAGAGTTGAACTGGCGGACATGTTGGAGGACTTCGGGCGCTTGGTCGCCCTGATCGAGGAGACCGGCGAGCGTGTGAGCATCACCGACCTCGGCGAGCCGGCACGTGTGCTCCTCCCGGCGGCCGAGCTGGCCGAGTTGGAGTACTGGGCACAGCGGGCGTATGGCGCTCCGATGCCCCTTCCGGATGCGGCGCAGGAGCGCCCACCGGGACCGGAGCAGCAGGGTCCGTACGTCCGGTACGTGCACGCGGACGGAGTACGTATGACGTTCACGCGGGACCGAGTGGTGGTGGCCGGGCTGCGGTCTGCGGGTGAACTGGACTGGCTGGAGGAGTGGGCGCGCAACGGGCGCCAGGGGTACATGGACCCAACGCAGTCGGCCGCGTTCGCGGAGTTCCTCGCCCGACAGCCCCCACTCGGGGAGCAGTGAGGGCGGCGGTGCCCAGCCGTGCCAGGGCCGGGCGGCTGCAGGGTCTCGTGGGCGCTCGGCTGCGGCCGAGCCCACACGTGTGGAGTGATCTGCCTCACATGCTGTCACAGCCGTTGATCGCGCGGTGTCTTGATGCCGCAGCCAACGAGACGGAGGGGTCATGGCGGCCAACCGCCTGCAGCGCTACGACGTGACCGTGACGTCGGCCACCGCGGAACTGGCAGCCTGACCAGTCATTCGACAGGAAGAGAC
This sequence comes from Streptomyces sp. NBC_01353, assembly GCF_036237275.1. Taxonomy (GTDB): domain Bacteria; phylum Actinomycetota; class Actinomycetes; order Streptomycetales; family Streptomycetaceae; genus Streptomyces. The sequence goes on along the minus strand of NZ_CP108352.1, from coordinate 472,906 downwards.
CGAGACATGACCGACCACGCCACCGACCCCGCGACCGACACCTTCGTGGCCCACCGCAACCTGCTCTTCACGGTCGCCTACGAGATGCTCGGATCGGCGGCCGACGCCGAGGACGTCCTCCAGGAAACCTGGCTGCGATGGGTCAAGGCCGACCTGAGGCTGGTGCGTGACCAGCGGGCGTATCTGGTCCGGATCACGACGCGGCAGGCGCTCAACCGCCTGCGCACCATGCAGCGTCGCAGGGAGGCGTACGTCGGCCAGTGGCTGCCCGAGCCGCTGCTCACCGCGCCGGACGTGGCCGAGGACGTCGAGCTCGCCGAGAGCATGTCGATGGCGATGCTGCTCGTCCTCGAGACGCTCTCACCGACCGAGCGCGCGGTGTTCGTGCTGCGCGAGGTCTTCGACGTCGGCTACGACGACATCGCCGAGGCCGTCGACAAGACCCCCGCGGCCGTCCGCCAGATCGCCCACCGCGCCCGCAAGCACGTCGACGCCCGCCGCCCCCGCAAGACGGCATCCGCAAGCGCGACCAGGGCTGCCGTGGAGTCGTTCCAGCGCGCGATCGAAACCGGGAATCCGCAGGATCTCCTCGACGTGCTCGCCCCCGAGATCGTCCTGCTCAGCGACGGCGGCGGCGTCAAGCGGGCCGCGCTCAGGCCCATCATCGGCGCCGAGAAGGTGGTCCGCTTCTACTTCGGCGGCTCCGCAAAGAGCAAAGGCACCATCACCTGCGAACACACCGTGCTCAACGGCAGCCCCGCACTCGCCGTACGCCTCAACGGCGAACTCGACGGCGTCATGGCCCTCCACGTGGAAGACGCCAGCATCATCGGCCTCTACTACGTCCGTAACCCCGAGAAGCTGACCCGCGTCGAAACTGAGACCCCGCTGACCTTGCGGTGAACACGCCGGATTGCCAAGACGCCACCCATCCTCTGCCACACACCCGACGAGAGAGAGCACACCATGGCCAGACAGGCGACGACCAAGCCGCGTAGCGTCACCTTCCTGAAGGTCGCGATCGCCCTGCAGACCTTGACCCTCTTCTTTCAGGCAACCACCGCCGGAATGCTGCTGTCCTCGTCCCACGGCGCGGTGCTGCACGACGTCGGATCGCGCGTGATGTACGGCGCGTCCATGCTGTACGTACTCGCCGCGATCCTCGCCTGGCGGCCGGGCGGCGGCACGCCCCGCCCCATCCTGTACGCGACCGGCTTCCTCGCCCTCGCCTCGGTACAGGTCGTGTTGGGCATCGCGCACATGCCCTCGCTCCATGTCCCCCTGGGCGTCCTGATGTTCGGCCTCAGCACCCTGGCACTCGGCCAGATGCTGACCACCCACGTGTGGGGCCGCTCACGCTACGCGTCGTAGCCGCTGCCGACCCCAGGTCGTGCCCGCAGCAGCCCGGCGCCCGCGCGGGCGGCCGACGTCGCCACCTGGCTGCTCGAGCACACGCGTACTCGGCTCCGCGGACACCGCGGCGCTGACGTACGTCGAGCAGCAGGCGGTCGTCCGCGTGCCGCAGGCGGTGCAGGAACGACTCGCCGTCGAAGCCGTAGACGCCGATCGTCACCACCCTGAGCACTGGCAATCACCCACCCGCCTGCTGCAGAGGGGCGACGTCACATCACGCGACGGCGGTCCCCTCGAGCTCGACCATCTGTCCGGGGATCGCCAGTCTTGTCACCCCGAGCATCGTCATGGTCGGCGCCACCCCGGTGGCGCCCAACCGCGCCGCCAGCCCGCCGTAGTGCTGGAAAAGCAGATCGACGTCGGTCGTGTAGACGTTGAGCCGGACGAGGTTCGCGAGGGACATGCCGGCCTCGCCGAGCACGGCCTCCAGGTTGTCGAGGCTCAGCGCCAACTGCGCCGCCATGTCACCGTCATGCTGGGGCTTGCCGTCGCCGCTCATCGCGGTCTGGCCCGAGATGTACAGGGTCCGTGTGTGTCCGGAGACGACCTCACCCTGGTTGAATCCCATCTCCACCGACCACGTCACCGGGTTGACCGCGGTTCGTTCCATCGCCACATCAGCTCCATTCGGTTCATTGGGAGTACGGCGTCCATCGGCTCGGTAACCGCCGGCTTCGACGTCGTGTGAGCGAGCCTCCCAACAAATCACGACACCCTTAGTCATGTATTTCGTTAGAGTCCTCGCATGCGCGCCGACCGGTTGGTTTCACTGGTGCTACTGCTGCGCCGGCACGGTCGGCTGACCGCGGACACGCTGGCCCGCGAGCTGGAGGTGTCCACCCGCACCGTGCTGCGCGACATCGAGGCGCTGTCCGCGGCCGGCGTCCCTGTCTACGCCGAACGTGGGCGGCACGGCGGTTTCGCGTTGATGCCCGGTTTCAGGACCGAGCTCACCGGACTGAACCACGACGAGGCCCTTGCCCTGCTGACCGCCGGAGCGGGGCGCGGCGAGCAGGTGTTCGGCCTCAGTTCGGCGCTCGCTTCGGCCATGCGGAAAGTGGTCGACGCGCTGCCCGAAAGCCACCGGGCCATCGCGAGCGACGGGGTCCAGCGTTTTCTCGTCGAGCCGGAGACCGACCTGCTCTCACGCCGGCTGGTCGCTGACGAGGTACCCGACACGACGATGATCGAGGTCCGGCGCGCGGTGCTCGCCGGACACAAGCTGCGCATCCACTACGCGGCCGCAGGCCAGACACCACAGTGGCGCACGGTGGACCCGATCGGCCTGGTGACCGTACGCGACAAGGGCTACCTGCTGGCCACGAGGTCCGGTGCGGACCGTACCTACCGGCTGTCGCGGGTGTTGGCCGCCGAGGAACTCCCCGAAACGGCACAGCGACCGAACCAGGTCGATCTGGACCGGATCTGGCGGGAACGCTCCGCGCAATTTCTCTCCGACGGCCACATCACCGTGCTGGTACGGGTGAACCCGGAGCGGCGGGAGGACCTGCTAGGCACCGCGTTGGCCGTCCGAGCAGAAGAGCCCCACGCGGACGGCTGGCTGCGGCTGGAGGTGACCTTCCAAGATTCACGACACGCCGAATGGGCGCTGTGGCAGCTCAGCCCAGACGCGGAAGCCCTGGCCCCGCAGTCGTTGCGGAGCTCCCTGCGTAACCGCGCCACGGCGATGGCGACCCGCTACAGAGACTCATCCTGAGAGTGGCAAGCCATCCTCATTCGGCCGACCGGATCGACGGTCGGTGCCTTCGGCATGAGCCCTCGGAGGCCCGTGACGAGCCACCCCTCACAGCTACGCCCGGCGCGGTGAGGGTGGCGTACCACGTGCGGGACGCGGCTCAGCCGAAGTCGGGGATCGCGTGAGCCGGAGCGAGGGCGGCGGCGATTCGTTGGGCGATCACGTGGGCGCTGTGGCCGTCCGGGGCAGTGGTCCACGAGGGGTTCCAGAAGGTGGACTCCTCGTACGTCCCGCGCTCCGCGGTGAAGGCATGGAGGACGGGTGTCGGGATGTCGGGCGTGAAGCTGTTACGGCTCTCGCGCAGACCGAGCGGACCCAGGACCTCCCGCTCGAGCAGGAGGTCCAGCCGGGCGCCGGTGATCTTCTCCAGGGCGGCACCGAGGAGGCGCCCTCTTCCCCGAGGCGGCACGCTCCTCCTCGCCGCCATGGCCGGAACGGCGATCGCCAACAACTACGCACTCCAGCCCGCGCTCACCACCGTCGCCGCCGACCTGGACGTCCCTCTCTCCGTGATCGGCCTCGTACCGACCGCCGCCCTCGCCGGCTGCATGACCGGCTTCGCCCTCCTGCGGCAGAGAGTGAGTCCTCGGGCCGGCACGAGCAGGCGGTGATTCCGGAGAGTGTGGAGGTTCGGGTGTGCGTGACGTGCGAGCGGCGATGTCAGTGACGCCGCGTAGCGTGGAGTCATTGATCAGCACGACGGGGAGACCGACGCATGGGCACGCGTGTCGAAAAGAACGGCTACACCGCAGAACTGACGGATGATCTGGAGATCGTCTACCGCAACCCGCAGGGTCGGAGACTGAAGAACTTCCCCGGCCCCATCGCCGGCGCACCGGGGCTCGATGCGCTGCTCGAGGCACGGAAGCATCTGAGGAAGCACCGTGAGGTGTGCCGCCAGCAGGCCGGGGAGTGGGCGCCGGCCGGGGCGAACGTGCCGCGTGCACTGGCCGATGCCGATCCGCTGTGGCGGGAGGCGCTGGAGACCGAGCACGTCGAGCTCACCGATGAGTTGGGCGACGGTGGCCTGTGGGCCCGTACGTATGTCGGGTTCGACGGCCACACGCTGACCCAACTGCTTCCCGAGCAACTCATCCCGTACCGCGACCGCTTGATGCGCGGGGAGCACTGGGAGCCGGACGGATGCTTCTCCACCGGCATACCGGACCTCTCCGACGGTGTGATCCCCTTCCCTGAGCGGATCATCGCCGCCCACCCAGGCTGTGAGGAGCTGGCGACCGAGAAGCTCCTCACCTTGCAGGGACGCACGAGCGAGTGGCGTTTCGTCTTCAAGACGGACGTCGACAGCGTCCTCGATGGGCTGGAGGAGTCGGCTCCGGCGCTGCTGATCACTCTCCTCGACGAGATGGCAGACCTGGCCCTGATGCAGCGCGAGCAGGCGACTGCCGCCGCCTGGTTCGGGCGTGCCCGCACGGCCGAGCGAGTGCACGCCCGCAGGGTCGACAAGGAGTGGCTGCTGGGCCGCTACCTCGCGTACGCCGAGGGCAAGGCCCTCTCCGTCACGGTCCTGCGCGCCTGGGCCCGCGAGCTGGCCGTCAAGGGAGTGGCGACCGAGGCGGATCTCGCCCGCTTCCGTCTGGTGGCGATCCGCCGCGTCCAGGCGTCGTCCGAGGTGTACCCGCAGCTGGCCGCCGACGTACGCAAGATCGCCAAGGCCGCCGGCCTCGACCCCGAGAGGGAACTGGCCACGCTGCTCGGCGAGATATTCGCGGCCGGCGGTATCTCGCTGCGCGACGACAAGTTCTGGACCGACTGCCTCAAGGGCGCGGCCATGGACCTCCTGGGTGACAACGCCTCCGCAGCGGTCGACCACGTGCTGAAGCTGCGTCCGAGTCACTTCGGCGACACGCCCACGCTGTGGCGGGCGCTGCTGGAGCGCACCGGTGTGCTGGCACGGCTCACCGGTGAGGCCGAGGGTCTGCCCGCGGGTGAGGCCGCGGTCTGGCTCTCCGAGTGTGTCCGGACGAACAGCCACCATCACGGCCCCTGGCCCGTCATGTACGAGATCGCCGAGATGATCGCGCCGCGGCTGGCGGCCGACGGTGTCCCCGTGACGTTCCGTTACCGGCGGTTCGGCGACCGAGGTGACGCAAGGACGCCTCTCGACCTGATCGACCTCCTGCTGGAGCACGGCGCGCCTGTCGCAGACCCGCCGGAGCTCCTCGGCCCGTCGCAGCTGTACACCCTCCTGCTCGGCCGCCGGCCGAAGCTGGAGCATCTGCAGGCGGACGAGCGCTTCGGTCGCGAGCTGCGGGCACGGGTACGTGCCGACCTGGAGATGACCACCAAGGACCTGGCGTCCAACAGCTGGTACCAGCCGCACGAAACAAAGGGCTGGCAGCAGATCCCCGAGCTGTTCGACAACCCGGTCGGGCACGAGGAGATCCGTGCCTGGTGCGACCGCGAGCGGGCGAAGCTGCGCGCGGGGGTCGACTTCGAGGAACTGGTCCTGCTGCTCGGCCGCTTCGTCCACGTGGGCGTGGCGGTGGACCTGCTCCTCAAGGACGCGGACGCTGCCGCGGAGTTCGCGGCGGTGGATGTCATGACGCTGCTGATGGCCGAGCTGCCCGACACCGTCTCGCGTGCACAGGTGGAGGAGGCGCTGGGCAGGCTCCAGCCCTACGGCGTCGAGCGGGAGGGTGTCCGGGGCCCCAATCGCGGACCGATCCTGGAAGCGCTGCCGCAGCTGGGCGAACCGATGAACAGCCTGGCCGCACGCTCCGTGGTGATGGCCGTCAACTGCCGCGCCGGCCTTGAGAGGCTCGTCCGCCGCCTCACCCCCGACGAGGACGACGCGAAGCCGGCCCCCGAGGCCGGGCGGGAAGCACCCTTCGTCCGGATGGCCCGTCAGATGATGCGGTTTACGGAGCAGGACACCGCCGTCTGGGGAGGTGATCTTGCGCAGCCCAGCACCAGGTTCGACATGTCGCTCCGCTACGACGTGTTCCACCGCGCGCACGCCTACGCCGCGCCCCTCGCCCTGTGCGCCGTCTCCTCCAGGCCGGGCGGCCCGGCGGCACAGTCGCTGATGACGTACGCAACCCATCCGGTCGCAGCCGGTGAATCGGGTCGATGGCGGATCGTCCACTGCGAGGCGCCCGAGTACCGTACCGGCGCCTACAACCCTGACCAGGGGCAGGTCTTCCGGACGGCCACGTCCGTCGCCGTCGTAGTGGTCGGCGGAGGGACAAAGCCCCACCGGATGCTGTGGGAGTACGCCCCCGACGGCTCCTTCGCCGACGACGGCCCACTGGCACCCGCAGGAGTGAAGCTCACGCGTGCCCATGTGCTCGAGCCGGTGCGCCCGGCCGGCTGGTTCGCGCGCTTCGCCGCGCTGTACCGCGAGCACGGCCCGGCACCGGCCCGTCCGGAGCTCGCCGGAGCCCTCGCCGAGCGGTTGGGCCTCTCGCCGGTGGAGGCCACCGTGCTGTTGATGGCACACGTCCCCTGCGCGCCGCACCAGTTGGAAGAGGAGGACGACTACCTCTCCCGTCACCCCTCCGCCGACCTGGAGACCTGGAAGATCCGACGCAGCGAGGCGGACCAGGCAGCCGCCGCCCTGACGTCCGCGCTCGGCTCCCGGTTCATCACGACGTTCTACGACAAACTCCTCCCCGACGATCCCGGGCAGCTGTGGACCACGGGCCCCGACGTGGACCGCGCCGCCGAGTGGTGGCTGCAGGAGCTGGGAAGCCCCCTGCCCGTACCCACCGCACTACTGCCTCTCGCAGTCAGGGAGATGCTCCCGCCCAAGGGCGAGCCGGCCCTCGCCCCATCCGAGCGCCGGGGCGAGCGCTGGTGGCCCCACCTGCGGCTTCCCTCTCTCCTGGGGCGCCTCGCCACCGGGGCACACTGCCTCGACCAGCACCGGGCGGGCCTGGTGGGTGAACCCCGGCCGTCGGCCCTGCCGAGGACGGCCGCCTGGACCGCCTACCGCACTCCGGCCGGCGATCCGCTGCGGTCCGCGGTCGGGGCGGCGATCTCCAGGCTTCGCGAGGACCTGGCCTCGGTTCCCGGCCCGATCACGCTCTTCTCACTGCAGAGCAACTACCTGATGGGGGAGCCTCCCTCCACCGAGGCGCTCACCACCCATCCGGCGGTCACCGAGGTGGCCGACCCGACCTACGACATGCGTCATCTACGCGTGGACCCCGCCGCGCTCAAGGGGGCCGACGATCCGCTGTTGGACACTCTGGACGCCTACCTCGACTCCGTGCTGCCCTCCCAGTGGCTGCCCAGCCCCTCCGGGCTGCCCGCCCTCGCCGACCTGAGGCTGCTGCTGAGCGACGACTTCGCCGCGCTCGGCGAGCACCTTGCCTCGGACGGCGAGCGGCCCCCGGGCTGGGAGCAGGACCCCACGCGCTCCGTACCGCATCTCGTCGAGGAGTGCGCCAAGGCCTTCGGACTGAGCGAGGACGCCGCCGCGCTCTATCTGATGCTGCTCGCCCTGCCGGACCCGACGGACCGCAACGTCAAGGCGTGGACCGGGTGGAAGCCCACCCGCTTCAAGGAGGCCGAGGCCGAACTGGGCGCGTCGGGCCGAGTGCTGCGCGCCGTCAGGCCGCGAGCGGGCCGCTCCCTCTTCCTGCCGGGCGCCTGGCAGGAACGGAAGCCGCCCCGCCTCCCGATCGAAGTGGCGAAGCTCGGTCTGCTGCCACTGGCCCGAGAGCACCGGTCGACGTCCCACATGGCCGCGGTGTCCTCCGCCCCTTTGCCCACGCTGTTCACGCGGGCGTGGGAAAGGCGCCTACTTGGGTGACCGAGTGGGGTCGGGGGAGTGTTCGCGCGTCCCGCCACGAGAGGCATCCCCGTCAGCGCAAGCCTGACTGTGCCGGCCCTCTCGCGGCTGCCGCCTCGTCACCGGCGCCCACGCAATCGATCGAGCAGCGAGCGCGCCTGGGCGCGCTTGCGCGGGTCGGTGGCGGCGCGCCGGGCCGAGGTGATGACCCGCTGTCCCTGCGGGGTACGGGTGAACTGCTTGATACGCGTGATGAATCCGGACATGACTCCTCCTTCGGGCTGTGCGTACCGCCCGCCTACCCCATGGGGGCGTGACGATGCTCGGTCGGGCGCCACTGGTACGGGGCGGGCAGCGGTGCCCTGCCGCAGGGCCTCTCCACGAGGCCCGATCATGGGCCAGGCAGCCGGGGCCCGATCTCGGAGCCGGACCGCGCGGCCCGGCCCCAAGGCCGGCTCCGCGGGTCAGGCCGTCTGTGTGAACACCCCGAGGGCAGCCCGCTCGGCCGTGTCGCGGTCCTCCGCGACGAGGCCGATGCGGGTGCGGCGGTCGAGGAGGTCGGACGCGTCCAGTGCGCCTTCATGGCGCACGGCCCAGAGCAGTTCGGCGCAGGTGACGGGGTGGCCGGGGACGACGGGCTCGGCGAGTTCCGGATTCTTGACGCCCAAGTCGTGCACGGCGGGTGCTTCGATGCCGTAGCGGCGTACGAGGCGAGTGGGGACGTCGAGGTTGGCGAGGGCCTGTGGCCGGGCGGCGCCGACGAGGGGCACGGAGGCGGTGCGGCAGGGGCCGGCGGTGAGGGCCCGGGCGGCCACGGCGGCGTCGACGGCGTCCTGGGCCATGCGCCGGTAGGTGGTGAGTTTGCCGCCGACGACGGTGACGATGCCTTCGGGGGAGGTGAGGACGGCGTGCTTGCGCGAGATGTCGGCGGTGCGGCCTCCCGACCCACTGGTGTCGAGGAGGGGTCGCAGGCCGGCGAAGGCCCCGACCACGTCTGCGCGGTGGAGGGTGACGTCGAGGGCGGAGCCGAGGACGTCGAGGAGGAAGCCGATGTCGGTCTCGGGAACGTCCGGCACGTCGGGGACGTCGCCCTCGACGGGCTCGTCGGTGAGCCCCACGTACACCCGGCCGTCCCCCTGGGGGAGGACGAGGACGAAGCGGTTCGTCTCGCCCGGGATCGGGATGTGCAGGCCGGCGGAGAGGCGGCCGAGGTCCACGTCGCGCAGGACGAGGTGGGTGCCGCGGGAGGGCCGCAGCCGTATGTCGTCGACGAGGCCGCCCGCCCACACCCCGGCCGCGTTGACGACGGCCCTCGCGCGGATGCGCAGCTCCTGTCCGGTCGTCTCGTCGCGGACCAGTGCGCCGTCGCCGGTGAGTTGGAGCGCGCGGGTACGGGTCAGGATGCGGGCGCCGTGCGCGGCCGCCGTACGGGCGATCGCGGTGACGAGCCGGGCGTCGTCGGTGAGTTGGCCGTCCCAGGAGAGCAGCCCGCCGCGCAGTCCCGTGGTGCGCAGAGCCGGGGCGAGGTGGCGCGTCTCGACGGCGGACAGGGTGCGTGGCGCGGGGAGGGTGGCGCGTGATGTACGGGCGGAGGCGCGCAGCAGGTCGCCGGCGATGAAGCCGGCGCGGGCGAGGGCGGCCTGACCGCGGCTGACGAGCGGGGTGAGGGGCAGGACGAAGGGCTGGGCGCGGACCAGGTGGGGCGCGGTCCGTTCCATCAGGATGCCGCGTTCGACGGCGCTCTCGTGGGCGACGTCGAGCTGTCCGGTGGCGAGGTAGCGCAGTCCGCCGTGAATCAGCTTGGAGCTCCAGCGAGATGTGCCGAACGCGAGGTCGTGGGCGTCGATCGCGGCGACGGTGAGCCCGCGCGTGGCCGCGTCGAGTGCGGCTCCGGCTCCGGTGGCGCCGAGTCCGACGACCAGGACGTCGATCTCGGTGCCGTCGGCGAGTTCGGCGAGTTCGGCGAGTTCACGGCTCCGGCGCTCGGCGTTGAGCGAGGAGCCGGGCCGAGTGGGGCTCTGGGGGGTCACGGGGCTCATGGGGTGAGGGTCCTCTCCAGCAGGGTGCGCAGCTCGTCGAGGAAGGCGGCTTCGCTCAGTTCGGGATCGGTCTCGTCGGTCATGGTGCGCAGCGAGAGCGTGAAGGACTGCACGACGAGCAGCAGGGACCGGGCCTGCCGGTCCGTGGGGGCGCGGCGTACGGACCCGTCCTCGTGGCCTTCGCCGAGCGCAGTGACGAGGAGGCGGAGGAAGGCCTCCTGGCTGGCGCCCCGGCGGTCGAGGATGTAGGGCAGCAGCAGTTCGGGGTCCACGTCGAGGATCTTGTGGAAGAGCGGGTGGGCTCGGAACGCGGCGGCGCCGGCGACGAGCCCGTCCACGATCCGCGACCGGACGGGTCGGCTGTCGCCGCCGGTCGGCATGGCGTCGGCGGCGACGGCGATCCACTCACGGGTCATCAGGTCGCCGACGAGGCTGCGGACGTCGGGCCATCGCCGGTACAGCGTCATCCGGGACACGCCCGCGCGCCGGGCGACGTCGGTGAGGGTGGTGCGCCGTACGCCGACGGCGAGCACGCAGTCGCGTACCGCGTCCAGCACAGGATCTGCCTCGGTGCGGCTGCGGTCCGACTGGCTGCGGTCGGAGTGGCCGCGGTCCGAGTTGCTGCGGTCCGAATGGTTGTGACGAATGGGCGTCATCTGTCACAGTGTAATGCCAGTACGGGCCGAGCGGCAGCACCGTCCGTGAAACAGACCGAGAGGAACTTCTCGAAGTGGACATGTTGTGGAGCGGCTGGGGCGACCCGGCCAAGGCGGCCCCCCTGCCCGACGCGGTGACCGGCCTGCTGCGTGACCTGCTCGGCGTCACCCCCCGCGCAAGCGGACCCTCGACCCTCGACGACATCGAGCTCCCCGCCCCGACGCTGACCGACGAGGCGCGCGCCGCACTCACGTCGGCGCTCGCGGCTCAGGACGCGCTGCGCGACGACGCCGAGAGCCGTATCCGGCACACCCGCGGCAAGTCCACCCCCGACCTGCTGCGCATCCGGGCCGGCGAGGTCGACGACATCCCGGCCGCCGTCGTACTCCCGGCCACCCACGACGAGGTGCTGGCCGTGCTGCGTGCCTGCGCCGCCCACGGCCTGTCCGCCGTTCCGTTCGGCGGCGGTACGTCCGTCGTCGGAGGCCTCGCGCCCGAGACGAAGCGGCCGTTCGTCGCCCTCGACCTGCGCCGCCTCGACCAGCTGCTCGCCGTCGACGAGGTGTCCCGCACCGCGACACTGCAGCCCGGACTGCGCGGCCCCCAGGTCGAGGCGCTGCTGAACGAGAAGGGCTGGACCCTCGGCCACTTCCCGCAGTCGTTCGAGTGGGCATCCGTCGGCGGCTTCGCCGCGGCCCGTTCCAGCGGCCAGGCCTCCGCCGGATACGGCCGCTTCGACGAGATGGTCCTCGCCCTCACCGTCGCCACCCCCGAGGGCACCTTGCAGACCGGACGTGCCCCCCGCTCGGCCGCCGGCCCCGACCTGCGTCAGCTGATCCTCGGCTCTGAAGGCGCCCTCGGAGTCATCACGGCGGTGACCGTCCGCATCCGCCCCCTGCCGCAGAAGCGCGTCTACGAGGGCTGGCGCTTCGCCTCCTTCGAGGCCGGGGCCGCCGCCCTGCGCCGACTCGCCCAGGACGGCCCGCGCCCCACCGTGCTGCGACTGTCGGACGAGACCGAGACCTTCATCGGACTCGCGCAGCCGGACGCCATCGGCGCCGCCGACACCCCGCCGAGCTCCGGCTGCATGGCGATCGCCGGCTACGAGGGCACCGAGGCCGAGACCGAGACCCGCCGCGCCGCCGCGCGCGAGATCCTGCTCGACGCTGGTGGCGAGTACGTCGGCGAGGAACCGGGCGACCGGTGGGAGCACGGGCGCTACAACGCCCCCTACCTGCGCGACGCTCTGCTCGACGCCGGCGCCTTCGCCGAGACGCTCGAGACCGCCGGGTTCTGGTCCACGCTGCCCGAGCTGTACGCGGGGGTGCGCAACGCGTTGACCAGCGCCCTCACCGAGGCCGGAACCCCGCCGCTCGTCATGTGCCACATCTCCCACACGTACGAGAACGGTGCCTCGCTGTACTTCACCGTCGTCTCGGCGCAGGGCGAGGACGCGGTCGCCCACTGGGACCCCGTGAAGCGGGCCGCCAACGACGCGATCCTGACGGCGGGCGGCACCATCAGCCACCACCACGGCGTCGGCACCGACCACCGTGACTGGTACGCCCGCGAGATCGGCCCCCTGGGAGTCCGCATGCTGCAGGCGGTCAAGGCCGAGGTCGACCCGTCCGGCGTCCTCAGCCCCGGCGTCCTCATCCCCGTCCGCTGAACGCACCAGCCGATCCCGCCCGTCCGCCGACTCTCCTTCTCCCGTCCGGAGGCCTGATCCATGCGACAGTTCACCGCCGTCGTCAACCCCACCGCAGGGGGATCCAGCGGCACGGCGGCCCTGCTCCCGCTGGCCCGGCTGCTGCGGGAAGCGGGCGCGCGCCTCGACACCGTGTACAGCCGCAACCTGGAACACGCGCAGGAACTCGCCCGCCGGGCGGGAGCACAAGGTCACGTCGTGCTCGCGGTCGGCGGTGACGGGATGGCCGGCTGCGTCGGTGGCGCGCTCAGCGGCACGGACACGGTGTTCGGCCTGGTTCCCGCGGGCCGCGGCAACGACTTCGCCCGCGCGCTGGAGCTGCCCACCGATGCCCCGGGGCTCGCGCGGGTGCTGCTCGACGGCGTGCCGCGCACGGTCGACACGATCGAGGTGGAGTCAGCGGTCCATGCGCGCATCTCCGTCCTCGGAAGCGTTTACGCGGGCGTCGACGCGGTCGCCAACCGCCACGCCAACGACTCGCGTCTGCTGCGGGGCGCGGCGTCGTACTACGCGGGCGGCCTGCGGGCCGTCCTCGCCTGGCGGTCGGCCGCGTACCGGATCACGGTCGACGGAGTGCTGCACGAGCGCGCCGGTTACACCGTCGTCGCGGCGAACTCCGGCTTCTACGGGTTCGGCCGCAACGTCGCACCCGGAGCGCGGCTCGACGACGGGATGCTGGACGTCGTGGTGATCGGAGACGCCCCCAAGCGCCACTTCTTCGCGACGATGAACGAGCTGAAGACCGGGGCGCACGTGAACCGCCCCCAGGTGGAGATCCTGCGCGGCAAGGAGATCCGCATCGAGGCGGACCGCCCGCTCCCGTACGGCGCCGACGGCGAGGTCGACGCGACCCTGCCGGTGACGGTACGGGTGCAGCCGGGGGCACTCAACGTGCTGGCCTGACCGCGACGGCAACCGATGCGGTGCGTCCGCCGGGCATCCGCGCGAGCACGGCGCCGCTCCGCGATGGGCCGCCCGCCCTCAAGGCGGGCGGCCCATCGTGACGTCACGCGGTGCCGTCGCCGACCCCGAGTCATACCGCCGCAAACCCGCAGGTTAGAGTCGTGGGAGGTTGCGCCGCCGTCACCAGGGCGATGCGCAGGGCCGGGCCGGCTGTCGATCACAGAGCCCCTGTGCCGTCCCCACCGCTCCTGCTCCATCCGGCCCTCGGCCGCCTGCCACGGAAACAGCACACATGAGTACCGCCGCCCCTTCACGTCCCGACCACGCCCACGCCACGCCCGACAGCCCCCGCCCGCCGCGGTTCGGCGGCCGTGCTCCGGCCAGGCCCTCGCCGGTGGCCGCGTTCCACAGCGTGAGTGCCGCGACAGCCGTCCTGCTGGCGCTGGTCGCGATCGGCGCGGTGATCCACGAACCGGTGCTGATACCTCCGCTGGCCGCCAGCGCCGCTCTGGTGCACGCCGCCCCCACGCTGCCTCTGGCCCAACCCCGCAGTGTCATCGTCGGCCACCTTCTCGGCGCCGCCGTGGGCTACGCCGCCCTCGCCGCCGCGGGCAGCAACGCGTGGACCGCGGCCGTCGCCGCAGGCCTCACTCTGGCGCTGACCACCTTCGCCCGTACGCCGCACTCCGCCGCCTGCGCCACCGCCGTCGTCATCGTGCTCCAGACACCCGCACCCACCCGGTTCGTCCCCCTCCTCTTCGGCTCCACGGTCCTCCTCGTGCTGACGGGCTACGCCGGCTCCCGCATCCGCCGCACCTCACCGAGGTACCCCGCCTACTGGTGGTGACCCGCCAGGCGCCGTCGGAGGGTTGCCGCCGTGTGCCGTCGGCCCGCGAGTCGCTCGGTCCACACCCGTGGGACACGTCCGACGAGGACACCGCCGAGCACGGCCCGTACAGCCGCCGGACTCCGGACGGGAAAGAGTGTGCGATTCTCGGTCGCGCGTGAAAGTCACTACCTCCACGAGGGGGTTGATCCGTTCGGCATCGGCCTCCTCGCCTGCTTCGTCGTCGCCGACGAGATCACCGTGCTCAGCCGTTTCGCCGCCGACCCGTCGGCCCCCGCGGTCGAATGGCGTGACCACTCCGACGGCGGCTACACCATCCGTACCCTGCCCGCCTCGGCCGTGCCCGAGCCGGGCACCACCGTCCGGCTCACGCCACGCGCCGCCAACGCGGAGTGGACGAGCCCGGAGCAGGTCGTCGCCCTGGCCCGGCACTACGGTGGTCTCCTACGGCACGAGGTCACCGTCGTCGGACCGCGGGGCGAGACCCACCGGGTCAACGAGCAGCCCCCGTGGGAGCAGACCCATCGCTCCCCGCTGACCCGCCGCGAGGCGATGACGGCGTACTGCCGCGACCTCTTCGACTTCACACCGCTCGACACCATCGAGCTCGACCTTCCGGCGGCCGGGCTGCGCGGCGTCGCGTACGTCCTTCCCACGGCCGTGAGCCCGGAGAGCACGGCGACGTGCCGCGCGCCGAAGCGGTCCGGATCGCCGCCCTGATCGAGGGGAAGGGCCTCGGCCGGTTCAAGGAGGCCATCGCCCGCCTGACGATCGCGGCGGCACGCTGCCGGAAGGCGGACCTTCCCGAGGCGGCCCAGATCCTGGACGCCATGCGGCAGGACTACCTGACGCGATAGGGGTGCTGACGGCCCTCGGCCCCTGCGGCAGAAACCGCGGGGGGCCGACGCCGTCTCCGTACCGGCTGGAGTACGTCGACGATCGGGCGGTGCCGTCCTGCCGCACCGGAGACCGTCGGGGCGCCACTTCCCAACTCTTCCTGAACGCGAGGCGACCGTCACCCGCGACGACGGGCTGCCATCGACGCGAACCCCGGATCACACGAGGGCGCAGCGACTTGAGATGGAGCCGGACCGGCCGCCGCCCTCAACCGCCATGCCCGCCGCCGCGTCTGCTTTCCCGGAGGCCTCACCCCTCGTCCCCGCCCCGCCCCGGCTCGGACGTACATTGATGCCGCCTCCCCGCCCAGGCGGACCCGGCCCACCCGACACAGCACGACGAGGAGCATGCGTGGCCACCACCGCAGAGTCCGCCCCACCCGCCACACCCGCCCCGCAGGACCACTCCGCGAACGGTGAGCCCGCCGAACCCGTCACGCCCGCCTGGCGCATGCTCCTCGAATACGTACGGCCGCACCGCTGGACGCTGCTCGGCGGCGCCGTGCTGTCGCTGGTCACCGGAGCCACCGGGCTCGCGCTGCCGCTGGTGGCCAAGTACCTCATCGACGCGCTCTCCGACGACCGTCCGATCACCGGCGCCCTGCTGCTGATGTCGGCCCTGGTCGTCGCCAACGCGGGGATCGGCGCGCTCGGTGGCTACGTGCTGCGGCGCACCGCCGAGTCGGTCGTCCTCGGAGCGCGACGCACCCTCACGTCGTATCTGCTGAGGCTTCGCATCACCGCCGTCGACCGCAGCGAACCCGGTGACCTGATGGCCCGTGTGACCTCCGACACGACCCTGCTGCGCGAGGTCACCACCGACTCACTGGTGGGCCTTGGCACCGGAGGGCTGACGCTCGTCGCGACGCTGGCGATGATGGGCCTGGTCGACCCGGTCCTGCTGGCCGTCACGTTCGGCGTGGTGCTGGGCGCGGGAACCGTGATCGGTGTGATCGTGCCCCGTATCAACAAGGCCAGCCGCCAGGCGCAGGACGCCGTCGGGGCCATGGGCGCGTCGCTGGAACGCATCCTCGGCGCACTGCGCACCGTCAAGGCGTCCGGCGCCGAGCACCGTGAGGAGCAGGCCGTGCATGCGGCGGCCGAGGAGTCCTGGCGGCAGAGCGTACGGGCCGCCAAGTGGTCGGCGCTGGCCGGGAACACGGCCGGCCTGTCCATGCAGATCGCGTTCATCACCGTGCTCGCGGTCGGCGGCGCCCGGGTCGCCACCGACGCGATCGACGTCGGCACCCTGGTCGCGTTCCTGCTGTACGTCTTCTACCTGATGTCCCCGATCCAGCAGGTCGTCGGCGCCGTCACTCAGTACCAGGCGGGGGCCGCCGCCCTCGCCCGGATCCGCGAGGCGCTGCGGCTGCCGGCCGAGCCGCCGGCCGCGCCCGCGCCGCTGCCCGAGCCCGGATCCGAACCCGCCGCGCTCGCCTTCGAGGACGTCCGGTTCCGGTACGCGGACGATCTCCCGTACATCCACCACGGCGTGACCTTCTCCGTACCGCCGCGCGGTATGACGGCCTTCGTCGGCCCGTCCGGGGCGGGCAAGACCACCGTGTTCTCCCTCATCGAGCGGTTCTACGACCCGGGCGCCGGACGGATCACCTTCGACGGCCGCGACCTGGACGAGTGGGAGATACCCCGACTCCGTTCCGCGATCGGTTACGTCGAGCAGGACGCGCCCGTGCTCTCCGGCACCCTCCGCGACAACCTGCTGCTCGGCAATCCCGACGCCGGCGAGGATGACCTGCTGCGGGTGCTGGGGACCACCCGGCTCGACGGCCTGGTCGAGCGGCTCCCCAAGGGCCTGGACACGCTCGTGGGACACCGCGGCACCAAGCTCTCCGGCGGAGAGCGTCAGCGCGTCGCGATCGCCCGGGCGCTGCTGCGCCGCCCGCGTCTGCTGCTCCTCGACGAGGCCACGAGCCAACTCGACGCCGTCAACGAGGCCGCACTGCGCGACACCGTGGCCGACGTCGCCCGCACCACGACCGTGATGGTGGTCGCCCACCGGCTGTCCACGGTCACCATGGCCGACCGCATCGTCGTCATGGACGCGGGCCGGGTCCGAGCCGTGGGCACCCACCGGGAACTCGTCACCGCCGACCCGCTGTACGCCGAACTCGCGGCCACCCAGTTCCTGGCCACGGCCGAGGGCTGACGAGGGCCGCCGCCCCCGTCGGCGAAGGACCCGGGCGGGCGCGTTCCCCGACGTCGGGGAACCAATGGCGCCAGGTCGAATGTCTGCTCGGGCATGATGTTTCAGCGGTTCACCCACGGCTGCGCGCAGTTCTGGCGCTTCGGGCTCGACCAGGTGCGGGCCGTCGCCTTCGCCGTGGTTCTCGTCGGCGGCATCGGCGCCTCGCGGCTGCTGCCCGCCGATCTGCCGGTCGCACGCTACGACCTGCTCCTGCTCTTCGGCGTGGCGCTGACCCTCCTGGCGCGCAAGGTCGGCTGGGACGGGCCCCGGGACACGGCCGTGATCCTGGGCTGCCATCTCGTGGGGCTGCTCTTCGAGCTCGTGAAGGTGCGGATGGGCTCGTGGAGCTATCCGGAGGAGGCCGTCTTCAAGATCGCGGGGGTCCCGCTCTACGGCGGGTTCCTCTACAGCGCTGTCGGCAGTTACTGCTGCCGCGCCTGGAAGATCATGGATCTGTCGCTGTCGGGGTACCGGCCGCGGACCATGGCGGTGCTCGCGGCCGCCGTGTACGTGAACTTCTTCACGCACCACTGGCTGCCGGACGTCAGGCACCTGCTCGCCGTGCTGCTGCTTGCCGCGATGGCGGGCACCTGGGTGCACTTCACGGTGGGCAGCTCCCGCTACCGCCTTCCGCTGGCCCTGGCCTTCGCGCTGATCGGCTTCTTCCTCTGGGTCGCGGAGAACGCGGCCACGTACGTCGGCGCCTGGAGCTACCCCCACCAACTCGACGGCTGGCAGCCGGTCCCGCTGGACAAGTTCGGCGCGTGGGCGCTGCTGATCAGCGTCACGTTCGTACTGGTCGCTCGCACTCGAGACGCTGCGGGTACCAGCGACCGGGCGACGCCGGATCGCGCGATGCGGTCCAGCAAGGTCATGCTGTCGGTGAGCGCAATGCCTGCCGTGGCGCGATTCCCCCGGGCGCAGGCCGGCCTCGTCCCGGGTGAGTCCGATGACAGAGACACCAAGCGCCAGGTGTCGTAACCCGGTTGTGGCTCCGGTGGACTCGCCAGACCTGCCGCGCACCGTGCTGAGAGGCCGGGTCCAGAGGGGGCGGAGGACGCCGATCGATCGGCTCATACCCTTCCGCCGTGGAAGAGCTCCTGAACCCTCGACATGACAGCGTCCGGCGCTTTCTCGACCGCTGGTACGGCACGTCGAGGGAGGCCGGACAAGCCGCCTTCCCCGCGATGGAGGACATCCCCCACGAGCTGGTCGACTGGCACGCGGCGGCGGTGGCCACGGGAGTCCCGGTCACCTTCGCGGACCGGCCGGTGCCGCCGGCGGACCTGAGGAGAGCGGCCGACGGGATGATCGTCTTCTGGATCGAGAACCAGCACGGCTACTACTGGGCCGTCGATCCGTCCACGGAGGACCACGCCGTGTTCCATCGGGAGCACTCCTCGGACGCGTGGCGGCCCACAGGCGAGACCCTCGAGGAGTTTCTCCTGCACCACACCGTCCGGGAGGCGCTGCTGGGCGCGGCGGCGAAGTTCTCCGCGGTGCTGCCGACCGAATCTCTCGAGTCCGGCACACCGGTCGGGTTCGCCGCGCTGTCGTTCCCGCCTGCCGTGAACGAGTCCCCGTCGGCCCGATTGCTGTGCAGCGCTGATGTGCTCGCCAGAATCGCCCCGGCGCCCGCCGGTTACGCGCCGCAGGGCGAGGAGCGCTGGATGGTGACCGTCGCCACGGCCCGCGGCGCACACCTCCTGCGGTATCGCGCCGGTCTGGAACCGTACGTGCTCGAGAGGCCGCGTGAAGCGGAACGCGCCGCCGTTCCCTTCGCGGCCCCTCCCTTCTGATCTGATCGAGCTCACCCGCCACGCGACACGCGGCCTGAGCGATCCGGGAACACGAACCGCCCGCGCTCCGCGTCGCCGGACCCCGACCAAGGTGTGTGTGGGCGTGGGCGGTTCGTGTTCCGTCGTCGTCCGCGACCACGGGCCGCGCCGTCGTCGAGCTCGACCTCGTAGCCCCTGTTCCTCAAGGAGCTCCGGAGTTCGTCGTTGGGAATGCGGAAGACGTCGGGCAACGCGCCCGTGGTGAAGCCGTCAGGAGTAGACGACTGGGCAGCCGCGCCGAATCGAATGCTGGGCAGCGCGTAGACACAGGGCGACGTAGAAGGCCGTATCCAGATCCTCGCTCCATGCGCCCGGCCGGACAGCGGCCAGTTCCTTCGCTGTTCCGTCCATGAACCACATGGTCAGATCGAGGTTGTCGCACATCTCCGGTGTCTCCGCCGGTAGCTCGATGACTGCCGCAAGCCGCTCGGCGAGCGCCAATACCTGAGGAGCGCCGGCGACCATGGTCGACGACTCCGTAAAGCTGGAGTCGACGGGCAGCCACACGTCCTCGTCAAGCGACAGCGGCACCAGCACCGTCCAGCCGTAGAGAGTCTCCACTTCCTCGCGCGACAGGTGTGCCTGACAGAACGAGACAAACCCGTCCATGGAGGGGATCAGCTTCTCCTCGAAGGTCTGCCCCGAACCACGGACGAAGTCGCCCTCCTCCGGTACGGACGTGTACGGCGGCAGCCCCCGCCGCCTCAGTTCCTGGTTCAGCGCCGAGGAGACCTCCCCCCATCCATCTTCTTCCTCATCGAACCAATCCTCCGCTCCGACACTGACCAGGTATATGCCCATGGCCACAACGTACGGCCCACCGCTGACACCCTGGACACGACAGTTCCTTCGCCGCGCCATGTGTCAGCGAGCGGGACACGCAGGACTCCAGTGAGTACGGGCGGGTCACCGGGCGTGCCGCCCCGCAGCGCCGCCACCGCCGGCAGTTGCGACTCTGGGCGGAACCCGGACAGTCGTCTGCGTGAGCAAGTTCGGCTCCCTGGCGCTGGTCAGCGCCGACAATCCTGGCGCCTTCCTCGGCACCGCGGACGCGCAAGCCGCGGGCGAGTTGGACGCTGCGGATCTGGTCAAGGTCCATGGGACGTTGGTCGACCTCGGGTACGCGATCGTTCCCGAGGAGCTGATGGAGTGCGACCATGCCGGGCCGAGCCGGCTGCCCCGGCATGTTGAGCGACCCACTTGGTGGCACCGCTTCTTCGGTAGCTTCTGACGCTCGCGGGGCGATGGACAGCCGGGTTCCGACGAGGCACCCGTCGATCTCAGCCGGCTGGTCCCTGCGCCCGCTGTTCCTCATCGAGCTCGGACTCGAGTTGATGAAATGATCCGTAGGCGACGGCCTAGTCAGTCACCGTCCACGTGTGGTCCGCGTTGAAGGTTGCCTGCATCGCAAACGTGCCGTCGAAGGAAATGGCGGCTCGCTGGGTGATCCCATCGAGGTCAAGCACATCTCCGGTTTCGATTGATGTGCCGGCCGCGATGACGTACCGGCCGTCCGGCGGGGTGAATCGCGTGGTCTTGCTGGGACTCGCCTGTACCGCGAAGACTGGGGATCCGGCCTGTCCGATGCCGACCGAGACGGTGTCGGTGGGAACGGAGCCCAACTGCCTGATGTAGAGGAAGCCCCGTTGGGGGTTGGGGGCGGCGGAGCCATGCATGAACCTCGGCCATTCGGTGTGGGTGTCGGTGCCGAACCGGATCTGGTTCTGAGTCGGGCTGGTCGGGTCGGCGGCTACCCGTTCGCTTGCCGTGAACCCGCTGCCGAAGCCGAGCGGCCCGGTCGGCGCCCAGACGAAGCTGAACCCAAGGTCCCACGAGAAGTGGCCGGTGTTGTGCCCCGCCATGTACTTGGTCAGCCAAGCAAGTGGCTTCAACCCAGCGGGACTGGCGTCGGCATACTCTTGGAACAGAAAGAAATCCCAAGCCTCATTCGAGTTGTTGACGACTGTGAGGCTGTACTGCGTCGCCGCTGCGGCCTGCCGTTCGCCGATCAGGGAGGGGCCGGCGAGGGCCCCGGCGCACGCGGCGCCACCGGCAAGGAACCGCCGGCGTGACAGCTCCGAACCGTGGTGGTGAGATGGCACGCCCGTCTCCTTGACGATCGCTGGCACCGTTACGGGCGCGCAGTGCGCTGAGGTGACCATCAGACTGGCTGTCGGAATCGCGCAGCGAGTGCTGATTGATGTGGCTGTAGTCCAGACGGTCGGGACTCTTCACTCGCCTGGGGATCGATCCACAGCGAGAGTCTCCGCCGCCACGCCGGCAGCCTCGCCGCAGCCCGTGAGCCCGCTGGCGACACTCGGTCATCGCCCCAGGCTGCCGTGGCCCGGCCGCTGCCGGAGCTCGGGGACTGGCCGATCGCGGAGGCCGCCCGGACCCTGAGGCACTACGACGAGCTCGGCCTGGCCGCCTACCAGAGGGACGCCATCGAGGCCTACGCCGCGACCAGGCTCAACTGAACCGCTCCGGGGCCGCCGCGACACGAGCCGGGGGCGGCCCCCTACGATCGCCCCGGGCATCGGCCGCCGCAGCACCCCGTCACGGTCTTCGACTCGACGCATTCGACGGCAGCGGGCTGTACGAGTTCCCCGGGGCCGCGACAGTGACACCGTCCGCTCCCGGTCCTGCGCCGCGAGCCCCCACCCTGCGGGCCGACGGCAACACCTTCCATACACCCCCTAGAGCTCGGATTCGCCCCACTCCGTGACGGTCACGTCGTCGCCGACGGACACCTTTCCGGGCAGGAGGACGGCGAACTTCGCACCGAACGCGATGCCGCCTTCGGCGGCACGCCGGTAGCTCGCCAACGTGCGCAGGGGTTCCGGGCCGGCTCGTGTGCCTGTTTCCTGGTCGACCAAGGTGACGGCGCAGCGGATCGCCAGCTTGGCATAGCCCAGTTCGGCCTCACCGATGGAGAGCCGGTGGGTGCGGTCCTCGGTGTGGGCGTCCTCCCAGCCGTCGACGACGACGTTCGCGCGGAAGCGGTTCGCGGCGACGGGCGGGGCGCCGCGGGCGGTCAGTCTCCGGTCGAGCAGGTCCAGGGTGGCTCGCGAGACGACATGGAGCGGGCAGCTGTCGGCGTAGCCGGACGTGCCGGGCGTCCTGCCGTCCGTCACCCGGTGGTGTTCCGGCGGTACGCGCACCAGGCGGCTGGGGGCGCGGAGCACGTCCGAGAGCCATGAGGCCGCCGGATCGCCCTGGTCGATGCCCCGGTACGGGGCTCCGAACAGGTCCACCGCCCGTCGTGCACCCGAAGTGTCGACGTCGATCGTGAGCGGTTCGATGTCGGGGGAGTGCAGGGTGAGGCGTCTGCCCTCCGGGTCCACGCTGGGCTGGATCAGGGCCAGACGGGGATCACGGCGTTGCGTACGGAACACGCCCTGCTCGCTGACGACCATGAAGCTGCGGTCGTGGGCGAGGCCGGCGGGCGTCAGCAGAGCCTCGGTGACCGACGTACCGGCGCAGCTCTTGATGGGGTAGTACGTCAATTCGACGACGTGGGCCATGGGACGACTCCCGTGTCAGTCGGTGACGAGGGCGAGCGTGAAGCCGTCGTAGCCCTTGGCGCCGACGGTCTGGACCGTGGTGGCGCTCAACCGGGGGTGCGCGGCGATGAGTTCGGTGAAGCGGCGGACACCCTGGACCCGGGGGTCGGTGCCGGCCGCGTCGGTGGCCGCGCCGTCGCGGACGGCGTTGTCACCGATGATGACGCTGGTGCTGTATCCGCCGAGGGTGCCGATCTCCAGTACCGTGCGGGCGTTCCGGAGGTCGGCGATGAGGTGCAGCAACTTGCCCTGGTTGGGGGCGACCTGGTGCGGCGGCAGTCCGGCCGCGTCGCTTTCCGCAGCGGCCGCGAGCAACGGACCAACCTCCTCCACGAGGAGGCCGTTGAAGTAGTCGTCGACCGCTGTCCAAGTGGGTAAGTGCACCGTGGGTTTCCTTCCGATACTCACCAAGTTCCGCGAAGGAACCTACTATGACCCTTCGGCCGCCTGCCAACGGCTTTCTGGAGCGATTGGCGTGCATCGGTCACGGTGCCAGCGCGGTGGCCACACGGGACAGGCGATCGGCCGACATCGCGAAGCGGTTGGCGGGATTACGGTAGGAGTACTCGCCGTCGTTGACGTAGAAACCGTGACCGGCTGTCGTCCAGCGCACGGCGCCTGGACCCCCTTGATGCTCCAGCAGAGCAGAGGCGAGGGGCTCGGGGGCTTCGACACCGGTGAGGGAGCGTAGAGCGACCGCCAGGCGGTCGACGGCATCGTCGGGCACGTCGTCGTCGCCGAACGCGGGGAGCAGGAGCAACAGGCGGGCGTCCGGATCAGTGGTGCTGCCGCCGGGCAGCGCACCGTCCGCGGCCGCCACCAGCTCGCGCCAGGACAGGCCTGGTCCCAAGAAGTGCCCGTCGTCCCGGGCGAGGATCTCAGCCTGATCCCAGTCGGGGTGGTGGAGCAGGTAGTCGATGCCTGCATCGTCGGCGAAGGTGCGGTAGACGACGTGAAGACGGTGATCGTCGGCGAGTGGGACGGTGAATGTCGGCCACTCGGCTCGCTGCCACAGCCGCTGCTGGAAGTCGTCGGCCGCGTCGTAGTCCGCGCCGAACAGCAGTTCCCCGACTCCTTCGCTCTGGGCAAACGAAGCGAGGTGCCCCAGCCAGAACAGGGGCTCGTCCAGGAACCCGGGCTGGTGCGTGAGGGGGCCACCGTCGTACCCCGGGATCCGGGCAGGATGCAGGTCTGCGCTGTTCATCACGGAGCACATCATGCCGCCCGGGCTCGGCGCCCTGAGAGGAAGGGCACCCGAGCCGATCTTTGCGGGACAGCCCGCATTCTGCCGGGCCCAGCGGTCACATCGGCGGCAGCCACGACACCGTTCAGGCGCGAGTGCCGCAGAGCGCCGATCTCAAGGCCTCCGTACGCCTTTCGTACGCCTGTGGTACGCCAGGTTGCCTGTCCAGCACGCGACCGGGGAAGCCGGGGCATTTCGCCAGGTCACGGACCCGCTGGAACGCCGGATCGGAACCCGCCCGCACA
Organism: Streptomyces sp. NBC_01353; assembly: GCF_036237275.1. Taxonomy (GTDB): domain Bacteria; phylum Actinomycetota; class Actinomycetes; order Streptomycetales; family Streptomycetaceae; genus Streptomyces. The sequence continues at coordinate 448,833 of NZ_CP108352.1, read as the reverse complement.
CACAGCGCACCTCCACAGGCGCAAGGGGGGGATCCGCCAGTGGCAACGCCCGACGCCGCGCCTCGTCGCGTACGTGGGGCCAAACCGCCGCCAGGTCGGGACGCACGTCCATCAGGGCCGGGTAAGCGCCGCCTTCCCGAACAGCGCGGCCACCGATCCGGCGAAGGCGCGATGGCTCACCCTGGCTCTTATCGTGGGATCACCGGACAGTACCGAATGCAGAGGCAGGCCGACCATGACGGAGGCGGGAATCGACCACGCGGCGGTGTTCCAGGCACTGCCCGCCATGGTCGCGCTACTGACTCCCGAGCTGGTGTACGTGGACGTGAACGAGGAGTTCGTTCGGATGTCGGGCCGGACGCGCGAGCAGCTGATCGGCCGGTATCTGTTCGACGTCTTCCCCGACAACCCCGGCGACCCCGCCGCCACCGGCGCGCGGAACCTGCAGGCGTCACTCCAACGGGTGCTGGCCACCCGCGAACGGGACACGATGGCGCTGCAGCGTTACGACGTGGAGTCCTTCGAACGGCCAGGCGAGTGGGAAGAGCGGTACTGGAGCCCCGTCAACGCACCGGTGCTCGGGCCGGACGGCCAAGTAATGCTGCTGCTGCACCGTGTCGAGGAGGTCACCGAGCTCATCAAGGCCCGTGGCGCGCGAGGCAGCCGCACTCGGGCGCTGGAGGCCGAGCTGTACACGAGGGCCAGGGAACTGCAGCAGGTCAACGAACGGCTCCGTGAGGCCCACGCCCGGGAACGCGAAATCGCCCTCGCCCTGCAGGACGCGATGCTGCCCGCCCCCGGCCCCTTCGGCCACCACCGGGCCGCCGTGCGCTACCGGCCCGCCATCGGAACGCTCAACGTCTGCGGCGACTGGTACGACCTCGTCGATCTGCCCGGCGACCGCATCGGCGTCGCCGTCGGCGACGTCGTCGGCCACGGCCTCCAGGCCGCATGCGTCATGGGCCTGCTCCGCAGCGCGCTCAGCGCCGCCTCCCACGTCGCCGACGGCCCCGCCCAAGCGCTGGAAGTCCTCGGCCTGTACGCGCGCTCCGTCGAAGGAGCCGAGAACGCCACCGCCGTCAAGACCTTCATCGACTGGGACACCCACACCATCACGTACAGCAGCGCCGGTCACCCCCCACCCGCCCTGCTCCGCACCGACGGCGCCGTCGAATTCCTCGACCAGGCCACCGACCCCCCGCTCGGCGCCCGCCCCGACCACGTTCCCCGCCCGCAGGCCACCAGCACCTTCACCGAAGGCGACACCCTCGTCCTCTACACCGACGGCCTGATCGAACGCCGCCGCGAGGACATCGACGTCGGCCTCACTCGCCTCGCCGACTCCCTCACCCACCACCGCGGAGCCGAGCCCGAGCCGCTCGCCGACGCGCTTCTTCTCGACCTGCTCCCGGCCGTGGGCGCCACCGACGACACCGCTCTCGTCATCGTCCGGCTCTGACAACCCCCTGCGTCCCGGAGCGCCACCGGGGAACGAGCAGCGCTTGAGACGACGCGTTCCTCAACCACGCCACGGGTGGGCGGGATCTTCGGTGATCTTGACTTGCTGAGGTGCGTTGCGAGGGAAGGCCCAGATGCGGCCTGCCGTACTGACAGCGGTCACCGTGGTCTCGTCCAAGGCGACCTTGGAGAACGGATTGGACGAGGTGGAGGTGGCGACCCATTCCAAGGTGCCGTCGTCGTCCCGTGTCAGGGCGACCCAGCCGATACCCGTGCCTTGGCAGGAGAGTCAGCTGATCACGGGAAGTGGCAGCTCACGCGGCAGCGCCTCTCCGGGTCGGGCAGCCGCGCCGACGCGGCGGCGATCCTGCCACGAGGGGGCAGGACCGCTTCGTGTCCCCGACCGGTTCGTACGGGGCGCAGCCGCGTCCTCGGTCGAGCCCCGTCGTTAGTCTGTGCATTCAGAACGAGCGCACCCAGGGGGCCTTGTGACCGACCACCTCGACCACGACGTGTTGCAGCAGATCTTCACGCGCGGAGGCTCCGACGCCGTGAAGCGCGCTCTGGACGACTTCGCCCGTACCGCCGGCGACGAGCAGCTGAACGCCGCTGTCGATCAGGCCTGTGCCGTGATCGCCGCAGACACAGCGCGGATCACAGCGGTGGCCGACCAACGGGAAGCCGGAATCGCGGAGCTCGAGGCGCAGGCTCGGGCGCTTCAGAAGGAGCTCGACGAGCTGGCGGCCGAGACGGCCGTACGGCTCGTCGACCACCCCCCGGCCGACGACTGAGCCACCGGCCTCTGCGCTCTCACCCGTCGCAACCGTCAACGCCGATGTCGCGCCGCAGCAGATCGTCGTAGGTCTCCCTGCGGACCACTTCACGGGCTTCCCCGTCGCGGCAGAACACGACGGGCGGTCGCCTGGCGCCGTTGTAGTTGTTGGCGAGCGAGGAGCAGTACGCGCCGGTCACCGGCACCGCGATGACGTCGTCGACCCGTGGGTCCCGCAGGCGTATGTCACGGATCAGTGTGTCCCCCGACTCGCAGTGACGTCCGACGAGATCGCATCGCCCGCCGCCGCCGACGCGGGAGGCGACGGTCGCCTCGAACCGCTGGCCGTACAGCATCGGCTCCAGGTTGTCGGCCATTCCGCCGTCCACAGCCACCAGGGTGCGCGCTCCGGGCTTGACCGTGACCACGCGGTAGAGGGTCATGGCCGCCTCGGCCACGAGTGAACGGCCGGGCTCGATGATCAGGCGGGCCGTCGACGGAAGGTGCTTGCGGGCCGCGTCCGTCAGGGTCCGTACGTACTCCTCGACGGTCGGCGGGCGGTCGTCGTAGGTGTAGCGAACGCCGAGTCCTCCGCCGAGGTCGTAGACGGCGTGTTCGCCCAGCTCCCCGATGCCGGCCAGAGCCTCGACCGCCTTCCGGAACGGCTCGGTGTCGAGCAGCTGCGAGCCGACATGCACGTGCAGCCCCTCCAGCAACAGACGGTCACTTGCTCGGAGTCGCGCCGCGGCCAGGACGGCGTCCGGGACGGACAGCCCGAACTTCGAGCCCCGCTGCCCGGTGACCATCGCCTCATGGGTGTCGGCGGACACTTCCGGGATGACCCGGAGCAGCACCCGCTGCCGCCGGTCACCCACCACACGCTCAAGGCGGTCGATGTCGTCGAAGTTGTCCACAACGATCGTGCCGGCGCCGCCGGCCACCGCCATCGCCAGCTCCTCCTCGGTCTTGGCGTTCCCGTGGACGACGAGCCGCGCCGGGTCGACACCCGCGGCGAGGGCGGTGACGAGTTCGCCGCCTCCGGCCACGTCCACCCCCAGGCCTTCCTCGACCAGGGTGCGGACCACCGCGGTGCAGGGGAACGACTTCGACGCGAAGACCACTTGGCTGTTCGGCCAATGCTCCGCCATGGCGCTGACGTACCGCCGGGCCCGGCGGCGAAGTGCGTTCTCGTCGACCACGACCGCAGGGGTCCCGAAGCGGTCGGCCAGGTCGGTCACGCGGCACCCGCCGACGATGAGCTCACCATGTTCATCCAGGTGAGAGCCGTCGGGGAAGAGTCCGACAAGTGCGGTGGCGGGCGGGGCCGGCTGCTCGGCGACGGTCATGCGCGAGGTCTCCCTCTTCGGATCGACTGCTGATACGTGGCTATCCTGGCAGCCCGCACCCCACGTCACCGTGGTCGATCTCCCCACGAAACGAGGCACCTGTTGTCCGATCCGACAACGTCCGCGACGCCGCAGGAGAGCCGCGATCCGGTCACCTTGAGGGTCCTGGCGCAGGACGTCGATGTGTCCCCGGTGCGGGTGCTCGTGGCACCCGAGGGCCTCGACGTGCGGGTGAGCGGCACGGTGATCCACGACCCCGAGGAGCCGATCCCGCATTCCCCCGCGGCCGTCCTCCTGCTCGTCGGCGTCGGCATCGCCGAAAGCCGGGCGCGCGAGGTGCTGCGCCAGGCCGCGGAACGGGAGTTCGCGGCCGTCGTGGTCAAACGACGAGGCCACGACCCGGAGACGTTCGTCGAAGAGGCACGGGCGTGCGGCATCGCCGTGCTCACCGCCGACGACGCGATGCCCTGGCGGAACGTCGATGCCGGGGTGAGCTGCGCGCTCGCCGCCCACGGCAGTGGGGAGCCGACCGGCTCCGCACCGGCCGGCGGTGAGGAACTCTTCGCACTCGCGGACGCGTTGGCCGCCGCCGTGGGCGGTTCGGTGGCGATCGAGGATCTGGACCAGAACGTGGTCGCGTACTCCAAGGTCGCCGGGGTTCGCATCGACTCCGTACGAGAGTGGGGCATCCTGCACCGCCGCGTCCCGGACGTACCGGAACAGCGCCGCCAGTACCGCCAGGTGCTCGCCGCGACCGGCGCCGTGCGCTTCCCCGCCATGGGGGACGAACTGCCACGAGCGGCCGTCGCCATCCGCGCCGGGGCGCTCCCGCTGGGCACGCTGTGGGCGATCGAGCCGGAGAAGGGGCTCAGCGGCGATGCCGAGCTCCAACTGCTGGACGCGGCACGGTTCGCAGCTCCCCATCTGCTGCGCGCGCTCAACCTGCCGGAGGCCGAGCGACGCATGCGCCGGGACACGCTGCGCGCGGTTCTCCATCGTTCGGGACCGCCCGCCGACGAGGCCGCGGACCTGCTCGGGCTGCGCCCCGGGGTGGAGTTCTGCCTCACCGCCTTCGCGCCGGCCACCCCAGGACCCGGCCTGGCCGCCGCACGTGAGGCCGCGACTGTGGGCGCCGATTCGGCGCTGCTCACCCATGTCGAGTGGGTGCTGATGCGCCACTGCGCGGCGCACCGGGCGACGGCGACCGTGGCTGCCGACGGGAACGCCGTGTACGTCCTGTTGCCCGCGACGGGTCATAGGGCGGGCCGGCGGTTCGCGGACAGCGCGCTCGCGGCCGTTCGCCGATCGGTGGGTGACGGCGCACGGGCCGCGGTGTCCAGGCCGTACACCGATCTCGCGCAGTCCGCCGCCCTGCGTCGCGAGGCGGACGGGATCCTACGGGCCACGGCCCACGAGGCTCCTGGACAGCCGGCCGCCGCGACGTCCGACGTGCGGCACCGGATTCTGCTGGACCGCCTGGGCGACGAACTCGAGCGGGACGCCTGGCTCCGCCTTTCGGAGGTCGACGCGCTGCTGGCCCACGACCGCGCCCAGGGGACCGACTACGGGCCCACGGCCATCGCCTGGCTCGACGCGACGGGCGACGTCGCGTCCGCCGCAGCACGGCTGAAGGTGCATCCCAACACCTTGCGCCACCGGCTGCGGCGGATCCATGAACTGTTCCAGGTCGATCTCGACGACCCGGACGTGCGGCTCGCCGCCTGGCTGGAACTCAGGCGCGCGGCACCGTCGGACCGCTCCCACCGGCGGGCGGCGGGACCCGGCCACCTGTGACCGCGTCGTCGCCCGTGCCCACCTGGCCCGGCACCGCATGCGGGTCGTCCGATGCCGCCCCGCTGGGCCGCAGCCTCGAATGGCGCCGCCCGAACACGAGATACAGGACTGCCGCCAGAAGCAGCCAGACGGCGAACAGCGTCCACGTGATGCCCGGCAGCAGGTATGCCAGGTACAGGCAGGACAGCGCGGACAGCACAGGGACCACGGGGTAGAGGGGGACACGGAACGGACGCGGTGCGTCCGGCGCGATGCGGCGGAGCACGACCACCGCCGCCGCGACGGCGACGAACGCGATCAGCGTGCCCAGGCTGGTCAGATCGGCGAGGTGCTGCAGGGGCACGAAGGCGGCGAGGAGACCCACGCCCGCACCGACGATCCAGGTGTTGTGGACGGGGGTGTGCCGCTTGCGGTCGACGCGCCGGAAGATCTCCGGAACGAGGCCGTCTCGGGCCATCGAGAACAGGATGCGGGTCTGTCCGAACAGGGTGACCAGGACGACGCTGAAGATGGACACGACCGCGCCCGCCGAGAGCAGCAGCGCCGGCCAGCCCATTCCGGTGACGCTCCGGAGGATCTCCGCCAGGACGGGCTCACCCGCGTCCGCCTGCTCGCCGAACCGGCTCGCCGGCTGGGCGCCCACTGCCGCGACCGCGACGGCGACGTACAGCGTGGAGACCGCGAGCAGGGTGAACAGGAGCGCCAGGGGAATGGTGCGCCGGGGGTTGCGCACCTCCTCGCCGGCCGTGGAGACGGTGTCGAAACCGACGTAGGAGAAGAAGACACCGGAGGCGGCGACCGTCACCCCGCCGATGCCGTGCGGTGCGAAGTCGGAGAAGTTGTCGGCGGTGAAGGCGGTCAGTGCCACGACGACGAAGAACACGAGCACGCCGATCTTCACGCACACCATGACCGCGTTCACCCGCGCGGACTCCCTCGTCCCACGCGCCAGAAGCAGGGAGCAGAGCAGCACCACGACCAGCGCCGGCACGTTCACCAGGCCACCCGCGCCCGGCGGTTGACTGATGGCGTCCGGCAGCGTGACGCCGACGAGCGCGTCGCCGACCTCGTTGAGGTACTGACCCCAGCTGACGGCCACGGTGGAGACCGCGACCCCGTACTCGAGGATGAGGCACCACGCGACGAGGTACGCGGCACCCTCTCCGAGCGACGCATAGGCATAGGAGTACGTGCTGCCCGACACCGGGACGGCGCCCGCCAGTTCTACGTAACACAGCGCCCCGAGCCCTGCGACGGCCGCGGCGACGGCGAACGAGAGCACGACGCTGGGACCGGCCTTGGGCACGGTCGTGCCGAGCACGAAGAAGATCCCGGTTCCCACGACCGAGCTGATGCCCAGCAGGGTCAGCTGCCACAGCCCCATGCTCCGTCGCAGCGGAGGTCCCGAGTAGTTGCCGTCGGCCTCCGCGATCATCTCGTTCAGGGGTTTACGTCGGCGCAACTCGTCGGCCATCGAGCCCATGGCTCCTCCTTGGGATCCTGCATGGCCCGCAGTTCTGCGGGCACCGTGGATCCTGTGGCCGGGCCACGGGCGAAACAACGGAATCGCCGTGCGTCCCTCGACCACAACATTGGCCGATCTCACAAAGACACAGCCGTCCTCGGGAGCGATGATCGCACCGCTCACACGACGACCGGTGTGCACCCGCTTGGTCGCTCCTGGCCGGACCGACGTCGTCAGAGGACGTCGTAGGTCAGGTGCGTCGCGGTCGATGTCGACGTTGCACTCCGCTGCACCAGTGTGCGCGGCGCTCCGCCGGTGAACAGTGGCGTCCCGGCGCCCAGCACGACCGGCGCGAGGTGCAGCGACAGCACATTGACCAGCCCGGCGTCGAGCGCCGAGGCGATCGTGGCACCGCCGCCCATGAGGACGACGTCGAGGTCCATGCCGCTGTCCGACGACGCCGCCTCGGCGCGCTCGCGCGCGGCGGTGACGGCGTCGGGTAGACCGGTGGTGACGAACGTCCAGTCGAGTTCCGTGAGCCGCACCGACTCCGGCGGCGAACTCGTCACGACGACGAATGCGGGCTTGCCGACCTCGCCGGCGCCGTAGCCGGTCGTGTCGTCCCAGCCGTTCGGCCCGTCGACCACGTCGAAGAGATGGCGGCCGAGGACGACGGCGCCCGAGCGGGCGGTCGTCTCACGCAGGACCCGGCGGTCCTCCGGGTCGTCGGAGAACGCCCAGGTGTGCAGGGCCTCGCCGCCGGTGCCCAAGCCGTTGTCCAGGTCGGGGTCGGGCCCGGTGACGAAGCCGTCGAGAGAGACCGAGATGTCAGCGATGATCCGAGTCATGATCCGAGTCATACCAGGGCAGACCGGATCCGCCTCCCGAACTCATCGCCGACACCTGAAGCGTGAGGCGGATGCGAACCCAGGCCTGACGTTCAATCGCTGGTACGCGGCCCGGTAGCCCGCACAGGTTGGGATCGCGACCGCACCCCCGATGCGCCCGGCTGCGGCTACTTCCTTCTGACAACCAAGTGACGCCGCCGCCCCCTTTTGATCTCGGTGGGTTCGGTCGCCTTGGCCCCGGCGGACCGTAGTGCCGGGGCCGTCCATTCCTTTGGATCCGGGGGGATTCACTGCCTCGTTACACCCAACGCGTCTCGAAGATCTGGTCCGAGATGCTCGTGGCTCCGCACGTCTCGGCGGCGGCCCGCACCCCGCCCGAACCCTGGGTCCACCACGGGCACACTGAGCAGGCCCTCCATACCCACGCGAGCGGCCTGGCCTTCACCCGGGAGCCCCGCGAGGAGCTCTTCCTACTGGCGGTCGGCAACTTCGTCTCTCAGCAGACCTTCTACGAGAGCGGTACGGAGCGCGACGACCGGTACGCCCGTCTCGTGGGTGAACTCGCCGTCGAGGACCCCGTATGGACGGCCGGCCTGCTGCGCTGGCTCCGCAGTGAGGGCAACATGCGCACGGCTTCCCTGGTGGGCGCCGCCTCCTACGTACGGGCCCGGCTCGAGGCCGGGGCGTCCGACGGACCGTCCAACCGGCCCGTGATCGACTCGGTGCTCCAGCGCGCCGACGAGCCCGGGGAACTGCTCTCCCACTGGATCTCGGCGTACGGGCGGAACGTGCACCGCCCTTTGGCGGCTCATGTCGGGCGGCGGGCCGCGCACGCCGCTTCGAGAGCCGCCTGAGACGCACGGCTCACGGTGGCCACCGCACGAAACCTGCGCCGGACTCGCCGGGTGTGCGTGGGGGTTGCGCCGCTCAGGGCTTTCGCAGGGGGTCGATCACGGCGCCGGGGTTGAGGATGCCCGCCGGGTCGAGCGTCGCCTTGCCGGCCTGGAGGGCGGCGGCGAACAGGCCGGGGCGCTGTTGGTCGTACCACGGCCGGTGGTCGCGGCCTACCGCGTGGTGGTGGGTGATGGTGGCTCCGGAGGCGATCAGCGCGTCGGAGACCGCTGCCTTGATCTCGTCCCACTGCTCCACCGTCTTCCCCCAGACCCCAGTGGCGTAGATCCCGAAGTACGGTGCAGGGCCGTCGGGATAGACGTGGGTGAACCGGCAGGTCACCACGCCTGTGGCGCCGACCTGGCGCATGGCGTCCTGGGCTGCGTCGTTGACAGCTGCGCGGAGGCTGTCGAACCGGTCCCAGGTGCACGCGGTCTCGAAGGTCTCCACAATCATGCTCTGAGCCGCGAGCGCGTCTCGCTGGTACGGCATCCGCACGAACGAGGAGCGCCAGGTGTCGGCGGCTCCGCTGTGCGCGGACGGGTCAGCGGTTTCGGCGGTGTCGGCCGTGTCGGTGTGGCGCGCCGGCTCGGCGAGCGTGCCGCCGTGGTCACGGCAGAGTTCCAGGGCGCGTTCCATCCAGGCGGTGACGGGGTGATCCGCGGATTCGAAGCCGAGCACCAGGACGGCCGTGGGGGAGCCGGCGTTGATGAACGCCTCGACAGGGTCCAGGAGGCGGCAGTTGGAAGGATGCAGTCCGGATTGCGACAGTGCGCGCACCGCGTTCACGCCCGCGTCGTAGTCGGCGAACCCCACCGACGCCCCTGCCCGCCACCGCGGGCGCTCCTGGAGCCGTACCCATGCCTGGGTGATGACGCCGAGGGACCCCTCGGAACCGAGGAACATCCGGTCGGGGGAAGGGCCCGCACCCGAAGCGGGAAGCCGACGGGACTCGACGGTGCCGGCAGGGGTGACGACCCGGAGCGACTCGGTGAGGTCGTCGATGTGGGTGAGGACCGTGGCGAAATGGCCTCCCGCCCGGGTGGCCAGCCAGCCGCCGAGGGTGGAGAACTCGAAGGACTGGGGGAAGAACCGCAGCGTGTACCCCTGTGGCCTCAGCTGGTCTTCCAGGTGAGGGCCGAACACTCCGGCCTGGACGAGCGCGGCCCGGCTGGTGCGGTCGACCTCGAGGACCTGGTCCATCGAGGTGAGGTCCAGGCTGACCGCCCCTGCGTAGTCGCCGCCGACGCGCGGTTCGACACCTCCCACGACCGAGGAGCCACCGCCGAAGGGGATGGCCGCGATGTCGGCGTCGCTGCACCAGTCGAGCACCTGCCCGACCTCGGCCTCCGAGGTCGGGCGCACCACGAGGTCGGGCACATGCGGCAGCTTGCCCAGCAGGGCTCGAACCACGTCGCGGAACGCCTGCCCATGGCTGTGCGCCAGCCGGTCCTGTATGTCCTCGGAAACGATCGACGCCAGAGCCGGCGGCGCCTGGACCCTGCTCCCGCCCACGGCGAACGACTCGATCGGCGGAGCCGCGTGCGGGGTCAGGTCCGCTCCCGGCAGCAGCTCGGAGACCCTGCGGGTCAGCGCGTCACGCTCCGGGCCGACCACCGCATCCTCGACGTTTCCCCATCCCCACCACGAACGCGTCTTGCCTTGCATTGCCCGACACCACCGATCTGAACGCTGGGTAAGTTAACGCGCGGTAAGATTGGCATAGGGTGCAGCCATGAGCAAGCAGGAGAAGACCGCGCGCGGTGTGGGCACCAAGGGCATGCCCCGCAAGGACCGCGAACTGCTGATCCTGGACGCGGCGGCGGAGGAGTTCGGCGCCAAGGGCTACGTACGCGGGTCGACCGCGGTCGTGGCGGCGCGGGCAGGGATCAGCAAGCCCATGATCTACGAGTACTTCGGGTCCAAGGACGGTCTCTACCTGGCCTGCCTGGACCGCGCAGGCTCCCGCCTCGTCGCAGCGGTCGAATCGGCGCAGGACGGGTCACCGGACGTCGCGCGCGCCGCGCGCACCATGGAGGCCATCTTCCGAGCGCTCGAATCGAGCCTGCACGACTGGGAACTCGTCTACGACACCACCGTGGCGGCCGGCAGCGACCTCCATGCCGCAGCCACGGTGTACCGGCGGGAACTCAACCGCATGGGGGCAGTCGGCGTGGCCGACGTCCTCGGCGCCTCACAGGCCACCGACCCACTCGATGCCGACCTCGTCACGCACCTTTGGTACGGGACGGTGAGTTCCGTGGTCGGTTGGTGGCGGCACCATCCCGAGCAGACCGCCGACGAGATGACCGCGCGATTCCAAAGGGTCTTCGCGGCCCTCTTCATGCAGGACCGATCGAACCACCCTTGAGGCCGGTGACCGACTGCGACCGGGATAGCCGGGGGCGGGTCTCGCATGCCTCCGCGCTCCAAGGGGGCGAGCCGGGATCGGGTCGAAGAAGTGAAGGATCGTCTCGCCGACCGCGGTTGGATGGTCGTGTGGAGGGGGCTGACGAGCCGGACGGATATCGTCCTGGCATGACACAAGAGTTCGATCTTGCTGCGTCTCTCGCCGGAGGCGTCGACGGCCGCAGTGGTGCGTGGAACTTCATCCAGGGCTTCGCCGCCCATTGGGTCGGCGCCCTTGAGAGTGGTGACGGGTGGGCGGAGGCCGATCTGGTCGCTGCCGAGGACAGGCTGGGCGTCAGGCTCCCGGCGGCGTTGCGCGAGGCGTATCTGCTGTTCGGGCGCCGCCGGGACCTCACCAGCAACCACGATGTGCTGCTCGGTCCTGCAGAGCTGTATGTGGACGACGCCAAGGAGGCGTTGGTCTTCCGTCACGAGAACCAGGGAGCCGCGTCCTGGGGCGTCCTCCTCGACAGCCTCCAGGATGAAGATCCTGCTGTGTTCATCCGGCTTGACCTTGCCGACAAGAGCGCCGAGCGATGGGAGGGTTGGCTGGAGCGTCTGTCCCTCTGCTTCGTCGAGATAGTTCTGTCCGAGTTCCTTCAGGCCGATGGAGACCTCTGCGACTTCCTCGACCCGGATGACGACAGCGTGGGGCTGCTGGACTCGAACGCCGTCCGGCTGCCGTTCCCTGCGTATCCCATCGGGGAGGACGAGCACGGAACCCGGTGGTTCCTCGGACAGGACGTGCTGTTGCGTGACGACGGCATGGCCATTCTGGCCCGCGGCCGGACAGCGGAGGACCTCGACCGCGTTCGTGACCTGATCCCGGGCGACTGGCTCAACGACTATCGCTGACCACGTCCCGGACTCTTGTCGACCGAGCGGCTGGTCGCGTTCAACGACGGGGGAGGGCGATCCTCTCGAAGAGATCCTTCCCGAGTTCGTCACGAATCAGTGCGTCGATGTCGTTGGCGCGGGGAACGTGCACGAAGGGCCGCCAGGGGTAGATACGGTCGTTGAACCAGGGCGTCTGCCAGTCGGTTGTGGTTCTGATGAATTCCTTGGCGAACTGAGCCTTTCGGGCTTCTGGATAGCGGTCCTCGGTTTCCAGACAGCCGTCCAGGCATACGTCCACATAGGACTGGACGATGGGGAATTGCTCGCTCGGATAGTTCTGGGTGGCATTGGCGAAATACCAAACGGTACCGGCCGGAGGGCTGTTGCTGCCGTCCAGCATGGAAATGTCACCTGACGGGATCCGCGTAAGCCGGTACCCGGATTCACGTCGCGCGAATGCCTGGAGTTCCTCTGGCGTGACAGAGAAGACGACACCATTGCATGTGGCGCCTTTCTTGGGGACGGTCCCCAGATACGTCGGGCTCCAACTAGCCGTGTCCACCCGGTCGTACCAGCCGCGACTGATTCCCCGGACCATCGCGGGAACAGCTTCTTCGGTCCTGGACCAGGTCGACGTCCGCGATTCCCGCTGGATCAAGGACCCATACCCGAAGATGTAGTTGCGCCCCGTAAGAGGTGGCAAAGCTTCAGGACTTCCCGTCGGCCCGGATTCCGGCGGTCCTGTATCCCTGGAGGCGCCCACACTCCCGGTGAGCGCCCCGAGTGCGATGACCCCTCCCACCTGAAGCGCTCTGCGCCGTTCGATGGTGCGCTCAGGGTTCATCTGTACTCCAGGGTGCACGGTACGGGAGAGGGTCTTGCCAGAGTCCGCCCAGAGTCCCCCTTGACCTGTGTATGCCATCATCATGTTCGCCGCCGAGGGGATGCGATGCGACACGCGTTGAGTGCGACTTGCGGCCGCCGGGCCCGCGCCGCCGCGACGTGAATTGATTCGTGGTCAGCCGGGGCAGTCCCACAGTTGCCGCACACGATCCTCGCGCGGCCTGGACCCTCCAATTCCGTGCTGTGCGGTCCGTATCCGCGACCCGCGGTACGGCTGACAGCGCCCTGGCGCGGAGGCGGTCTGTCCTCGACGCCGTGCCAGCGCTGACTGGGTGGACGATTGCTCATCGCCCGGCGGTCATGCGCGGAGGCTCAGTATGCGTGCCCCACATGGGCAAGGGCCTGCTTCAGCAGCACCCCGTGGCCGCCTGTCATCTCGCCCTGCACGGCGGGGGAGGCAGCTTCTTGCGGGCTGAACCACACCAGATCCAGTGCGTCCTGCCGGGGGCGGCAGTCGCCGGTCACCGGCACGATGTACGCGAGAGAAACAGCGTGCTGGCGTGGGTCGTGGTAGGCGGTGATGCCCGCCGTGGGGAAGTACTCGGCGACCGTGAAGGGCTGCAAGGAAGCAGGGACATGAGGCAGCGCAACCGGGCCGAGATCCTTCTCCAGATGGCGCAGCAGCGCGTCACGGACCCGCTCGTGGTGCATGACACGGCCGGATACCAGGGCGCGGTTGATCGTCCCGTCCTCGCGGATCCGCAGAAGCACTCCGATGCTGGTGACTTCGCCGCTGTCGTCCACGCGCACGGGCACGGCCTCGACGTACAGGATGGGCATCCGGGCCCTGGCGCTGTCCAGCTCGTCCGTGGTCAGCCAGCCGGGCGTGGTCTCGGTCATGTCAGACATCGCTTGATCATACTTTCCAGGATGGGTCCTCAGTCCAGGCGCGTGTCTGCCAGCCGGGTGGGACCTTGCACAGGCCGCTTCCAGGGCGCCGCTGCGTAGCCATGGCAAGGCCCGCGGCGTCGAAGCCGCCCTCGATCGCGCCCGCCCTCGATCGCTCCCGCGCCCGATACGGATCCGGCGCCGCCAGGAGCGCCTCTGTACTGCCGTAACGCAAGGATCGGCGGCCCCAACCGTCGAGGAAAGTGACGAGCCGACCCAACGGCGCTCCAAGGCGATCACCGATTCGGATGCGGAAACATCACGATCCGTCGGAGACCCCACCACTCCCTGACCGACCGCTTAGCATGATGCTCGCCGGGAAGGACGCTGCCGACTTTCGCCACGGCGACCGGCCCGGCGGAGGACTCCCCGCGCTCCGCGCAGCGCACGTCGGCGGCTCACGCCGCCGCACGTCGACAGCTCACGTAGCCGCCGCATGTCGGCACCTCGCGTGGTGCTCTCGCACCCCGTCCACCAGGAGCGTCCATGTACCGTAGTTCCGCCCCCGGCAGTGCCACGGACCCGTCTTCCGTCGAGCTCTTCGACCGCGCATGCCGGCGGCTTCTCGGGTACGGCACGGATTTCACGGACGCTGTCCTGGAGACGATCCGCGCCGAGGTGCCGTATTACGCCGACCCGGTGCTCGCACCGCCCGACGTGCGCGAGACCGTCGGAACCGGCATCCGCCACGGGTTGGAGACCGGGGTGGATCCGAGCAGGATCGTGGACGTCGAGCGGTTCACCAGAGAGCTGGGCATGCGGCGCGCGGAACAAGGCCGTCCCCTCGACGAAGTCCTGCACGCCTTCCGTGTCGCCGGATCCGAAGTCTGGAGCGGGATGATCGGCGTGGTGGAACGGGAAGGCCTGGGCGACATGCGCCGGCTCGTACACGTTGCCGAACTGGTGTGGAAGAGCAACGACCGCGACGCCGTCCTGGTCGCCGACGCGTATCGGCAGGTCATCGAGGGGGTGGCCGGCCGACACGCCGAACGCATCCGCCTGATCCTCGCCGCCCTGCTGGAGAAGCGCCCCGAACCCGAGTTCACCCGGAGCGCGGCCGACATCCTCGATCTGCCGCTCGGTGGCCGGTACGCGGTGGCGGTCGCGGAGGCGACACCGCCGTACGGCCGCGTTCCCCGGGCTGCTCCAGAGCTCAGGGGCATACCGGTCCTGCGGTATGCATGGGGTCAACGGGCCGTTTTCGTCGCCCACTTGGGCGACCGCCCACTGGAAGCGTTCGCCTCCGGCCTCGTCGCCGGCCCGGGGCTCCGTATCGGCATCAGCTTGGTGGTCCCCGGCCTGGAGAGTCTGGCCCGCGCACGCGACATGGCCGGGCTCGCTCTTCGTACCTGCCGGGGCGACGGGGAGGTCGCCCGGCTCGACACCCGCCTGCCCGACGGACTCCTGGTCTCGCGGCCCGACCTGTCCAACGAACTCGTCCGCCAGGTGCTGCGTCCCCTGTACGACCTGGACCCCGCCGACCGCGACCTGCTGTTCGACACCATCGGCGTCTGGATCGAATGCGGTGGCTCCACCGGCCAGGCGGCGCGGCACATGTTCTGCCATCGCAACACCGTGCTGAACCGTCTGCGCCGTGTCGAGCAGATCACCGGCCTCGCGCTGTCCCGCCCACGCGACCTGGTGCAACTCACCCTCGCGCTCGACGCCCACCTCCTGCTGGGGCCGGCCGTGGCCCCTGCTCGCTCTGCCGACGACGAACAGCGGCGTCGCCCATCAGCCTGACCCTCGCTTGCCCTCCTCTCCCTTGCCTTCCTCTCCCTGGGCCTCGGCACAGTCACACCTGTCGGGCGTTGGGAACGGACACCGGTGCGGGCGAAGCGCATGGACGGGCCGAGGGGGCCGGTGCTCTGGTGAGCCTCGTTCAGAGGCGATCCACCCGCACCCAGGCCGCCAGGAGAGACCGCTATGACCCACCCGCACGTCCCTCGTTCCCCCCATCGCTCCCGGCCTGGCCGTCCAGGCCTGTCCTTCGCCGTGGTCAACGCAACGGCCTTCGCCGTGCATCTGCTGCTCGTCTGCTCCGCCGCCGACTTCATGGCCGCCCCCGTCCTGGGCGAAACCGGCATCGGCGTGCCCGCACTCCTCCTCCAGGTCGTGCTGCTGGTGTGGACGGCGGCGCGCTACGACCGCCGCGCGGACGACTCCCGGACGGGCCGCCGCTACACCGCGCACGAGCACGGGGAGTTCTGATGAGACCCGAGATCTCGCTCGCCGCGACCGGCACCCTCGACACGGAGACCCAGGCACTGATTCTCGGCTGCTTCGTGGCGTTCATCGTCCCCATCCTGTTCCTGTGCGTCCTCAGCGGGGCACCGAGGGACCGCGTCAACGACTTCTACACGGCAGGCCGCACACTGCGGCCCCTGCGAGGGGCCCTCGTCCTCTCCGGCGTCTACCTCTCCTCGGCCACGGTGCTCGGCACCACGGGAAGCGTCGCCGTCTTCGGGTACGACGGCCTGTTCATCGCACTCTGCACCGTCCTCTCCCTCGGTGTACTGCTTCTGCTCGCCGGGCCCCTGCGCGAGCGCGCCGGCTACACGCTGGGCGACACGTTCGGTCTGCGTGCCCCGGGGCGCGCGGTGAGGATCGCGGTCGCCGTCGTCACCCTCTGCATCTGCGTTCCCTATCTGGTCGTGCAGCTCTCCGGTGCGGGAGTGACCACCGCGGCGCTGCTGGGGCTCTCCGGTCCAGGCATCGAGAAGACGGCGGTCGTCATGATCGGTGCTCTCGTCGTCTGCACCACGGCGTTCGGCGGCATGCGCGGAACGGTTGTGATCCAGGTGATCAAGACGGTGGTGCTGCTCTGCGTGGCGCTGGGAGTGTCCGCCGTACTGCTGCACCGCTTCCACTGGAGCGCCGACTCTCTGATCGCCGCGGCCGGACAAGGAAGCGGTCGTCCCGCCGACTACCTGCGCCCTGGCCTCCGCTTCGGCGGCAGCGCCGAGCCCGCGGCCACCCTGGACTTCATCGGTCTCATGATCACCATCGTCCTGGGTGTGGCCTGTCTGCCTCACGTCGCTCTGCAACCAGGCACGGCTCCCGACGCCGCCATCGCCCGCCGTACGGTGCGCCACACCCTCACGATCGTCGGCGCGTTCTGCTTCACCACGGCTCTCATGGGCTTCGCGGCCTCGGCGTTGATCGGCGCACCGGCGATCCTGGCCGCCGATCCGGGCGGAAGCAGTGCGCTGGTGATGCTCGCCGGCGAACTGGCGGGGGGTTCCAACGCCGATGCCGGCGGGGCGCTGCTCGTCGTCCTTGTCGCTTCCGGCGTCTTTCTCACGACACTCGCCGTCGTCGCGAGTGTCACCCTGGCGGCAGCGGGGACGATCGCCCACGACCTCTACACCCACGTCCTGCGCCGTGGACGCACCACCGAGGGCCGGGAAGTGGCCGCCGCACGCCTGGCGTCCGCCGGTGTCGGCGTACTGAGCATCGCCCTGGCGGTCTGGGTCCAGGGGTGGAACGTCCAGTTCCTGACGGCTCTCTCCCTGGCGGTGGCCGCCTCCTCGCTGCTTCCGGCACTGGTGTACTCCCTCTTCTGGAAGGGGTACACCCGGACCGGCCTGCTCTGGACGTTGTACGGAGGTCTGGGCTGCGCCGTCGGGCTGCAGCTGTCCGGCCCGGTCTTCTCCGGCAACCCCTTGGCGCTCTTCCCCGACTGGCACGTCGACTGGTTCCCGCTCCAGACGGTCGTCCTCGTGTCGATACCCGTCGCCTTCCTCATGGGCCGGCTGGGCAGTTCCGGCGCATGGCGACGCGCCACCCCTCCAAGTCGGCGCCCGGGGCAGGGTCCTGGCGCTGGTGAACGTACGCAGGCGGAGGCGTTCTAGTAGTGCTTGGTCATGTGCGGTCTGTGATGGCGGTCTTCTTGATCGGTCGTGTCGTTGACCGGGGTGTGCTGAGTGGGGAGTCGGCTGCGGTCTGGTGTGATCTGGAAGACTTCGCGGCGGAGATGTTCGAGCCGTTCGCGCGGGCGGATCAGCGACGGTGGGGCGGGGTCTATCTGCGGGGCCTGCTGCTGGACGGCGGGCGCAGCGCACCGCGAAGCTCCGCTGGCGCATCGACAACGACTACCGCGAGATGAAACAGGCCCTGGGCCTGGCCCACTTCGAAGGCCGGACCTGGCCAGGCTGGCACCACCACGTCACCCTCGTCTCGGTCGCCCACGCCTTCTGCACCCTGCAGCGACTGAGCCGATCCCCAAAAGAGACGGCGCCGGCCTGAGCCTCTACCGAGTCGTCCGCGAGCTGCAGCTACTCCTCGTGATCTGGACCGGCGCCTGCCCCACCTGTCAGCGACATGCCAGACCCCTCACCACATGACCAAGCACTACTAGGTGGCGAATGGAGCTTTGCCTCATTCATGTGGCAACTGCATCGCAGTCGCCCAGAGCTCGGCAAGCGAAGCCTCGCGCTCGTGACCTGAGTCAGCCAAGAGACCCGCCAGCGACCGCCATGCGGGGCCTGCGGTTGGCTCCAAGACGACAAGGTCGATAAGCCCTTCTATCGCCTGCTCAGTATCCCCGACGGCTACGCGCTGTACGACCGCGTCTATCAAAGCTCGCATTGAGTACGGATAAGTCCTGATCCGCAGCTCAGCCTCAATCTCCTGAGTCTGCTCGTTCTCTATGTACTCTGCCTGGGCACTTGGCAGCACTTCGTTGAGGGCGTCGAAGACCCGCTGCTCTTCGGAGGAGGGCTTTTGGAGGCCCAGGTTGATGTAGAAAACCGGCACTTGTTCTTCGCTCTCGTCGCCACTGTCAAGCCTTCGCATGAACGGCGACGCAGTTGGCCTCTTAAAGGAATCACCCTCGATGTAGGCACGAGTCATGCGAACTTGCTCCGCTTGATCTGCCACACCAAGCGTTCGGAATGCCGACTTTACAGCTGGATGGTTCACGAGGTCTTCGGCTGGAATCGGTGCTGAACGCGAACGGTCCGGCGTCGCGAACGACCGGTTGGCGGCCATCCACGGCCGAATAACCCTTCGACTAAGCCCACTCCATTCCTCCGGGGCGTCTACTAGCGTTGCGTCGTCGAGGATTCTCTCGCGCAGCCCATCGGGAACCAGAAGCCTTTCTCGGAAGAATCGACTCCGCCAATTTCCACCACCACGTGCCCTGTAGCGCTCCATGAGTTGAGCAGCGTACTTCGCCTCTGTGCCGTTCCATGAGGGCAGGGGCGCATCAGGAAAATTGGCGAGCCCAAACACCCCTACTCCGTCGGAGGAAATCTCCTCCCACTGGGAAAGCTTCGCTCGCCAGCTCAGCGGCAGGCGGCTCACTCCCAAAAATTCGTCAACCAGGGAGTGGATGGTGGGCAACAGCTTGCACAGCTGTATCTGTCCGACGTGCCACGCATCGTAGTCGCCAGAGCTTCGGACACGGTCGATCTCCTGGGCCCCACGCGCCAGGAGTGCGCTGATGATGTGCCCCTCCGCTCGGACCTCACCGGCATCCGTGTCGAGCCAGGCGGCGTCAGGCGCCAGGGAGCGCCATGAAGATGCCTCAGCGTCGGTGCCGTCGAGGAAGGCGGTCACCATCGCTTCGTCGGAGCCGGCCCGGCACCGGCCGTGCAGTAGCAGGCGACAAGCCCAGCGCACGTCGTCGGTGGCCGTGAAACCTGCCTGGAGCAGGTCGAACAGCAGCGTGAGCGCGCTCTCCAACCCGGCGACCTTCACTTGCCAGAGAGCCGCTTTGAACAGCCGCCCCTTGGAGGTACCCAGCATTCGGAGCCCCCAGCCCCTGATCAGGGCGGTGGCCAGCGTGCTGGGCCGAATCCCGTGTGAGTCCCCTGTGTATCCCGCAGGTGGTTCACTCCTCGGCCAAGGTGCCATGCGTGGGGCACCGGGCGGCGTCTCGTCGAGGTGGTAAAAGAATGGAAACCGCTCTTCCGGTGAGAACCGCAAGCCAGCCGCGGATTCGAGCATCCCATAGAATCGCTGAATAGGCTGGCCCCTTAGGGCTTCGTACCGCCCGTACGTTTGCCGGTCGAGCATATGCGTAACCGATGTCAGACGACCGAAGGTCTGGAGGTCATACAGGTACAGGTCCGCTATTCGAGCCAGAGCTCGTGATGGCTGTGGCAGGTTAGCCAGAATCATGTCAAAGCTGCCCCCCTAGTACGCCGCCGAGCACGGCCGCGAGTTCAAACCCGTTGTCGACGATGCGGCGGTAGCTTTTCCTCATCCACTCGCCCATGGAGCGCCGACCAGTGCGCTGATACTCAATTCTCTCGGACAGCAACGCCTTGGCGAATCTGTCGGAAAAATCAGAGCGGCCGCCGTCAGTTGACATCGTTTGGTTCGCCAGCGAGAAGGCGAGCCTTAGTCGCGACCGCACCTGCTCCGTGTCAGCGAGGTCTCCGAGAGGCACGTAGACCGCATCGCCTACACCAGACACGCGTCCCGTGAAGAGGACCCCGGGGAGTGGGGGCGCCACTTGCGGGGAGAAGAGTAGCCTCGTCACCTCATAGGCAATGTGGACATCGCCCTCCACGGTGATCCCATCTGACAAAGGGGAGGGGGGTGAGGAAGTGGCCCCTTCGTCTAGAGTGAAAAAGGCGAGGACCCCAGGGCCGGTGTCCGAAGCCAGAGTCCCACTCCGCACATAATCCGCCACATGTATGTCGGCAGACGGATGAAAGGCCAGAAAGGCGAAAGCTCCCTGGTGTTCTTCTTCCAAGCGAGAAAGGTTCTCTTCACTGAGAAGACGCATGAAGTCTTCAAGATTGCCCGTCAGGTTGGACTGACTAGGATCCGCAACCGCTTGTTCGATCAACTCCGCCAGCGTGATCGTGTCCATGGTGCCCCCCGTCTCTCTGTCTGGCGATGCTTCCAACGTGCGGCGAGCGTAAAACCTCGTATGTACTAGTAGTGCTTGGTCATGTGGTGAGGGGTCTGGCATGTCGCTGACAGGTGGGGCAGGCGCCGGTCCAGATCACGAGGAGTAGCTGCAGCTCGCGGACGACTCGGTAGAGGCTCAGGCCGGCGCCGTCTCTTTTGGGGATCGGCTCAGTCGCTGCAGGGTGCAGAAGGCGTGGGCGACCGAGACGAGGGTGACGTGGTGGTGCCAGCCTGGCCAGGTCCGGCCTTCGAAGTGGGCCAGGCCCAGGGCCTGTTTCATCTCGCGGTAGTCGTTGTCGATGCGCCAGCGGAGCTTCGCGGTGCGCTGCGCCCGCCGTCCAGCAGCAGGCCCCGCAGATAGACCCCGCCCCACCGTCGCTGATCCGCCCGCGCGAACGGCTCGAACATCTCCGCCGCGAAGTCTTCCAGATCACACCAGACCGCAGCCGACTCCCCACTCAGCACACCCCGGTCAACGACACGACCGATCAAGAAGACCGCCATCACAGACCGCACATGACCAAGCACTACTAGTGCTGTGACCGTGAAGGTTCGCCGGGTTGCTCGTTGTGCGAGGAGACCGTCCCCGCCTGCTCAGTCCTGACGACGAGGACTTCGTCGCCGCGACGGCCACTACCCGCCCCGCTCGGCTCGGCAAGCCTTTCACCCGCTATTCGATCCGTAAGATCACCGATCACGTTCACCGCAACATCGCCCGCCCGATCCGGATAGGCCGCGAGGCCCTGCGGCGCATACTGACCGGCCGAATGATCACCTTCCAGCGCACGAAACCTGGAAGGAGTCCCCGGACGCGGACTTCGACACCAAGTGGGAGCGGATCGAGTACGCACTCCACGAACAGCCCGACCGCCGGATGAAACGGTGGGCGGTGAAGAACAAGATCGAGCTGTGCTTCACCCGACCTACGCGTCCTGGACCAACCCCATCGAAGCCCACTTCGGACCACTGCGGCAGTTCACCCTTGCCAACTCCCACCACCCCAACCACACGGTCCAGACCCGTGCCCTGCACGCCTACCTCCGCCGGCGCAACGCGAACGCCGGCCACCTCGACCTCCTGGCCGCCCAACGATGCGATGGCACCCGCATCCGCAGCGAGAAAGACGTCCGCTGGGGCGGTCACCAGCTCCCGGCAGCGCCCTGATCGCCTGGCCGCAGGATCAGATGTCGCCTTGGACGAGAGCGTGCAGGTGCTCGTCGTGCCATCCGTCCGCGTGCAGCAGCGCGCTGCGCATGGTGCCTTCGAGGGAGTATCCGGCCTTGTCGGCCACACGGCAGGATGCCGGGTTGGCCACCGAGTGGCACAGACGCAGGCGATGCAGGCCGAGGTCATTCAGGGCCCACTCGCTGAGGCGCTTCGTGGCCTCGACCACCAC
Source organism: Streptomyces sp. NBC_01353 (assembly GCF_036237275.1). Classification (GTDB taxonomy): domain Bacteria; phylum Actinomycetota; class Actinomycetes; order Streptomycetales; family Streptomycetaceae; genus Streptomyces. Next base: position 426,959 of record NZ_CP108352.1, on the reverse strand, counting down.
ACCACCACCGCGCGCCGCAGGGAGGATCCAGTAGACGATTTCGGCACTGCCGCCGATGAGGTCGATGTCGCCCCATCCGATCAGTCCCACCGCCTCGTCACCCGGTCGCGCGATGGCCCAGATCGCGCTCATCTCGGTCCGCCAACGCTCGTGTATGCGTTCAATCCTCTGGCGCGCGTCTTCGGGTGTCTCCACCAGCAGCCGGTTCCATTGGCGAATTGCGGGATCCTGGCTGGCGGCTACCAAGACGTCGGCATCGGAGAGACACCAGGGACGCAGCTCCAGGCCGCTCGGAAGACCGAATACCGGCTGCTCCATCTTGGCCATCTGGCCTGCGGGAACGACTGCTGGTACGCGTGAGCTAGAGATCATCGCGGAATCTTGCCACAGCCTTCAGCCACGAACCCCGTCAACCGGTGCCTCGACCATCAACCCGGCGGACCTTTGAGGTCACGGCACTAGGGGGAAGGGGCCGACCCTCTCGGTGCCCCCTGCCGGAGGGAGAGATCATCCGAGGCGTTCGGCCGCGGTCCTCCACGCCGCGGTCACGGCCATCTGGGCTTGGGCCGTGCGCGCCGCGCTGTCCCCGGTCAACGTGAGCGGTGCGCCCACGTGAACGTGCAGTCCCGGCCGGCGCAGCGGTGCGGTGGCCACTCCGGCGAGCTGTTTCGCCGTGCTGCCCGAGGTGACACGGCGGGCACCGGCCTGGCCCACCGGAACGACTGGAGCGCCGGTGCGGTGAGCGAGGCGCGAGAGGCCGGTGCGGAAGGCGCCGGGAGGTGCTTCGGCGGCGTCGGCGCGGTGGGGGAGGCCGCCCTCGGCGTAGATGAGGACGAGGCGTCCCTGTTCAAGCGCCTTCGCGGCGAGGTCGAGAGCGTCCGAGGCACGGCGATCGTTGCGGATCACGGGGATGTGGCCTTCGTTGGCCAGCGCCCGGCCGAGCAAGGGGATGCGCCACAGACCCGCGGCGGCCAGGACGACGGGCGAGACGCCGAGTCGGCGGAGTGCGGCGAGCACGATGGCGGGGTCGGCGAGCGAGGTGTGGTTCGCGGCGATGATGCTGCCCGGCGCCAGTTCGGCTCGGGCGTTCACGGTCACGGCGAGGCGGCCCACCGCGGGTACCAGGATGTCGGCGATGCGGCTGAGCATCTGGCGCCTCCTTCGTGTTGGACGATGTTTCCCATCCTCGATGTCGTGGGGGACCGCCGGATTGAGCGCTCGTACTCAACTTCGCGCGGCTGCCGTACCCAGAACGCCGGCAGATGCGGCCACATCACCCCGGCAGCACCCGGACACCGGGGCGCTGCGCGGTCCTGTCGGGCCGATCATGCGACGACTGCTCCTCGCTCGGGGGAGGGGAGGGCTGCGGCCACTGTGCGGCCACTGCGACGGCCGACGCCGGCTCACCGATGTCTCAGGACCACCAACCTTCTGCGGCGGCATGGAAGCAGCTCTGCTGGGCGGACCGGCACCGCCAGAACTGCACCTTCGTGCTATTGCCGCCGCCCCGGTGGTCCGCGTCGCGGCACTGACTACCGGCGCCGTACAGGCTCTGGATGCGGACAGCCTCTGCCTGGACAGGCTGACCGGTGTTTGTTTCAAAGTCCAAAGGTTAAGGAAGCTGCACGATGAGCAAGGGCACGGCCGCCTGGACCGAAGCCTGCGGACAGAGCCGCCGGTGCGCGCCGACGACGAGGTCGCCACACGGCCCGATCCGGGCGGAACGAGGTGGCAAGATGACGCGGTGTCCGACTCTCTGTATGAACTGTGGCTGCGCGGCATCGCCTTCAATCCGGCGGCGCCCTCCGACGTACTGATACGCCTGGTGGATCGCGCGGCCGGTGAGGCCGGCCAGCTGATGTGCGAGGGCCGCGACCTGCCCGACGCCGTCATCGACGCAGCCCTCCGCCACCCGGCCACGGGAATTCGCCGCGCGCTCGCCCGCAACCAGTACGTCGACCCCTCACGACTCGCCCTCTTGGCAACGGACCCGTCGGGGGTCGTCCGTGGGCGGCTCGCCGGCGGCCCTCACCCCCGCCCCCGATGGGTCAGACCGTTGCCGGACGACATCCTCGTCACCATCCTTACCGCCCAGGACGGCGGCGAGGACGGCATGCTCACCGAACACGAGATCGTCCAGGAGCTCAGCTTCTCTCGGCAGACCCCTCTGTCCTTCGACCGCTCCATGGCCGGGCACGTGCACCCCGGGCTCCGCGTACGCGCCGCCCGGGGGTGGCAGTCGCTCACTGCTGCGCAGAGGGTGGCCCTGCTCGACGACCCCGACCCCGCCGTACGGGAAGCGGCGCAGGAGAGCAGCTGGGAGCTGGACCCGGAAGCGGTGGAGGCCAAGCTGCCGTCCATCGGTTCGCACAGCAAGTGGTCGGTGCTCGGCACTTGCGCCCTGTCCCCCGCGCTCGTCGAGCAGTGCTTCGCAGACGACACGGTGCACGCCTTGACCTGGAACCGCCACACCCCGGCCGATGCCGTCGCCCGGCTCGCCCGCCACCCCAAGGCAAAGGTTCGCGAGAGGGTCGCCCGCCGGCCGGACCTGGGACCGGACCTGATCACCGAGCTGAGGGAGGATCCGGACGAGGGCGTGCGGATGCGCGCCCGCCTCCACCCCTTCCCCCGCACCTGGGCCGAGTACTGGGCGATGGACAGGGTCATTGGGCACGGTCCGGACTGCACCTGCCCGATCACTGAGTCGGCCCCCGAGCCGTTCCCCGACTGGTTCGCCGCCTGCGCCGCGTCCGAGGAACCGGTGCTCCGCCGGGTTGCGGCGAGCTGGCCCGGCCTGCCCGCAGAACTCGTCGAGACACTCGCGCAGGACGACGACGAGGAGGTACGGATCCGGCTGGCCTGCCACCACCCCCTGGCTCCGCCACACCTCCTCCTGGACGTCTTCGTCACTCGCCCGGCACACCGTCCGCACCTGCTGACCCTGCGCGCGTTCCCCCGCACCGGGCTGACCCACCTCATCGGCCACCCGGACCCCGAGATACGCGCCCTGGCCGCAGCCGATCCCACCCTTGCCGAACCCCCGGTGGACGACCCCGACGAGTCGGTGTGCCGGGCAGCTGCCGCCAACCCGAGCCTGACACCGGGGGTCTTGGAGGTCCTGCTCGCCGACCCCCGCACCGCAGAGGGCGCTGCCGCCAACCCGTCCCTCCCCGTACCCCGCATGCACGCACTCCTCGACCGCTGCCTGAACGGCGCCGCCCCCCCACCGACGGCGGGCGTACGCCCAGAAACGACGCCCACGTAGCGAACGCAGGTGTGGCAACCTCTGTCGGCCATCGGCTGACGCCGCCGGACATCCGCCTCACCCGGTCGTGATCCCGCCCTCTCCGCCGCTGCCGGTCAGAGCTGACGGCTGATCCGTCGAATCAGCTCTTCGAAGAACTCTTGGAGGCTGGAAGCGGCAAGGTCGAACTGGTCGAACCACGACGCCGTGGTGGACCTCCAGACTCGGCCTGATCCCGAAAGCGCGAAGAGGTGGCCGCCGCCGTCGCTGGCGAATACCAGAGCAGGCTCTTCCCCGTCGATTCGGATGGCCCCGTACTCGCGGAAGTGGTGTGCGACCGTTGAGGCCGGGTGAACGAAGTAGCCGCTGTCCACGTCGGGGAGGGAGACCTCGCCGACCACCCAGTACATCGTGGTCAGGTCCGAAGGTATCGGCGTCAGCTCCACGAGCGCGTCCGTCGCCTTGTGGCTCTCGTCCGTCGCGCGCGCGACCGCGTTCCTGCCGGGAGGGAAGCCGTGCCAGGCCTGGAACGACTGCACCAGCTCCGTGAGTGCCGCGTCCGCATGCTCGCACCAGCCGCGGACCCACTCGGCTTCAAGCCGTTCATCAGCCACGATCGACCTCTTCAGTGCCTGAAGGACTCGCTCTCCGCGATCCGCAAGACCATACAGGAGCGTCCACGCAGATCAGTGAAAGCCGCTGGCGCTTCCGCCTGTACGCCTTACGCCCCGCAGCCCCATCGCGAGTAGCCTCGCTCGATCTCAGCCAGGTACTGGGTCAGGTCAAAGCGAACTTCCTCGATGACACGGTCGTCAGCATCTGGGTACATCAGATCGCCCCAGATCACGGTCTGACCCCGGAGCCGGATACGGATACAGACCGCCGAGGCGGCGTTGGTGCCCTGCCCTTGGGTCGCAACATCCACACTCCGGGCTTGATCAGTCGGATAGAGGGGGCCTCCAGGCCTGAGCAGCTGATGCGGATGATCGCCGGTTGCGCCGTTGAAACTGCGTGCGATCAAGTCGAGACCATCGACATAGAGGTATGTGTGTACGGCGCTGCAAATCGGTGGCCCAGGGCAGGCAGTGATCAGCAGCGTGCTGACTGAGTCGTGCCCCTGGCGATCAGGGAGGCTGGCGCGCACCAGGCGCGGGGACTTACGCGGCATCCGACCTTCGCGACATCACGGAGCCGACCAGACAGGTGGTCCGAGGAACCGCACGCATCGGTGGCCTGCGTCGTCCCGATCCTGGGGGCCGCCTTCGCGTGATCGCGTGCCGTATCGAATCAGGCGCATCTGATCAGCACGAAGGCCGTGGCAATAACTCCGCTACAGCCGTCGGGCGGCACCGCGGACGTCGCGTCGGATTCAGTCGGTGATGTACCAATCGTTCTTGAGGTACTCCAAGGTGTAGCTGCCGAGGTCGCTCTCGGAGAAGGTCGCGGAGGCCCTGACGGCTTCGACCGGCATCTCGATCTTGTCGGGCGTGCGCACGGCGATGCGCTGCGGGTCGACCGTCGCGGTTTGCAGGGCCTTCTTCTGCGCGGGCGAGATCATCTGGAACACGGCGGCGTACGTCGACGTGCACGGGCCGAATCCCTGGTCCTGTGCCTTCTTCGCGGCGGGCCCGGCCACTTCGCAGACCGTGTCGATGTCCTCACGGCCCAGGGCGTGGAGGTACTGCTCGTACCGCTGGATCGCGCCCTCCTTGGTCCTGGGCATGTGCTGGTCGCTGCCCGGAGTTGCCGACGGCTTCTCGGTCCGGGCGGACGCGGACGGCGTGGCCGACGGCTCCTTCGCCCGCGTGGACGCGGACGGCTGCGAAGGCCTCGCGTCCGTGTCCTCCTTCGCTTTCTCCGGACCGCACGCGCATGCCACCAGCGCCACACAGGCCGATACCGCCACGCTCACCATCGTCCGCGCTCTCATCCGGGTCCCTTCCGGTCGCCTCACCACCAGCCGACAACACATCAAGAGGTCACGCAGGACCCGGGGGAACGGTTCCCGAGCCGGTCCGGGAGTTGTGATCGGTGCCGCGCTCGTCGTCGTCCCGCTGACGCACATGAGTCGACCGCCCCCGGGGCGGCCTGGTCGAGCCTGGTTGATCTGAGCCTCGCCCACGCTGGACAACTCGCCCCGCCCGCCGGACCTGACTGACTATCGGGCGGCCCCTGCGCTGCGGCAGGCCGCACGGCCGCAGGTGGGGAACCACGGTGAGCAGGTATGTCCCGTTCCTGAGCAGGAGGTGGGGAACTTCAAGGCTCTGACCGGACTTCCGTGAAGTCCCGGTTCGGCCAGTCAGGGCCACAGCAGATCCCCGGTTTGGATCACCGGTGCGCCTATCCGGGTCACTTCCGGGTGTTCCCCGAGCGAGAGACGCTCGGTGCGGGTAGGTCGCTTCGCGCAAGGTGACCTTGGGATCCATGAGGAGATCAGCTATGTACGCAGTAATCCGGCGTTACGAAGGAGTGACTGACTCTGCCGAGGCAGGACGCCGAGTGGACGAGGGATTCGTGCCTCTCCTCCGCCGAGTCCCCGGCTTCGTGGCTTACTACTGGGTGGACGCCGGGGACGGAGTGATGGTCTCTACCAGCGTCTTTGAAGACCAGTCCGGGGCCGAAGAGTCGATCGAGCGGGCGGCGGACTTCGTAAGGGACAACCTCGCGTCGCTGCTTCCCAACCCTCCTCAGGTCACGGCCGGCACGGTTGTGGCTGCTGGGTAGCGACCTACGAAGTGGGCCGCTGGATCCAACTACCTCCACTCCGACGACCTGGCCCTTCACGAACTCCGGTCAGAGCCAACTTCAACGAGCCACGTCAGAGGCCCGAGCCACCGTCTCCGGTTGCCGTTCCAGCTTGCCTACGGTGTTGGCTAGGCCGTGCTCGATGTGTTGGAACGTCGGGCCCAGAGGCCAGTCGGTCAGACAGCCGCCTCGGCCTTACAGGCGAGCAGGTGAACCGCCTGGAACTGGCGCCGTTCGGTGGGCTGGGGCTGGCGAACCATCCGGGCCACCTCGGCCAACCCGGACTCGCGCAGCATCGTGGCGAGGTGATCAGGCGACCACCGATAGGCCGGCGCGACTGTGTGATCGAAGATCTGCGTCGGGTGAGACGGATCATCGCTGGCCCAGAAGCCGACCAGAAGGTGGCCGCCAGGTGCCAGCACGCGGTGGAACTCCGCCAAGATGTCGGGAAGTTCTTCCGGCGGAGTGTGGATGATGGACCAACGTGAGAGTACGCCGCCCAGCACGCCGTCAGCGATGTTCAGCTCGGCCATTGAGCCCACGTCGAACCGCAGGGCTGGATAAGCCTGTCGTGCCAACTCGATCATCGCGGAGGAGGTATCAACGCCAAACGCAGCCAGCCCCAGCTTGTCCAGATGTGCCGTGATATGGCCCGGTCCACAACCAAGGTCCGCGACCTGACCCTCCCCGCTCGCACTCACGACCTCGGCAAAGGCACTCAAGATCGCACGGTCCAAAGGCATGCCACGGAGCTCGTCGCGGAACAGCTGTGCATACAAGGCGGCAGCTGCGTCGTAGGCCTGGCGGGTGGAACTCAAGGCATCGTGTTCGACCATGCTCGCGACAGTAGTTCCCGGCCCGGAGGCGCGCCGAGAGAATCACGATCTTCGAATGCCGGATCAGCCAGCAGCGAGTAACACCACGCGCGCTCGTGCCTGCGAGAGGATCTCCGCCCGCAGACGTTCGTACTCGACACCGGGCGCGTTGACAGGTCTCTGTCGGCATGTTGCTATGAGGCGCTGCTCAGCCGGACCTGCGCCTTTGGTGTGCCGCACGGGCACCGGATCGATGGTCGCCCGACCGGGGGCGGCGCCCCCGAACCCCAAGCGAGGACTCATGCCGCAGCGCGCCGCGACCATCGTCGGCGGCGGGATCGGCGGCCTCGCGGCGGCCGTCGCCCTGCACCGCCATGGCTGGCGCGTCGAGGTGCTGGAACGGGCCCCGGAGTTCACGGAGATCGGCGCCGGCATCTCCCTGTGGCCGAATGCGCTGCATGCGCTCGAGGCGCTCGGCCTGGCCGGCGCCGTCCGGGCACTGGGCGCGATCGAGGCCGGCGGGGGCGTACGGGACCGTCGGGGCCGCTGGCTGTCGCGTACGGACAATGCGGAGCTGACGCGCCGATTCGGCCATCCCCTGGTGGTCCTGCAGCGCGCGGATCTGTTGCGGGTGCTTGCCGAGGCGCTGCCCGCTGACAGCCTGCGCCCGGGTAGCGAGGTGTCCGCGGTCCGCGACGAGGGACAGAGCCTGGTCGTGGATCACCGTGGGGGTGAGTCGCGGCCGGATGTCGTCGTTGGCGCGGACGGGCTGCGCAGCGTGGTTCGCCGTGCCTTGTGGCCGGAGGCGGCGGGTCCCCGGTATGCCGGTTACACCGCCTGGCGCATGGTCACCGAACCCCTCACCGAGCCGCCTTTGGAGGGCGCGGCGACCTGGGGCCGCGGGGAGCGGTTCGGCTACACGGCGCTGCCGGGCGGGCGGATGTACTGCTTCGCGACCGCGTCGCTGCCGGAGGGAAGGGCCTTCGGCTCGTCCGAGTCCGAGTATGCCGAGCTGGTGCGCCGGTTCGGGTCCTGGCCGGATCCCGTTCCCGCTCTGCTGGATGCCGTCCCCGTGGACGCGGTGCTGCGGCACGACCTGTACGACCTGCCGCCGCTGTCCTCCTTCGCCCGTGGCCGGGTCGCGCTGTTGGGGGATGCCGCCCATGCCATGACCCCCAATCTGGGCCAGGGCGCGTGCCAGGCGTTGGAGGACGCGGTCACCCTCGCCCACTGCCTTCACAGCACGCCGGACGCGGCGGCCGCGCTCCGTTCGTACGACCAGCTGCGCCGCCCGAGGACCCAGGCCATCGCGCGCCGCTCCGCCCGGCTCGGCGTTGTCGGTCAGCTGTCGTGGCCGCCGGCGGTGCTGCTGCGGGACACGGCCGCCCGGTTGATGCCGACGCGGGCGACGCTGCGTTCCATGACCCCGGTGCTCGGCTGGACGTCACCCGGTGCCCCGCCGGCCGCGACGAGGAGTGAGAGGCACTGATGCCGGACTGGACGTATCACCCGCTGCGCGGCGCGGCCGCTGCCGTCCTTGGGCGGCGTCGTTCGCAGCGATCGGCACTGCGTCTGCTTGCCTGGATCGGCTCGCGTCCCGCCGGCGCGCGGCTGATCGCCCGGGGATTCGGTCATCACCATCCACCCAAGAGCCTTGCCGGTGAGATCGCGGGCGTCCCGGTGACAGTCCGCCTCGGTATATCCGTCCCGCCCTCGCTCGCCCGTGAGGCGGTACGAGCCATGCCCCCGCTCGGTGCCGGTGTCGTGGAGGTGTCGCCCGTCTCGGCGGCCGACGCGGAGACCGTACGCGAGGCCGCTGCCGGCCGCTCGATCCCGCTGGTCGTCCGCGCTTGCGATCCGCAGGTCGAGGCAGCCCTCAAGCCTCATGTCGACGGGTTCACCAATGGCGACGACCCAGATGTGGTCCATGTGTCCGACCCGTCGGTCGCCGCCGCGGCCGCCGCGGTCGTGGAGGCGGGCGCTGTCGTGCTCGCCCGGCCCGGGGTGCTCGTCGAGGCCGGACCCGGCTGGTTCGCACGGGTCACCGAGGCGGCCACGCCCACCGGGCCCGCTCCGGGGATACGGGATGTCGGCCGCGATCCCCGCCGCTGGCCGCCCTGGTGGTGGGCGCTGCTCGTCGGGCTCGGTATGACGGGCGCCGGACTCGGCGCCGCGGCGATCACGCTGGGGCCGGTACTGCTCTGGTACGACCGTGACTATCTCGGTATGACGCTGCATGAACTGCATGCCGCCAACCACCACCTGGTGCATTTCCTCCAGCACGACCGGAGCACCATGGCCGGCACGATGGTGGCGATCGGCGCCCTCTACACCGGTCTTGCCGTGGGCGGGATCAGACGTGGCTGGCCCTGGGCTCGCGAGGTGTACCTGCTGTCGGGGGCGATCGGCTTTCCCACCCTGTTCTACTTCCTGGCCACCGGCTTTGTGGAACCCCTGCACACAGCCACTGTCGTCGTGCTGTTCCCGATGTTCCTGGCCGCGGTCCGTCGGACCGGACACGTACCGCGGTGGCGCCTGGCACCCGAGGGCCCGGAGCGTGAGCGCCGACGTGCGCTGGCGGGCCAGCTGCTACTGATCGTCACGGGAGCGGGGCTGTTCGCCGGCGGGGCGGTGATTTCGCTGGTTGGTCTGACCGGTGTTTTCGTGCCGACGGATCTGACCTTCCTGGGCACCAGCACGGAGATGCTGGAAGCCGTCAATCCCCGGCTCGTGCCGTTCGTGGCTCACGACCGTGCGGGGTTCGGAGGCGCCCTGATGTCCGCCGCGGTGGCGATCCTTCTGCTGAGTGCGTGGGGCTGGCGGCGGGGTGAGGCCTGGGTGTTCTGGACCCTCGCCGTAGCGGCGGCGGCCGGCTTCCTGCCTGCTGTGGTGGTGCACGGCGCGATCCATTACACGGACTTCATCCACCTCGCGCCGGTCTACTTCGGCATCGCCATGACAGGCACAGGCCTGCTGCTCGCGCGTCCGTACCTGTGCGCCAAGTGCGTTGCCACATCAAGATCGACGAGGCCGCGAGCGTCCGCCTCACCGCGACCGACGGCGACGTCGAGGTCGGCCGCCTCGGCGGACCTGCGGAGATCACGGCCATGAGGGGCGACATCCGGATCGCCGAGGCCATCCGCGGCAAGGTCGTCCTGACCACCCAGCAGGGCGACATCTCGGTCGGCGCCGCCGCCGGAGTCTCCGCCTCCCTGGACGCCGGCACCTCCTACGGCCGCATCAGCAACAACCTCAAGAACGACGGCACCACCGAACTCGCCATCCACGCGACCACCACCCAGTGCGACATCGCCGCCCGCAGCCTGTGACCCGCAGCCCCGACCCCGCAACAACGACAAGGAGCAGCACCATGACGAACCCGGCCATCCTGCTTCAGCGGATACGGCTGATGGGGCTCCCCGAACCCGCCCGCTGGGCAGAGCCTTCCTGGGATGACCACCAGTACTACCCCGTTTCCCCCGCGCCGCCTTTCTGAGTACCACGACGTACCGGTCGCGCCAGCGCCACAGCCAGTGCACCTGCCTCTGATCGGACTGTTCGCAGAGCAGCACTCTGGGCTGAGCATCCTGTGACGCCCGGCTACCTGGCCCCATGCGCCGGGTTTCTACTTCACGAACCCGACTTGGTGACTCCTCCCCTTCATGAACGAGGGGCTTCTCGCTTTGCCTGGTTGGCGTCGCGACGGACCAGCCCGGCCCGTAGAACGTTCAGGGCGCCCACCGTGTCCGCGTGCGCGGTGTGGGCGCACGAGACGCAGTGGAACATCTCCTGGGCGGGCCGGTTCTCCTTGGCGACGTGCCCGCATTCGGGGCAGGTCCGGGAGGTGTTGCGGGGGTCCACGGCGATCACCTCCCGTCCGGCGCTTTCAGCCTTGGCGCGCAGGATCGTCAGGAACACCCCCCATCCGGCATCCGAGATCGAACGGTTCAGCCCGGCCTTGACTGCGGCCCCGTTGGGCAGGAACGCGCCCTGCTTGTCAGGGTCGGGTTTCGGCGCGGGAGTGGCTCTCATGTTGCGGATCTTGAGGTCTTCATGGGCGATGAAGTCGTGCTCGCGTACGAGGTCAAGGGCGGTCTTGTGTGCGTGGTCCAGGCGCTGGCGGCGGACCTTGCGATGCAAGGCGGCGACCTTGTGCACGGCCTTGCGGCGGCGCTTCGACCCGCGCTTGCATCGGCTGAGCGCCTGCTGTGCGGCTTCGAGCCTTGCGGCAGCGGTGCGGCCGTGGCGCGGGTTGGAGACGAACCTGCCGTCGGAGTCGGCAAGGAAGTTTGCTATGCCCATGTCGATGCCGACCACGCCGCCGGTCGCGTCCAGCGGCTCGGGCTGGGACTGCTCGGTGGTCAGTACGACGAACCACTTGCGGCCCTCGCGCTGACCGAGACAGTCTTGACCTTGCCGGCCACTGGCCGGTGCTGGTTGACCTTGACGTGCCCGACGCCCTGGAAGCGGACGCGGGTGGCCGGATCGCGGGGGGGCGGAGTCCCAGCGGCAGCCGTCGCCGTCCTTGGGGAAGTCGACCGTGTCGAACCAGTTCGCCCCGCGAAACCGCGGGTAGCCAGGCGTGTCACCGGACTTGGCGCGGCGGAAGAACGCCGTGAACGCCTTGTCCAGACGGCGCAAAGTGGCCTGCTGACTGGAGAACGACCAACGGCCCTGACGTTCCGTGTCGAAGGCCCGGATCTCCTTGAGCTGCGCCGACTGCGTCCCGTACTTGATGCTGGTCTTCGAGGCGTGCCGGTAGGCCTCCCGCCGTTCCTGCAACGCGCCGTTATAGAGAGAGCAGTGATCCCGCAGCATCTCGCCGAGCGCGATCGTCTGGCCCACGGTGGGCCGCATGAGGAACTTGTACGCACGAATCATCCAGCCCACCCCCTTCGATCAAGTGCCCCGGATCACACTAGCGTCGGCGTATGTCACCTCGCTGGGAACCACACCCCGAACTCCGCACCGGGCGTCACCTCGCCTACAACCTTCATGCTCACCTGGTGTTCTTCACCAAGTACCGCCGAGACCGCTTCGACGATGCTGTGCTCAAGCGGTGCGAGGAGATCATGCGCGAGAGCTGCGGGAGTTCAACGGCGAGACCGATCACGTCCACCTCCTGGTGCACTACCCGCCGAAGGTGGCGCTGTCGAAGCTGATCAACTCGCTCAAGGGGGTCAGCTCCAGGTACCTGCGCGCCGAGTACACCGGCCGGATCAACCGCATCGGCATGGGGTCGGTCTTCTGGTCACGCTCCTACTTCACGGGCTCGTGCAGCGGGGCACCGCCGACCGCGATACGGCAGTACATCGAGAGCCACAAGCGCCCTGTCTGACCGTCACCCCCAAGACGAAGAGAACTCCGGCACTCCACGCCTGCACTCCAAGGATGCGATTCCCTCCCCGGCTGAAGCCGGGGATACCCACGCAAGATCACGGACGGAACAGCGGGCCTGAACGCAGGCCCGCCACATCAAGGGGGCGAGCGCCAGCATCGTGACAACCTTCGCAACTGCTAAATCGGTGTCAATACCGGGCACGCACCTGCCGATACGCGGTGGCCGCCTTCGTCCAGTCTGCCGTGTGACGCGCCATTGAATCGTCAGCAGGGTCGTGCCACTTCCCTGTCAGCTCGAGGTACCTGCAAGCTTGCTGTCTGAGCTGGGAGGACGACGGGCCGCCTACGTCGCTCAAGGGCAGGATCAGCTACCTGCCGCGCCAGTTGGGCAGCGCGAAACTGGCGGTCTCGCCTTGGTTCTTGCGGGCCGCACGGCGTGGACCATGGGCCCGCCCCACTCTGCGGCCCGATAGGATCACCTCTCCCTGCTGCCCACTCATGCCTTCGGAGGTCCCACGTTGAACCGCACCCCGGGTTCCCCCCTCTCCCGCCGCAGCCTCATACGCACCGGTGCCGGCGCCTCACTCGCCGCGCTCGGGCTCGGTGTCGGCGCGCAGACCGCCTCGGCCGATGTGGCCGCGACCAAGCGATTCGATCTCACGCAGCCGTCGTACGACCTGTTCCGTTCCGCGAACACGCACGGTCCACGGGTCCAGCAGAGCTTCGCCTTCGACTGGGTGAACAAGTACCTTTTCATCGCGACCAAGCGGGACGGAAGCCCCGAGTCCGCGGGCGACCTGTGTATCAACAAGATGGACTTTGACGGGAACTACATCTCGTACATGCACCTGAATGGCTTCGGCCACGGCGTCGCCTTCGCCGCGCTGCCGAGCGGTTCCGACACCGAGCTGTGGATCGAGTGCGCCGCGAACACCAACGGGTACGGCACCGCGCTCGCCCCCATCCGGTACACCGCCAACACCACCCTGGGCTCGCCGGCTGCCTCGGCCGCTTACCAGCCGATCTCAGGGGCCACCGAGTACACCTGCTCCGTCGATCCGGTCTACAAGCGCATGATCGTGCGCTACCACACCAGCGCCGGCAAGCGCATCGCCGTGTACCCCCTCTCCGCCTTCGAGACGCGCAGCTTCGGCTCGCCGCTGGTCGACTTCAAGCAGCCGACGATCTCCGGCACGCCGCAGGGCTACACCCTCTACGGCTCGTACATGTACTTCCTGACGGGTGACGCGTACCCGGGCGACGGCACCCCCACCGGCGACGGCAACTCCTACGTCACCAGCATCGACATCAACACGGGAACCGTGAAGCAGGGCCCCGTCCTTACCAAGGCCGGGTCCACCCTCCACCACCGCGAGCCCGAGGGCCTGGCCATCTACCGCACCGACGCCGGCGAGGCCCGACTCTTCATCGGCTTCGCCACCGGCGTGGAGGGAGACCGGCGCTCCAGCATCTTCTACAAGAACGCGCTGATTTGATCCGAGCCGCAGTCGCCGCCCGGGCCGTGCCGGGCGGCGCCGTCGGCAGGAGTCTGAGACGTGGTCAGCGGAAGTCGTCGATCGAGTCGCCCGGAACCGAGCCACGAAAGCGCTCGAGGCCTTCCGTCGTCCAGTGGCGGGCCAGGACGGCCGCGGCATCGTCTCCGTGACGGTGCCGCGGCCCTCCGGCAGTGGGCGAATCACATCGCCGCGGATCGCGCCTCCGGCGAAACACATCACGCCGGCGAACGGCGCCTAATCGCCGCCCCGCAGCCGTCCCGCAACGGGATCGACGTTCCATGCCTCGGGCAGATCGCTGCGGTACGGCGATGGCTGCGTGTGGCCCCTTTCGCCCCCACGGCCGGCGACCTCCCTACCTCGTCCCTGCCGCTGTCGTCGAGGCTTGGAGACGCGCCGAGGAGCACTCCCTCGCGGCGGCCTGGGATGCGCTTGAATCCCGGACCGTGAGGTCGACCGCCACGGCGTAGAGCGTCAGGCCCCTTTTGCGGCGTGCTGGTCCGGGACCCGACACTGGTGGGAGCAGGGCCCCACCGGACACGCCCTAGAAGACGCCCCCGCGTTTCCCTGCCCTGCGTCCACGCTCATCGGGGTGCGTCGCAGGGGTGTCGCCGTATGCGTACGCGGTGCGGATGTGTCCGTCGCGGGCGTGGACGACGACCTGGGCGGGCGTGTGCTCCTGCGCCCGGTGGCGTGCGGAGTCGATTGCGCGCTTCTGCGTACGGTGCGGCTCGTGCAGCATCCGACGGCCTTCCCTGCCCTCGACCTGCCACTTCACGCCCGCGGCCGCCGCCCGCTCGCCGGATGGTGTGACGTGGTAGACGGTCCGCTTCGCTGTCATGATTCTTCTCCTCGCCGTTCAGGCGGACTTCCGGCGCCGGACGCCAGGTGGATCTGCCGGAACGCGACGCTGTGGCTCTCCGTCGCTTGTTCGAGGTGGCAGGGCACCGCCACGAGCCCGAACGAAATCGCCCCGGACCAGAGACTTCGAGCCGCCATCGCGTCCTCCAGGAGCCCCTTGGGTCTGACCTCAGGCTATGCAGGCCCCGCCGTGATCGCACGCCCCGAGGGTCGTTCCCCGCTCCTCGGCGCACCTCGTGCGGCCCCCGTACCCCCTGGAGACCCCCTCACTGAGGCACAGTCTCCGCGGCCTGGGGAATGCACGAGCGGCGCCGATCTCAGCCTGACCGCCGGCCTCACCCCGGGACGAAACCCCGGCCGGTCGCCGATGCCCAGGAGAGAAGATCTCGGATGACGACGCCTCGGAACGTCCCGCCCTGTGCGTGCGCCGTCCTTGCGTGCGCACTCGTTCCCTTCCCGTTTCCTCGCCGCCGGTCAGGGGAAGGTGCAGCAGGACAGGCCGATCACCTCGGGTGACGCCGGCCCCCGAGCCGTCCTACGTCCCGGTTGTGGCACGAGTTCGGGCGACGGTGGCCCGCCCCAACCCGCACACGGCGCTCTTGATGGGAGCTGGTGACATGCCTTCCGAACCCCGCCGTTCCCGGTCCCTTTCCCCCGGACCGGAACGCCTGCTCGGCATTTACCTCAACGATCACTACGCGGGCTCCGCGGGCGGGATCGCCCTGGTCCGTCGTATGGCCCGGGTCCCGCGCAGTGGACCGGCGGGGCCGCGTCTGGAGGAACTGGCGGAGGAGATAGCAGAGGACCAAGAGAGCCTGGTGGAGATCATGACCGCCCTTGACGTGCCTGTGAAGCGGGCGCGGAACGTGGTGGTCCGGTTCGCCGAGAAGGTGGGCCGGCTCAAGCCCAACGGCCGGGTGGTCTCCCGTTCGCCACTGAGCGAGGTGCTGGAGCTGGAGGCGCTCCGCCTGGGGGTGCAGGGCAAGCTCGCCCTCTGGCACACCCTGACGAATCTCGCCCGTAGCGACGACCGGATCGATTCCGCTGCCGTCGAGCGGTTGGTGGCCCGGGTCGAACGGCAGATCGGCCTGTTGGAAGGCATGCGTCTGGCTGCTGTGGACCGGACTTTCGCACCGGGCTCCCGTGCGGCCCTGCACGAGCCGGCCACGCGGCGCGGCTGGCTGCACCACTCGTTCCCCAGGACGGGAGGGGCGTCATGAGGGTCGTGGTGACCGGCGCTGCCGGCAATGCGGGTACGAGCGTGGTCCACGCCCTGGCAGCGGACCCGATGGTGACGGACGTGCTCGGCATCGCCCGCCGCCTTCCCGGCATGGACTTCCCGGGGCCGGCCATTCGCTGACATCTCCAGCATTCGCATGACGGTGGCGGGCGGCGTGACTCATGCAGGACCTACTGCGGCGTCGGAGCTGCGTCTGTGGAACCGATTGACTGATGCGAGCTCTGTTGTGCCTGTTCTTCGGCGGCGTCAAGTGCGGGTGCGAGTGCGGCGAGCGCGGAGCGGAGCAGGTCGGGTAGCGAGCCGGAGGGCACGACAAGCCCACCGGCCGTGAGGGGTGCAGTCGGAGGCTGGAGCCAATGTTGGAGTGCGACCCGAATCGCGGCGGCCACGCTCGCCGCGAGCACGCGGGCGGTGGTGCCGGTGTCGCCGAGGCGCTGGTCGATCGCGGCGGCGAGGGGGTGCTCAATCGCTGCGGTGCTTTCGAGGAACGTGTCACGCAGCGCGGGACTGGTGGTGATCAGCAGCAGCTCGTCGTGGTCACGCGGTTCGGTGTACTGCTCCAGGACGGCGTCGGCCAAGGCGTCGGCGAGGCGGACGTGGGTGGGCCTGGCTGCCACTGCCGCGACGACCCGCGATTCCTGTTCGGCGGTAACGGCGGCGACGATCGCCTGCTCACGACTGGAGAAGTAGTTGTTGTAGGTCCTCGGGGAGACCCCGGCCGCCTCTGCGATGTCGTCGACGCGGACGTTGTCAGGGCCACGCTTGAGAGCCAGTTGCAGGGCCGCCTCACGCAATGCCACTCGGGTGGCCTGCTTCTTCTGCTCGCGCAACCCGCTCCGCCTTGTCGTCACCCTGGCAGTATCCGGGTCTAGGTGCGTGCGCGCAAACTTGCGTGGACGAAAACTTGCGTGCACGCAAGATTTGCTTCTAGCCTCAAGCCCCCCGACAGAAGGGTCAGACGCATGCGAGCCAAAGGCATCTGTTACGACACCGGCTTCCTCCGCAACGGCGGCGTCAAGCTGAAGTTCGCAGGTCACAGGGGCTGGTGTGGGTCGGTGATGGTGTCCTCGTGCTGGTCGTGGGCAGTTGTCCGAGCTCAAGCTCGTCTGTCAGCGGGTGACTTCGAGGTTCGTCAGGACGAGCAGGCCGCGCAACAGCGTGGTGGCGTGACGGACGTCGAGGCGAAGGTGAGCCTTCAACGGGCCGCCACGACCAGGACGGCTAGGAGGCCGATAGCGGCGACCACCAGGGCGACGACCTCCCATGCCGGGCCGCGGCGAAGGGGTGCGGCTCATCACACGACCGTCCGGCGTGGCACACCGGCACGGGTGCGCGGGGTCGGTCGCCGACTTCCTCGCGACGCTGACGTGCTCGGAAGCCGGCTGACCGATGCCGGTACGCTCCTTCGGCACAGCCAGATTGGTACGGAGGAGGGAAGTGGGATGGGGCGTAAGACGTGGTTGTCCATAGCAGCAGCCTTCTTGCTAGGTGTGGGGACCGCGGTGACGGTGTTCGAGCTGGTCGAACCATCGTCGGGAGTGACGGTCAGCCGCAGGCCGCCGGCGGATGAGATCCCTCGCACACGGCAGGCTTTGGTCGCGCAGTGGGAGAGGTCGCTTGCTGATGCCGGCCTGAAGCTTCCCGAGGGTTGGGAGAAGATGTCGACGAACCAGATTCGGACTGAGTACGTGAGCCAGGAACTGGCCAACGCAGGTCCGCCGCCGACGGGCCCGGCGCACGACCCTGGTTTCAAGGGCCCAGACAACTGACGCCAAGGAAGCGGGCACCAGCCATGTTCGGCTGGTGTCCGCTTCCTTGTGTCGTGCTGCTGGAGCGTGTCTCCTTGATGGGCTGATCAGGTGGGCCGCCGACGGCACCTGGCAACGGATGTTCGCTGCCGTGCTCGCCCAGGCGGACGCACCGGCCTGGGCAGGCCACGAACGCGACCCGACGTCGTCCCTGCGGACCGGGCCTACTCATCACGAGCAATCCGCCGGCATCTTCGCCGCCGAGGCATCCGGGCCGTCATCCCGCAGCCCGAACGCGAATCTGCAGGACCGGAGGTGGCGACCAAAGTGCGGCATGGCCACCACCCTCGTACGTGGCCCGATCAACGTGAAGTCACGGAGACAGGCCCTAGTTGAGCGTGCCGATCCTGTTGATGACGTCGATCGCGTTGTCAGCGTGTGCCGAGCTGTACAGGATCGGTGCGGTGAGGTTGCCTGCTCCGTCGTCTTCGCCGTGCGAGTTGGCACCGACGATCTGACCCTGCGGGGTGGACATCGGGCCGCCCGAGGCGCCGTGGCCCATGTCGCAGTCGAACTGCAGCCGTTCATCCACGGGGAAGAACGGGGTAGCGTCCTCCGCGTTGCCCGTGCAGTAGAACTGCGTGTAACCGTCCATGTCGGTGCGCTGGTAGCCGTCACCGGGGAAGCCGGAGTCGATGATGTCCGACCAGTCGGGGCCCGAGCCGAAGTTGTATCCGAAGGCGCCGACAGAGTCGGTCAGGTTCGTGTATCCGGTCGGGGGAATGACCGTGAAGGCTGCCATGTCGCCCCAGAACATGTCCCCGTCCGCAGTCCACGCAGTGGGTGCGACCTTCGCATTGGCGGCCCACTCGCCCCACGGAGCGTCATAGCCCTTGGGGGCCTGGGCGTTCTTCTTGTAGCCGGGGATGAAGAGGACGTTCTGGAAGAAGCCTTCCGCGCCGGTTCCGTCACCAGGGTGGATGCAGTGGCCGGCAGTCCACACGGTGTTCTTGTTGGCGGTGACGATGGACGATCCACTGCAGCCGTGCGTGCTGCCGTCCTTGGCAGTGAAAAGGATCTTCCCGACCAGGACAGCGGGCTGGGACTGCGGGAACGGGACCGGCTGAGCGTACGGCATCTCCGGCACATCCGTGGCGGTGGCGAGAGGCGCGAGCGTCTTGTTGGAAACCGCGGTCCTGGACTGCGCCGGCAGGGTCTGCTCGATGGGTTTCCGGTCGCCGGGCTTGGTCGCGGCCGCGGCCTTCTTGTTGAAGGCGGCCTGGTCCTTCTCCTCGTTGGCGAGGGCACGGCTGACGCGCTCGGCAGTCCAGAAGTCCCGCACCTTCTGCGGGTCGGTGGTCTGCTTGCCGATGGTCAGCTTCGGCTTGGACGGCGCCTCAGCCTGCGCGACGTTGGCGGTGGCGAGGGTGGCGGGGAGGAGCGCTATGGACAGCAGGGCAGCTGCAGTTGCTCGTCCGGTCGTGCGTATGTTCACAGTCGGCCTATCCGGTCGGGATGTTGATCTTGATCCGAGAGTGAAGCACGTCGATGAGGAGGGCCAGTGAAGTGCATGTGAGGGAATCCCCGTGGTTCAAGAGCTGGTTGAGGCCAATCTCGCAGCGCTCTTCGCAGTCCGCGCCACCTTGATCTCCGGGGCGACGACCGCGCTCGCGAGCCGTCCCTCTCGCCGCGGCCCTGCGGCCGGCACTATCGGCCGCGCCAGCCTTCATTCGGTCCGCGGTCCGCGAGTACCTCGACGCGTACGGGCTCGCCTTCGGGGCATTCGACTTCGCCCTCGCCCCGACGGGCGATGGTGGGTTCATCGAGCCGTGTGCAAGCTGAAGTTCGCAGGTCACAGGGGCTGGCGTGGAGAGCGATCGGGGTGCTGGTGGCCGGCGGGTGTCCACGGTGAAGATCGTCCGCCCTGTCTGCCGGATCCGTTCTCGGGTTCGGCTGCGTTCGTGGTCATGCGGCTCCTGCGATCCGTGTCCGGGCCGGTACGCCGGGAGAGCGCGGGGAGGATGCGGGGATACAGGAGCTGGAGCGGATCATGGCTCGCCGGGGTGAACTGGGCGCACCAGCCGAGGAGTTGGCCAAGCAGCTTCAGGAAGTCCGTGATGAGCGGGAGGAGCTGGTGATCGCCGAGCGGGTCCTGAACCGGCTGGTCGCACAGGACCGAGCCGCTGCGGAGGCCGCCGCGGCCCGCCGTTCCGGCGTCCGCCCGGGTGGCGGGGCGGGCGGTGCTGCTGATCCCACACCGCGGCGAGAATCCCGATGAGGCCGCCCTGCCCGGTGACTACCGCAAGAGCCTGGCGATCGTGCGGGTCGCTGACGGCCCGGTGCAGGTCAGGGGTGTCGGCGAGGAGCTGGGCTTGGACGTGACAGCGCGCGGCAGGGTGGAGCCGCTGCGCGCGAAGATGACCAAGCTCGCCCACCGCGGCTGGGTGCACAAGCGGCCCGACGGGAGGTTTACCGCGCGCCGGTAGCGGGAGCCAGCGGGGCATAACTGGCGTGCCCCCGGCGGCAGTTGAGTTTGGTGTGAAGTAAGAACGACACCGTCGAGGGCCCTGACGGCCTTGTCTACACCGCCCGCCTGCCGCTGTCGAATGCCACCCTGACCTGGCTCGCCGACCTGATACGCGGCCACCTGAAGAAGATCGGCTCACGGCGGCGGTCCCTGCCCGCCGGGAAGATCGCCGCCATCGTGCTGGCGGTGCTGCGCTGTGGGACCAGTGGCCGGGTGACCGGGCCGGCGGCAACCGGATGCACCGCACCACCGTGGGGTTGGTGGGTCCGCGAAGGCGTCGGCCTGCTGGCCGCCCGTGCGGGCCGGTTCGGCGGTGTCCGCGTGGTCGTGAGCTGAGCACGCAGAACTTCGCCGCCCAGATCCCGACGCGCCCGAGGCCGTGAGTGCGGGCGTTCATGCGTCCTGCCCGGCAGCGCGCGCGGAGTCGAGGTATGCGGCGATCTGGGAGGCGCCGGTGCGCTCCAGCCAGGTAGGGAAGTCCATCGTGCCGGGGTGGATCTCACGGGTGGCGGGGATGTCCGCGCGGTAGCCGTGTTCGTTGAGCCACTCGTTGGCGTAGGCGAAGTCTTCACTCAAGGCCCGGATCGAGTCGATCGGGATCTGAACGTAGGGCAGCGGTATGCCGAGTGCCTGCCCGATGGCAGCGGCGATCCGAACCGGTGTGAGTTCGTCTCCGGCCAGGGAGACGGCCCGGCCGATCCACTCCTTCGGCCGGGAGAACGCCAGCGCGGTGACGGCGCCGACATCGTCGACGGCCATGATCTGCTGGGGAACCTCCGGGGCGAGCCCCGTGGACAGGTTCCCGTTCCGCAGCGCATATCCGCCGGTGAAGTTCTCCATGAAGGACACCGGCCTCAGGATCGTCGCGGGCAGGCCGAGCGCGGCGATGTGCTGCTCGATCTGCCACTTGCTGACCAGGTTCACCGGCAGCCTCTCCTCAATGTGCCGGTCCGCTTCGGCGACCGAGGTGAAGACGAAGTGCCCGATACCTGCGGCGTGCGCTGCCTCGGCGACGTTCACCCCCCAGCGCACCTCGTCGTCGGCGGTGAAGTCCGGTGCGGTGCCGGGCGATCCGACGGTGGGCTGGACGCTGAACAAGCCCCAGGCGCCCTCGGCCGCGGCGGTCAGGGAGTCGACGTCCTCCATGTGCGCCCGGACCACCTGTGCGCCGGCCTGCGCCAGCGCCGTGGCCTGCGGCCCGTCCGGGTCGCGCGTCAGTGCGCGCACTTGCCAGCCGTCGCGGAGCAGGTGGCGGGTCACGGCCCTGCCCTGCAGGCCGGTCGCGCCCGCAACCACGACGGTGTTCTGCGTCAGCTTCATGTTCTTCTCCATGGCGTCCGTGCGGAAGGGGAGCCATCCCTTAAGTGGGGTGGCCCTCCGCTTAACGTTGGCTACAATATGGAGGACCACCCCAGTTATCAAGCCGTCAGGAGCGCCCGTGCCCAAGGACGCCGCCACCCCGCCCCGCCGGCCGATGCGTGCCGACGCCCGCCGCAACGCCGAGAAGATCGTGGCCGCAGCCGGGGCCCTGATCGCCGAGCATGGCGCCGACGCCTCACTGGAAGAGGTCGCCCGCCGTGCCGGAGTCGGCTCGGCCACCCTGCACCGCCACTTCCCCTCCCGGCAGGCGATCCTGGAGGCGGTCTTCAAGGACCGGGTCGAGGCGCTCTGCGCGAAGGCGGACGACCTCCTCGCCGAACCCGACCCGGGCCAGGCGCTGTCCACCTGGCTTCACGCCGTCGGCGCGCACGCCGTGGCCAACCGGGGCCTGGGGGCTTCGCTGATGCAGGACGGAGACCCGGCGCTGGGCGAAACCTGCCACGACATGATCACCACCGCCGGAGACGCCCTCCTCGCGCGTGCCCAAGCGGCAGACGCCGTGCGTGCCGAGATCACCATCGCCCAGCTGCTGAAGCTCGTGGGCGCGATCGCGCTGGCCACCGAGCGGGAGGTCGACGGCCCGGCCGAGGCAGACCTCCTGCTGGCGATCGCCATCGACGGCGTACGTACGCGCTGACCCCGGTTCTCACGAACGGCCCCTGCCCGAGCAAGATCGAAAGCAGGCCGCCCGAACGCCGGTTGATCTTTTCGTTCTCACTCAGAAGCGGGTCGGACCCCGTTCCAAGACCTGCATTGTGCGAATGCCGGGGCTCATGACGGCTCCTCAGCAGCTTTCCCGGGTCGGACGCCGCCGACGTGGAGCAGCACGCCTGTCCACCTGGAGAACCTCATCGAGGCAGTCGTGGACCAGGCAGGAAGATCGGTCCGCTGTTCGTGACGAGTCCGGGGTGGGGGCCGCAGCAGGGGACGTCCGTGTCAGGAGACCAGTTCGGCGATGCTCCGTGCCGTCAGCCACAGGCCGACGAGCAGGGAGAGCGTGACGATCAGCCGCTCCTGGTGCTGCTCCAGCCAGCTCCGAAGTGCGTTCAACCGGGCGTTGGCGACCTCGGGCGCCCGGACCGCGTACATCTCCATGACGATGAGGCTGAGTGTGGCCAGCAGACAGTAGCCGGTCAGGGCGAGCCAGTCGGCGAGGGTGGAGAGGTTCGCGCCGAAGGCGGTCGCGGCGCCAGCGCTGACCAGTGCCCAGGGCTGCAGCACCCATGCCAGGCCGGCTGCCGTGGCCGGAGAGGCACTATCGATCCGGGCGGTCCAGCGTGGCGGGCCGTGCGGGCGGGGTGGTCGGCGGCGCCGGTGTGCGCCGTACAGCACCAGTGCCAGGCCGATGGCGAGTTTCGCAGCGATCGCGGCAGTCGAGGGCGCGCTGTGACGGGCCGGGGGCTGACCGCCGGTCAGCAGCACCACACAGGCGATCACCGCAATCAGGTTGGCCAGCCACGACAACAGGAACGCCAAGCCCTTACGAACGCCGCGCCGCGAGGAGAGCAGCAGGATGAAGGCGCTGTTGTGCAAAGGCCCCAGGGTGATGGCCGTACCGATCACAACCAGGTCGAGGACCACAGGGATCAGCCGCTCCTGGGTGTCAGGGCCGTCCGCCACCTGAGGACGGGCGGACCGGTCGGCAGAGTCAGGCGGCGCTGCTGCGGTGCCGCATCCCGACTGTGCAGGCGGCGACCTGGCCGGTCAAGCAGGCCACGCCCACATCCTCGCACGCGTCAATCCCGGCCTCGGACTTGGTTTCGATGGTCCGTGGCAGTCGGAGACTGGCATGCCGCCGCCCAGCGAACCCTGGCGGACTTCTTGCCGGAGGCTCTGGTGTGGGCGAGGCCTGGCAAGGGAGGAGGCGGCGGGCCGGAAGGGGGGCGTGGGGGCGATGAGGTAGGGGATCGTGCTCGTGGCTGCAGCCACTCCGGATCATCCAGCTTGCGTCGCAAAGCCGGCAGGTCTGCTTCGCGTTCTGCGCTCGTACTTTTCGGCGTGCGAGCTGCACCAGCATCCACACCGGTGCCGCAACGCTCGCCCGTGCGCCCCTCTGTCCCGACACCCGTTCAAGTTCAGCGGCCCTGTTCATCGGCAGCAGTGTGCTTCAGGATCGCACGGACGATCGTCTCCCAATCGACTTGGTCGACCCCATGGCCTGCACCTTCCAAGGCCAACAGCCTCGCGGCAGGGATCTCTTCTGCAAGTGCCTCGCCGTGCCCGAACGGGAACATCGGATCCGCAGTCCCGTGGATCACCAGCGTGGGCACGGCGATCGACGACAGGGGCTCTCGCGTTTGCTCACCGTCTTGAAGTGAGTCGTGGTTCCGCACGGCCGCAAAGTCGTGTGCACGCTCGACGTCTCGACGAACAAGGTCACGTGCGGCGGTCTCATCGAACAGGCGCCGGCCGCCTGCGAGCACACGCGAATACTCGACGAGGTACTCGATCACCGAAGCGGCCTGCGACCAATCGACCTGTGCGGTCGATACGTACCGTACGAATTCCTCGGTCGGCGGTGGCAGCTCACGGCCACCAGCCACTGCACGGGACGTGCTGATCAGGACGAGTGAGAGAACTCGATCTGCATGATCGAGCGCGAGCAACTGCGCGATCGCTCCTCCGGCCGAGACACCCACTACGTGCGCGGCCGGGATCTCATAAGCATCGAGTACACCGACGGCGTCGCCGACCAGATCCACGCCCGTGTATCCGGGTCGGCCCAGTTCGTAGGTGACCGATCGGCCGGTGTCGCGATGGTCGTAACGGATCACGAACCGTCCGCCCTCGGCGAGTATCCGGCAGAAGCCCTCCTCCCACCAGAGCATCGAAGCGCCAGTGCCCATGATGAGCAGGACCGGTGGGTTCGACGGATCGCCAAAGGGCTCGGTGCACAGCTCGACGCCGTCTGTGTCAATCATCCGCTCAGACATCGGCACGCCGCCCGTTGGGGCATCTGGGGAGGAACGCTTGCATGTCGGACAGCTTTCCTGGGGGAGTGGCAGAGCTCTCGCGAATCGCTGGAAGGAGACCTCAATGGGCGATCTGAAGCACTCTCTCAAGGGGCTGGTGGGCAAGGGCCGCGATACCGCGGCCGAGAACACCGCAAGGATCGAAGGAGCGATCGACAATGCCGGCAACTTCATCGACGAGAAGAGCGGCAGCAAGTCCGACCAGACCGACAACGGCGCAGACGGGCGGAGGAACGCCCCGCCCGAGGACGACTGCTCGGAGCGGGCAGAGCAGGTCTCCTCGACTGCACCCGGAGGGCCGGCACGGCATGGCCACCGGGCAGACCCGCCGCAGCGGACTTCTACCGCGACATTGATGACGCAGCCGCAGACGAACGGTGTCGCGGGTGATGCGGTAGGCGAGCGGGGCCGACACGACGACGTTTGCCGGCGGCCGGTCCGCAGCGGGGGCAGCCGTCGAGTCCGGTGAAGGCCTGCGAGCAAGAGAAGCGGAACGAGCACCGCTTGTCGGGTTCGTCGGCACGGTACGCCTCCTTGTCCAGGGTGTACGACCAGGTGATCCGCGGACGCGGCTGAGACAGCACTGCGAAAAGTGCGATCGTGCCCGGGTTCGCGCGGCTTGCGGCTGGCAAGTCCCTGCCATGGCAAGGACTTGACGTCACCAGGCCTTCACGCCGCCGTGGTCGGGTCGATAGACCCAGGGCATGTTCTCCCTCCCTCAGGCATCCGCCTTCCGCCGTAGGCGCTGGCAGCTGATCTCGGCCGCCACCGCGGCGCCGCTGCTGGCGTCGGGGCTCGCAGTTCTGCAAGCGCCCGCACAAGCCGCTCCGAGCAAGCCAACCGTTCCCGCCAAGCCCTCGGCCACCCACAAGGTCACTCTGGTCACCGGCGACGTCGTCACGGTCACCACGATGGCCGACGGCAAGCAGATCGCCGACGTCGACCGGCCGGACAGCGCCGTCGGCGGCGTGAAACTCCAGGAGATCAAGGGTGACCTGTTCGTCATCCCGGACGAGGCCGTGCCGCTTCTGGGCACGGACAAGCTGGACCGGCGGCTGTTCAACGTCACCGACCTGATCGAGATGGGCTACGACGACACGAAGTCGGCCGCGGTACCGCTGATCGCGACGTACACCCAGCCGAAGACCCGCGCGGCCGTCGAGCCGACGGCCCCCCGGGGCAGCAAGCTGACCCGCAAACTCAAGGGCATCCACGGTGCCGCGCTCAGCACCGACAAGCGGCAGGCCCGCACCTTCTGGACCACCGTCGCGCCGCAGGGCGATGCGAAGCTGGGCGCGGGCGTGGCGAAGCTGTGGCTCGACGGTCGCGTGAAGGCCAGCCTGAAGGAGAGCGTGCCGCTGATCGGCGCGCCCGAGGCATGGGCGGCCGGCCACACCGGCAAGGGCGTCAAGGTCGCGGTGCTCGACACCGGCATCGACGTCAACCACCCCGACTTCGCCGGCCTGATCGACGGCACCGCCAGCTTCGTGCCGGGCGAGGCCGTCACCGACGTCAACGGGCATGGCACGCATGTGGCCGGCACGATCGTCGGTTCGGGCGCCGCCTCCGGGGGCGACAACAAGGGCGTCGCCCCCGACGCCGACCTGTTCGTCGGCAAGGTGCTCGGCGGCGCGGAGGGTTCCGGCCAGGACTCCTGGGTCATGGCCGGCATGCAGTGGGCCGCAGAGTCCGGTGCGGACGTCGTCAACATGAGCCTTGGCGACTCCTACCCGACAGACGGCAGCGACCCGATGTCGCAGACGGTCGACGCGCTGTCCGCGCAGTACGGCACGCTGTTCGTCATTGCCGCCGGCAACGCGGGCCCGGAGAGCATCTCCGCCCCGGGCGCCGCCGCCTCGGCGCTGACCGTGGCCGCAACCGACAAGCAGGACCAGCTCGCGAACTTCTCCAGCACCGGCCCGCTGGCGTACTCCGGCGGCATGAAGCCGGACATCGCGGCACCGGGCGTGGACATCACCGCGGCCCGCTCGCAGGAGATGACCGACGGCGGTGAGGGCCTCTACCGCACCATCAGCGGCACCTCGATGGCCACCCCACATGTGGTCGGCGCGGCAGCGCTCCTGGCCCAGCAGCACCCGGACTGGACCGGCGCGCAGCTCAAGGAACATCTGATGAGCACCGCGAAGGGCCTGGCCGACGGGTACTCGCCGTACGAGGTCGGCACCGGCCGTCTCGACGTGGCCGCCGCCGTGCGCGCCACGGTCCGCGGCACCGGGTCGCTCTTCTTCGGCAACTACACGTGGCCGCACGAGCCGAGCGATGTCGCCGTCACGAAGGACCTGACCTTCACCAACACCGGTTCCGCCGAGGTCACGCTGAACCTGGCGCTCACCAACGCCGGCGGCCCGTTCACGCTGGGAGCCACCACGGTGACCGTTCCGGCGGGCGGTGCCGCCGCGGTCCCGGTGACCGGTGACCCGCAAGCCGCCTCGGCCGGACGGCACGTCGGCTACGTGATAGCCACCGACGCGGCCACCGGGCAGCCGGTGACCCGCACGTCCCTGGCGCTGCTCGAGGAGGAGGAGCGCTACGACCTGAACATCAAGCTGGTCGGGCGCGACGGCAAGCCCGCCGCCGGCTGGGTCGGCATCAACCTGGCCGGCGACTTCTGGCCGTGGAACGTCTACGTCAACGGCTCGACCACCATGCGCATGGCGCCCGGCACGTACACCGTCGCGGGGTACCTCGACGTGGCCGGCGAGAAGGCGGACCGCTCGGGCATGGCCGTGCTGGTCGACCCGGAGACCGTGCTCAAGGACGGCTCCGCGGACGTCGTGCTGGACGCGAGCAAGGCACGCCTGCTGCAGACCGAGGCGCCCCAGCGCACCGAGGACCGCCAGCGCAAGGTCGACTTCAACGTCCACTACAAGGGCCTCGACCCGTACATGGACTACCGCAGCGCGTACGTGCTGCCGCCGACGTACGACGACGTCTACGTCGCGCCGACGGAGCCGATGAAGCAGGGCGAGTTCATGCTGATCACCCGCTGGCGCAAGGGCGAGCCGCAGCTCGGCCTGAGCGCGTTGGCCGGCCGCCTCCAGTTCGAGGCGCGGGTGCAGCCGGGCAGCGCACTGGGCACCGCCACCGACACGCTCCACGCCGTCTACGCGGGCAACGGCGCGGCGGCCGCGTACGCGAAGATCACGGCCAAGGGCAAGGTCGTCGTCGTCGAGCGCAGCGACGAGGTCTCGCCGCAGGAGCGCACCGAGGCCGCGGTCGCGGCCGGTGCGAAGGCCCTGATCGTGGTCAACGACGGTGTCGGCGCCCTGATGGAGTACGTCGGCGAGTCGGCCATCCCGGTCGCCACCGTGCACCGCGACGCGGGCAAGGGCCTCGTCTCGATGGCCAAGGCCGACATCTTCAAGCTGACCGTGAAGCAGACCGAGCACACGCCGTTCGTCTACGACCTGACCCGGGACTACCCCGGCCAGGTGCCGGACCGGGCCCTGGTCTACAAGCCGAGCAAGGCTGACCTCGCCCGGATCGACGCCCGCTACCACGCGGCCGCGGGCGGCCGGCTGGCGGAGGGCTACCGGTCCGACTTCACCCTCAGCCCGTCGCTCAACCTCCCCGAGCTCGAGTGGCACCCGGGCACCCGCACCGAGTGGGTGACTCCGGGCCAGGTCTGGAGGGAATTCCACACGCAGGGCGTCGACGGAGCCCTGCCGTGGTCGATGGTCTCGGGAGACAACACGTACGCCAAGGGCAGCACCACCCGACTGGACTGGTTCGCTCCTGCGACCCGGCCCGGCCAGAGCGAGTCCTTCGGCGTGTACAACTCCCGTTGGCAGAACTACATGACCTGGAACGTGCAGGCATGGGCCTCCGCCAGCGACACCATGCGGCTCGGCGGCTATCTGCCGTGGGGTGAGACGCCGTCCCACCTGCAGGTCTTCCAGGGCGACACGCTGATCCACGACAACCCGGTCAGCGGAGACATGCAGTGGGTGGAGGTGCCGGCGGGCAACCTGCCCTACCGCACGGTCCTCGACGTGGAGCGGCCCGGTGACGTCTTCCGGCTGTCGACTCGCACCCACACCGAGTGGACCTTCATGTCCGACACCGTCGACTCGGACTTCTTCGAGCGGTTCTCGGTGCTGAACCTGGACTACAAGCTGGAGACGGACCTGCACGGCGACGTGAAGGCCCACGAGACCCAGCGGATCGCGCTCAAGCCGGTGTCGATGGACGGCGGCACCGTGCCGGGCAGTGTCACCAAGGTGACGCTGGACGTCTCGTACGACGACGGCGCCACCTGGCAGAAGGTGACTCTGACCAAGGGCGCCGGTGGCTCCTGGACGGGGTCGTTCAAGACGGCGAAGAAGCCCGGCGGCTTCATCTCGGTCCGCGCGAGCGCCGAGACGGACAGCGGCTTCAGCGTCAAGAACGAGATCATCCGGGCGTACGGCCTGCGGTGAGCCTCACGATCCGGCCCCGGGGAGACGACTCCCCGGGGCCCTCCCCGTCCCACCTGCTCCCAGCAGGGACTTTTCACGCTCTGCCGCCATGGCGCATACTCTCCCCGCTGCAGCGAGCGGAAGGGAGGCGATCGCCGATGCTGGGTGGTCTGGGCCTCGACCCCGATGACGAGCGCGTCTACCGGGTGCTGCTCGGACGGCCGAACTCCACCGCCGGGCTGCTGTCGGACCTGCTCGTCGTATCGCAGGCCGACGTCGACAGGGCCTTGGCGCGCCTCGTCGGGTGGGGACTGGTGGTCAGGTCGGCGGATGAGCAGTTCACCGCCGCGCCACCGGCGATGGCGCTCGGCGCTCTCATCAGCCAGCGCCGAGACGGGCTGCGCATGGCCGAGCAGGCACTGGTGACCTACGCCGAGGAACACCGGGCGGCGACGACCGGGAGCAGCATCAGCGATCTGATCGAGGTGGTCACGGGCGTCGACGCCATCCGCCACCGCTTCCTCCAGGTGCAGCAGGCAGCCCGCACGCAGGTCCGCAGCTTCATCACCGCACCGTTCGTCGCCCTGCCGCCCGACGAGAACACGGCCGAACCCGTGGCCATCGGCCGCGGCGTGCACTTCCGGGCGGTACTGGACCGGACCGTGCTGGCAGAGCCGGGCATCATCGACGATGCGATCGATTCAATGCGCAACGGCGTGGAACTGCGTGTCGCCGACCAGGTGCCGATGAAACTCGTGTTGGCCGATGCCGACCTCGGCCTTGTCCCACTGGCGGTCACACCCGACGGTGAGCCCGGCGCCGTTCTGCTGCACCGCAGCGGCCTGTTGGACGCGTTGGATGCCCTTTTCGAGACGGTATGGCGTACCGCCCACCCGCTCGAGTTGTCGGGTCCCGGCGGCGCAGCTGAACCTACCGTCGAAGTCGGTGCGAAAGGCCCGACCGACCTCGACCGAAGGATCCTCGCGCTCCTCCTGGCCGGTCTCACCGACCAGACGGCCGCGACACAGCTCGGTCTGTCGCCACGCACTCTGCACCGACGCCTGCGCAGCCTCATGGACATGGCCGGAGTCCGGACCCGGATGCAGCTCGGCGGTTACGCCGTCCGACATGGCTGGGTGGAGCCACACTGACGGTCTTGGTGAAGGCATGCAGCGGGAACACGTCAACAGGACAACCCGATGCGTGTCACGGGCCGGCGTTCGCTGACGACGCAGGCGGTTACCCGAACTTTGGGGGTGACCGCCTGCGCGGTGAGGCCGGTCTACGGTGTCGCCCATGACAGTTCTGATCGTCGGCGGCAGCGGCCTTCTGGGGGCAGAGGCGGTGCGGCAGGCGAGGACGGCGGGGGCACACGACCGTCACGCTGGTCACCTTTCTGGAGGACGTCGCCGACATGCTTGAAGCTCCGGCCCTGGCCACGCGGGACAAGCCCGGCCTGGTCGGCGGGGCGCTGGTGTGGGGAGCAGGATCGATCCTGCTCAGGAAGCCGGTTGGCAATCTCTGACCGGCTGACCACTCAGTGGAAGGGGCCGGCCACAGAGCCGGCCCCTTCCACCCACCGTCATCGCCGATGCCATCGGCAAGGCCGTCACCGCCCGCTGCCCCAAGACCCGCTACGCCGCCGGCTTCGGCTCCCGCCCCCTCACCGTCCTGCGCCGCATCCTGCCCGACCGCGCCTTCGACACCGTCATCTCCCGCGCGGTTGGCCTGCCACGCTGAACGGCGCGAGAAAGGCAGGATCGCTGTCGCAACTCATGAAAGCCACCGAGGTGCTGCGTGAGGATGACTGCCGTCAACTCGGCGGAGCGGCCCACCCAGCTTCCTTGGCCGGTTCGTGCGAGACACCATTGGAAAGGCGTCTGTAAGTACCACTCCGTTCGGTTCGGTGACTCGAACTAACCGGCCGCCCGCGCGCCCTGGATGTGGAAGTTGAAGTCGGTGTGCCCGAGCGCGCCGTACAGCCGCAGCCAGACCGGGAGGACCATCTCGGTGCCGCGGGCGGCGGTGATGTCGCCGAGGTCGATCACGGCGCTTTCGGGCCAGCCGATGGAGACGAGCAGCTCGGTGACGGCCTTCTTCGCTCCAGTGTCGTTGCCGCAGACGAAGACGGTGTGGGGACCGGCGATCCGATCTGGGGCGACCATGATCTGGCTGTTCATCGTGTTGAGCGTCTTGACCACCTTGGCGCCTGGGAAGGTGCGCTGGATCTGCTCGCCGAGGCTGTCGGTGTTGACGGGGCTGAGCGTAGGCGGCATCCCGGCGGAGAAGTCCAGTGCGTTGGCGACGTCGATGAGCACCTTGCCGTCGAGGTTCTCGGCGCCTGCAGCAGTGAGGGCCTGGATGCTTCCGGCCCCCGCGGTGGCGTTGACGACGGTGTCGGCCTGCGCGGTCGCCTCGGAGAAGGAGGCGAGCCGGATCGGGTGGGTCTCGTGCCAGGTGGCGAAGGGCGGGTTGCCCATCGCGTCGGGTGTGCTGCGGGCCAGGGTGGACTCGGGATCACGGGTGCCGACGACGACCTCGTGACCGAGGGCGGAGAGCTTGGCGGCGATGGTTCGGCCGGCGATGCCGGTGCCGAGGACTGCGTATCGCATGGAGGCTCCTTCAGGGGGCGCCGCTAAGACGTAGACCGAGTCCTTCGGTATTGCAAAGGGCCGCGCCGCTTCCCGTTGCACTGTCAGCCACAGCGCGTACGCGGGCAACCCACGTCGGCGGCGCCCGGTGCCGTTCGGGCGTACGGCTCTGGCAGCGCCTGAAAGACAGCGGCTTCCAGGGGGCCGCTGGTGTCGATCGTGATGGCCCCCGGCCCGCGGCGACTCCTCTGCCGCCCTGACGCTGGGAACCTCGAGATCGGCGTCGGATGCTCAAAGCACACACCTCCGGTGGGTATCGAGCAGCCCCCAGGCAGCCGCGGGCGAAGCGTGCTTCCCTGAAGGTGAGGAAGGACTTGCACGAGGACGCGGGGTAGCGGCGTCACGGCGCGCACCGCGCAATCCGATCCGCGAGAAGCGGATGGCCCTTCTTCTTCGTGCCCGGCCCGGCCGGGTAAGACGCGCACGGGGGACCGACCGGCCCTATCCGTAAGCCTCTGCCCGGTGCGAGGGTGGCAACAGATCACTCGCGCCCCCGGAAGGTGGTGGGGACCATGGACTCGCCCCTGGTGGTAGGAGTCGACGGGTCCGACAGCAGTCTCGCGGCCATGGACTGGGCCGCCGACGAGGCGGTGCGGCACGGAGTGCCGCTGCGTATCGTGCACGCCTCGCTGTGGGAACGGTACGAGGGAACCGCGCCGGCGTCGACGGTGGACCGACCCTCGGGCCAGATCCTCGCCGAGAACATCGTCGGAGCAGCGGCCGAACGGGCCCAGAGTCGTTGCCCCAGCCTCACGGTCGCCACCGACATCATCGCCATGGACGCGTCGAGCGCGCTGCTTGAGGAGGGGCGCGCGGCTGTTGCCGTCATCGTCGGATCCCGAGGCCGAGGGGAACTCGCCGACCTCCTGCTGGGATCCGTCAGCCTCACCGTCGCGGCCCGGTCCCACTGCCCGGTCATGGTCGTCCGCGGCGACCGGCAAGCCCTGGAAGCGCGCCATGAGCGCGTCCTGCTGGGCATCGGCGACCACGACATCGACTCGCCGGCCGTGCGCTTCGCCTTTCGTGAGGCGGCCGCGCGGAACTGCGAACTCGACATCGTCCGCATCTGGCGTCGCCCGGTTCACGAAGAGGTCGACTACCCGCTCCCGGGTGACGAGGCCCAATACTTCGAGGAACGAACGTCCGAACTGCTCGACAAGGCCCTGGAAGCAGCGGTCCGCGAACATCCCCAGGTGCTGCTGCGGCGGGCCACCGTAGAAGGCCAGGCACGCAAGGTGCTCGTCGACCGTTCGGCCACCGCCGACCTGCTGGTCGTCGGGGCGCGACGGCGTGGCGGCTTGCTCGGCATGGAGCTCGGCAGGGTCGCCCATCGCACCCTGCACCACGCCGCGTGTCCGGTCGCCGTCGTCCCTCAGCCCCACCCCGTGTCCACGGCGGAGACGTGAACTGATGCGATGGGGGGCCGGATCGAGCCCTTTGTCGGCCGATGCGGTCCGCGGTCGGCAGTGGGCCGATCACCGCCACACCGAACGTGATCAACTCGGAATCGTTTTCGCCGACGACGTGATCGCCCGGGCCTAGTACCCGCGGCCCCACCAGAGCAGCGTCACCGCGGCAGCCAGCAGGAGACCGGCCCCTGCCAGGACCCTGGCGGCAGTCGGGCGCCGACGCGGGTTTGCGAAGGCCGCGAGGAGCAGGAGGGGGATCGACGGGAAGAAGACGAACATCCCGAACCAGGCGCCGATCAGCGACCACGGCAACAGCGCCGCCGAGATGGTCCCGGTGGCCCACGCGAAGGCGGAGGGCCTGGCGTGGAGGAACAGCGGTATGGCGAGCACCGCGGTGGTCGCGACCACGAGAGGGAGCGCGAAGAAGCCGTCCCCGGAAGCAACGATCGGCGGCAGCGGGGTGACCACGGCGCACAGGGCCAAACCGAACTGCCAAGGATGAACATTCTCGCGCGTGGTGACCCGCACGGCCCACATGGCCGACCCCCTGAATCCGACACCTTGAACGCGTTCAAGATATCCCA
The DNA here is from genome assembly GCF_036237275.1 of Streptomyces sp. NBC_01353. GTDB lineage: Bacteria > Actinomycetota > Actinomycetes > Streptomycetales > Streptomycetaceae > Streptomyces. The sequence continues at coordinate 393,511 of NZ_CP108352.1, read as the reverse complement.
GCCGGTGGCGGACCCAGACGTGGGGCTCGACGTCGACCGCGTAGCCCTGTGCCGGTTCGCCGTGGACCGGGGTGAGGGCCCCGGGTACGCAGACCGAACGGGCCGTGTCTCAGGGGAAGCCCGTCCATTCGCCCGGACCTGCTGGAGCAGGATTCCAGCCCTGCGGTGTCTGTCCTCCGCCCGCGCCCCCGGTGTCCGCCGAGGCGCCGACGCGCGGAGCCCGCTGCCTCGGCGCTCTCGCCCGTCGGCACGGCACTGTGGAGAGGCCAGGGCCGCTCAGATCAGCGACGTGCCGCCGGCCGTGGTGGAGGGGTGCAGGGACTCGAAGTGGAAGGCGCTGATGTAGCAGTCGCGCGGCTGCTGGATCGCGAAGGTGATGCAGTCGATCACCGACTGTGCCGCGAGCGGGTCCTGGGCGCCGCGCGGAGTGGCGTCCCACTCAGGGGACAGCGGGTCACGGCCGCTGTCGAAATCCGGCGGGAACAGGGAGATCACCCGGACGCCCTGGGGGCGCAGACGTCGCGAGAGGGCTTCGGTGAAGCCCCTCTGGCCGTGCTTGGCCGCATAGTAGGCCTCGTGTGCCACGGGGTGCTGGGCCCCGGGAACACCGCAGACGGAGACCATCGTGACCACGTCAGGGTGGTCGGAGGCGAGAAGCAGCGGCAGGAGGTTCTTGGTCACCAGGATGGTGCCGGTGCTGCCCGAGGCGAGCGTGTCGGCCACGTCCTCGTCGGAGGCCGAGAGGAGGTCGGTGCCTTCCAGCCAGCGGGCGCCGTTGTTCACGAGGACGTCGACACGATCGGTGCGGCGGCCGACCGCCGAGGTGAACTCACGGATTGAGGCGGGGTCGGCGAGGTCACAGGCGAAAGCATGCACCTGGTCGTGGCCACGCTCGAGAATCTCGCCGCGGGTGCGTTCGGCCGCTTCCAGGCTGCGTGCGGCGAGGAAGAGTTCGGCGCCGAGGCCGGCGAAGTGGTGGGCGAGCGCGCGGCCGAAGTCGCGGCCCGCACCGGTGATGACCACGCGGCGGTCGGTGAGGTTCATGTCGTTCCTTCGATCGGGTGAGCGGTTGGAGGGGCAGCGGTGAGGAGATATTGCCTGTCCGGCGGGTCATGTGACCCGCACGGGTCCGGGGCGTCGGCACGAGCATCGGTCGAGGAGGTGTGACGAACAGCGAGTGGGCCCGGCTGAGGTCGCACGCGACCAAGGCCGGTCAGCAAGACGGGCTTTGGCCAGTCTCCGCAGGGTGATCAACGGCATCCTCAACCGGAACCCCACGGCTGCGGAACGCCGGGACCTGCTAGCGCGATCCGGCCACTGGGAGAGAGGCCGGGCGGCCACTCTTCCAGATCATCGCGGGCATACTCCACCTCCAGTCCGGGCCGCCAGACCTGGGATGTGTGCACATAACGGCCGGGTTGCCTGAACGCCCACTCGAAACGGGCGAGCGCGTCGGCAACCGCGTCAGGGCCCACATCCGCTCATCTTCGACGCGGCGGACAGCTGCACGAGTCCTCGCGGAAACGCCTCGGATCCGCGCAACTACTACGTGTCTGCGAGGCCGCCACCGCTCAGCACGGACGGCCTTCGGTCGCCTACGCGGCATCGCCCTTTCTGATCAACAGGCCGTCATCCTGCCACGAACGGAGCCGGCTTCGCACGCACGATCGAGCGCCCCGCCGCCCGGGGGCGCTCTTACTTCTCACCAACATTCAAGTGCTCATCGGGCAACGCCTGATGCCGAAACCCACCAACAAGTGCTCTCGCTGAAACCTACGCAGCCACGTGGCCTTGTTTGATGAGATGCGAGAGCGTTGTCGCTCAGGGCCGAGAGCGCCCTGTCCCGATGAGAGACGATGTCGCCCAGTTTCGAGAGCACTTGGGTACTTGCTTCCGTAGCGAGCCGATGCTTGCGTCGTGCTGGCACGTGGCCGGTCACGGCATGGGGGCGGCCTCGTCGTGGTTCGGGCCGGCCGCGGACATGATGGCCTGCCAGGGGGCGGAGTCGAAGACGAGGCTGATTGCGGTGATCCGGCCGTTGTGGAGGCGGAAGTGCTCGGCCGTGTGCTGGGTGATGCCGACGGCCGGGGCGGTGTGGACGTTATAGACCAGGGTGGCCTCGGTCTCGCCGTACAGCTCGCTGATCAACTCCACGCCGGTGACGATGCCCAGGAGCCCGTCCAGGCCGTCGAGGTGACCGGTCGGGCTGTCGGAGGTGATGAACGGGCTGCGGAAGCTGAAGCTTTCGCCGATCTGGGCGGCGGCTGCGGTGACGTCTCCCCGGAACCGGGCCTCGTGGTAGGTCCTGACGGCACGTCGGGTGGCAGCGTCGGCTGAGTCGGTAATCATGCGGTGCTCCGTCGTTGTCGGTTCAGGAAGCCGGCTGGTCGGGCCGGGCCGCGTTCAAGTACTGCTCGATGCGCTGCTGGTTGTCGACCACGCGCAGGCACAGGTCACGGAACCGGGCGAGTTCGTCTTCGGTGAAGCCCTGGAAGACGGCGGACATGGCGCGTTGTGTCGGCTGCCTGAACGCATCCAGCCACTCGAGGCCTGCCGGTGTGATCTCGGCCCGTACCGACCGGCGGTCGCGCTGGTCCTGGACCCGCTGCACCAGCCCGTCACGTTCCAGCGTGTCGACCAGGCCGGTGACATTGCGGGAACTCACCCCCGCCGCGCGGGCCAGTTCGCCGATGCTCAGCCCCTCGCCCGTGGTGCTCAGCCGTGCGAGGACATCGAGCGCTCCCGCGCTGAGCCCACGTCCCCCCGCACCGTGCGAACGCAGTCGGTCGACCGCCTGCGAGGCCGACCGGACAGCCGCGGCCGTCTCCAGCGCGCGGGTGTCGCCGCCTGCCGCGAACGCCTGCATGGAGTCCCGAACACCAAGGTCGTAGAGGAAGCCATCAGGGTCACGGGCCAGACCAGAATTATGTACGTGCTTCATAATGAAGCCGCACTCTACTCTGTCGATGGCGTGCACCACCAGAGACCGTCGCCGTGCGAGACCCGAAGATCCCGCCCTCGCGGGAAAGAAGAGCAGGCGATGTCACCGTCCTGGCGCGGCACAACTGCTGCTGGTTCTGACCAACATTCCTCGTTGATGTATCCGGCGCGGGCGAAGGACTTCGCCATGGGGACGTTGCCGAGGTCCGTCGATGCCCTGATCCGGTCGACGCCCTCGGCGGCCAGGATGCGGGTGCCCTCGGCGAGGATCTCGTCGATGTAGCCGTTGCCGCGGTGTGCGGGCAGGACACCGATGTACGCGATGATCGGGTGGTAGCTGTTGCGGGCCGGGACCACGAAGCCCAGCTACATGCCGAGGACCGCGTGGTCGTGGCAGCAACTCGCGGCGGCCTGGCGGAACTGCTCGACCAGAGAACCGCTCTGAGCCAGACGTCGTGATCTCGATGTGATACGCCCCCGTCGACGGGCCGCTCATCTTCAGAGTTCCTGGTCGGGCCAGCCCAGCAGGCGGGCACCGATCACCGCCGTCTGGAGGGTGTAGCGGTGGACGGGGTCGCCGGGGTCGGAGCCGGTCAGACGGTGGATACGCTCGAGCCGGTAGGTGACCGCCCGGACACTCAAACTCAGCCGCCTCGCCGCCTGGGCGGCTACGCAGCCGGTGTCGAAGTACGCGGCGAGGGTGTCGATGAGCGGCTTGGTGCCACCGCGCGCCTCTTGGAGCGGGCCGAGGACGCTGACGACCAGGTCGGCCATGGCCTGCCGGTCGCGTGTGAGGACCGGGTAGACGAGGAGGTCGGCGGCGTGCAGGACCGGCTCGTTGAGGTCCATTCGGGCGGCCAGGTCGAGGGCGTTGAGGGCCTCCTCGTAGGAGTGGACGACGCCGCCGGGGCCGGAGTGGGGGCGGCCGATGGCCACTTGGCCGCCGTCGGTCGCCGCATACGCCTGCTTCGCGAAGAAGGCCAGCACATCGGGCTCGTCGGCCGGTGCGATGCAGATCAGCCGTCCGTCCTTCGTGGTGAGCAGGATACGGCGGTGTCCGAACCGGGCCACGAGGGACGACTCGACATGTCGCGTGACGGGGTAACCGTCGTCGTACGGCTCCCTGCCCTGCGCCACTGCCACGGCGTGGGCGCGGGCGAGCAGCAGGCCGAAGCGCTCGGCGCGCTCGGCAAGGCGCCCAAGGTCGCTCCGTCCGTGGAGCAGGTCGTCGATGAACTCCCGCCTGAACGCCTCTTCCTGACGTATCGCCAGTCGCTGTGCCCGCTCGTGCCCCTCGGCGAACGCGTCCACGGCCCATTCAACGACCGAGAGGAGGTGGCCGGCGGCGGCCGGCGGCAGCCCCTCCCACACATCCTGGGCGGCGGAGAGGTGAGCCCTGACCAACGCACGCATGCCGAGCCCGGCTTCGGCGGCCCGCTCACCCCGCAGACGCAGCGCGTCCAGTTCGTCGCGTGTCAGCCTCCGGCCGGTCGCGCAGGCATCCGTCAGTATCCGGGCGTATCCGTCCAGATGCTCCTCGGGTATGTCCCGCTCCGTCATCCCTCTCCCCGCTCCTGAAATGTAGGCCGAGGCCTCCCCGACGGGGGAGGCCAGGGCCGGCGTCGGCGCGCCACCACCCAGGGGTGGCGATCGGCATTAAGAACGCGTAAAGACTGCCGGGTTACGGCAATGCGAGCAACCAAGACGTCCTGTCACCATGGGGCTGCCAGGGGGCACGTCACCGGTGGGATGCCGGAGGCGGGAAGCAGCGTGCCGTGAGCGCCGAGGGGGGAGCACGATGGGTGACCTGACTGCCGCGGGGGATCCCCTTGCCCTGCACCTGGGCTCGAGGCCTGTTTCAGTGACGGCCTCGGTGTCCGTTGCGGCCAGCTGGTTCCTGAGTCTCACCAGCCCCGTACTCGTGGACCGGGCCGGCCGGTCCGCCACCGGGTCATCGCTGCTCCCGACCGGCACGCTGCGCGTTGCCCCCGTCGTCTCCCGGCGGGTGATCCGACGCCTTGCAACGAGGCCGCGGCCGAAGCTCTTCCCCGACGAACCCGGGCCGTCCCGACAGGACTTCGTCGGCCAGACAATCACCTTCCGCGGCAAGCGGATGGACACGGACCTCGGCCAGGCGTAGATCGCCGCAGGGGACGGCTCCACCGCCGTCGTCCAGGCCCGCCGCACGGCAATGGCCCTTCGGGCGCTCGGCAGCACCGCACTGCACCACTCGTAGATGACACCGGCGCGTTTCCGGGGCGCGCCCCACGACACCGCGCTCCCCCCCCGCATCGCCACCTGATTCTGCGTGCCTTCATTCTTCGACCGACTCGGGGATTCTCATGGATGCCATCACCGTGGGCATCGGCGTGCTCGTCGCCGTTGCCCTGCTCGCCGCCCTCGCTCTCCTCTTCGTGCTCAGCCGGCTGTTCCGCAAGGTGGAGCAGGGCAAGGCGCTCATCGTCTCCAAGATGCGCAAGGTCGACGTCACCTTCACCGGGCAGGTCGTCCTGCCCGTGCTCCACAAGGCCGAGGTCATGGACATCTCGGTGAAGACGATCGAGATCTCCCGGACCGGCCGAGACGGGCTGATCTGCCGGGACAACATCCGAGCCGACATCCGGATCTCGTTCTTCGTGCGGGTCAACAAGACCGTCGAGGACGTCATCAAGGTCGCCCAGGCGATCGGCACCGCACGGGCCAGCGACAAGGAAACTCTGCAGGAGCTGTTCAACGCCAAGTTCTCCGAGGCGCTCAAGACCGTCGGCAAGCAGCTCGACTTCACCGATCTGTACACCAAGCGCGAGGAGCTGCGGTTCCGGATCATCGAGATCATCGGCATCGACCTCAACGGCTACAGCCTGGAGGATGCCGCCATCGACTACCTGGAGCAGACTCCGCTCTCCCATCTCGACCCCGGCAACATCCTGGACGCCCAGGGCATCCGGAAGATCACCGAACTGACAGCTGTCGAGAACGTCCGTACCAACGAGTTCCGCCAGCACGAGCAGAAGGAGATCACCCGACAGAACGTCGACGCTCGCGAGGCCATCCTGGAGCTGGAACGCCGCCAGGCGGATGCCGAGATCAAGCAGCAGCGGGAGATCGACACCGTACGGGCCCGGGAAGAGGCCGAGACCGCCCGGGTCGTCGAGGAGGAGCGGCTGCGGGCGCAGAGCGCCTTCCTCAAGACCGAGGAGCAGCTCGGCATTCAGCGCGAGAACCAGGCCCGCGAGGTCGCCGTCGCACAGAAGAACCGCGAGCGGGTCATCGCCGTCGAGAACGAGCGGATCGAGAAGGAGCGGATGCTCGAGGTCATCGCCCGCGACCGGGAGACCGAACTCACCCGCATCTCCGCCGAAAAGGAGGTCGAGGCCGAGCGCCGCGACATCGCCGAGGTGATCCGTGAGCGGGTCGCGGTGGACCGCACGGTCGCCGAGCAGGAGGAGTCCATCAAGCGGCTGCGCGCGGTCGAGGAGGCCGAGCGCGAGCGCGAGGCGATCATCATTGCCGCGGAAGCGCAGGCGCAGGAGAAGCTGGTCAAGGACATCAAGGCCGCCGAGGCCGCTGAGCAGGCCGCGGTCCACCGTGCAGCCGAGGAACTCACCCTTGCAGAGGCCCGCAACAAGGCCGCCGACATGGACGCCCGCGCCAAGATCCGCCTCGCTGAGGGTGTCCAGGCCGAGGCCGCGGCCGAAGGCCTCGCGGCGGTGCAGGTACGGGAGAAGGAAGCGGACGCGATCGAGAAGGCCGGCCGCGCCGAGGCCGAGGCCACCGAGGCACGGCTGCGCGCCGAGGCGATCGGTACCCGTGAGAAGGCGCTGGCAGAGGCGACTGCGATCGGCGAGAAGCTCAAGGCCGAAGCGGCCGGTCTGACCGAGAAGGCAGCCGCGATGGCCGCGCTTGACGAGGCGTCCCGTACCCACGAGGAGTACCGGCTGCGCCTGGAGGCCGAGAAGGACATTCGGCTCGCCGGGCTCGAAGTGCAGCGCCAGGTCGCAGAGGCGCAGGCCACGGTCCTCGCCACCGGCCTGGAGCACGCCGACATCAACATTGTCGGCGGCGAGTCGGTGTTCCTCGACCGACTGGTCCAGTCGATTGCGCTCGGCAAGTCCGTGGATGGCTTCATGGAGCACTCGCAGACCGCGCAGACGCTCGCCGGCCCCTGGTTGAACGGCGAGGCCTCCTTCACGGAGGACCTGACCAAGGTGCTCGGCTCCCTGTCCAGTGCCGACGTGCAGAACCTCAGCGTGTCCGCGCTTCTTGCGAAGGTTATGAAGTCCGGCGTGCTCGACGCGGGAGCACAGGGCGAGGACCTGGTTCCGACCGGGCCCAGCGCGCTGAACGGCGCGTCCAAGAGCTGACCGTCCCGGGGGAGCGGTCGGAGAGGTCCGGTGCCGGGTACGGGGGAATGCCGGCACCGGACCTCAGTTGAAACGGTACTAGGGAGTGGAACGGCATGAGCACCCGGATCGACCAGGACACGTACGCCGTGCTGCGCGACCGACTCACCGCGCAGGCGACCGAGTTGACCCGGCGCGCCGCGGCCCTCAACAAGGCCCGCACCGCCGAGTTCGGCTCCGGAGAGCTCGCCCTCACCGGCACCCACCGCATCCGCACCGACCACAACTGCCTGCCCCGGGACATCGTTGCCGTCGCTGACGACGTCCTGCTCTTCGGCCGCCACACATCGTCCGTGGGGCGGGCTGAGACCTCGGTCCTCGATGTCTTCGCGCTGTACGACAGCGACCTGAATGCGCTGCCCGAGAGCGCCGTGCCCGGACTGCTGGACAACCCCGACTTCATACGGGAATTCACCGCGCTGCACCGCTACTTCCGGGGCGCCCATCTGCTACGGCTGCGCCGTGTGGAGGACCGACTGCTCGCGGTATTCCAAACGGGGGAGCAGGCCGACGACCTCCGCGTCCTGCGCTGGTCGATCGGACCATCCGGCGAGACGATGTTCCTCGATGCCCAGGGCGAGCGCGACCACGTCTTCCCTCCCTCGCACGACGTCGACTGGGTGGAGACGACCCGAGACAACCACGTGCTGGGCAGGCACCCTCACATCTCGCTCGACGACCGCATCTTCGTCTCTACGGCCGGCGGGGGCCAGTGCACCGGTGACGGCCTGGCCGAGCAGGGCGAGTTCGGCCACCGGAGGTCTACCGCTCCGTCACCGGAGGTCTACCGCTCCGAGCACCTGGCGGCACGCCTGCTGGCCGAGCACGGCGCCGACAGCCTGGCCGGCGCGGACCTCGGCGCACTTGCGCGCCGGGCGGCCGAGGCCGCCTACGACGAGGGCTACGAGCGCGGCGTCCACGACCACGACGCGGCGGCCATCCTGGAAACGGTGCTCGGGCTGCACGAGAGCGCCGGACTGCTACGGTACCCAGCCGCGGCGCGCGCGGCCGCCCAGGCCTTCTGGGCCCACTCCACCACCGCCGACGCCCGCGACCAGTGGACCCACCGCGCGATCTCCCTGACCCAGGCCCGTGACCTCTTCGGCACCGCGTCAGCCGTCGACGGACTCCGGCGGGAGCTGGCCGAGGAGATCGGCGACGCCACCGCCGCCGCCTACCTCGTCGACGAGCTGGCGTCCGGTCCGCCGGGCTTCGCCGTCTCCGACGCGGCTCGCACGCTCCTGGACAAGTTCCGCCGCACCATAGGCACCGCCGCGTACGACGACGCCCTCGCCGCTCTCACCAAGCCGGACGCACGGCGACAACTCGTCGAAGCATGGCTCACCGCCTACGCGTCGGCGTCCGGGGAGCAGCCCGACGACGGCGTACTCGCCGAGGCCGTCGCCGTCGAACTCAGCCCGGAACTCGAACGCTACGAATTGGGCGCCCCGACCACCGCCACGGTCACCGGACTCCTCGGCACACACCGCCGCGTCGAGGGACGCGCGCTGAGACTGCAACTGGACGAGTTCCTCTCCAGGACACGAGCCTTCGCCGACCACGACGTACCCGCCTTCCGCGCCTACCAGCAGCACCGCGCGGAACTCGTCACGGCCGAGCGCACACGGCTGCGGGTGGCCGAGTACCGGCCCCGGGTCATGTCGTCCTTCGTCCGCAACCGCCTCGTCGACGACGTCTACCTGCCCCTGATCGGCGACAACCTCGCCAAGCAGATCGGCGCGCAAGGAGACGCCAAGCGGACCGACTCCCACAGCCTGCTGCTGCTCCTCTCCCCGCCCGGCTACGGCAAGACCACGCTGATCGAGTACGTCGCCGACCGCCTCGGCCTGCTCCTCGTCAAGGTCGACGGCCCTGCCCTCGGCCAGAACACGACCTCCCTCGACCCCGCTTTGAAGCACCCAATGCCGCCGCCCGCCGGGAACTGGAGAAGATCGCCTTCGCCCTGTCGGCGGGCAACAACGTCCTGCTGTACGTCGACGACATCCAGCACACGTCGCCGGAGTTCCTGCAGAAGTTCATCCCCCTGTGCGACGCCACCCGGACCCTGAACGGCCACGAACTGCGAGGCAAACGCTTCGCCGTCTGCATGGCCGGCAACCCCTACACCGAGTCAGGACAGCTCTTCCGCGTCCCGGACATGCTCGCCAACCGGGCCGACGTGTGGAACCTCGGCGATGTACTGACCGGCAAGGACGACGCCTTCGCGCTGAGCTTCATCGAGAACGCCCTCACCTCCCACCCGGTCCTCGCCCCGCTCGGCGGCCGCGACCGGGCCGACCTGGAGATCCTGATCCGGCTGGCGGGCGACGACCCGACCGCGCGCCGCGAGCGGCTCACCCACCCCTACGCCCCTGCCGAACTGGACAGCGTCCTCGCCGTCCTGCGCCATCTGCTGACCGCCCGCGCAACCGTCCTCGCGGTCAACGCTGCCTATATCGCCTCCGCCTCGCAGTCCGACGACGCACGAACCGAACCGCCCTTCCGGCTCCAGGGCTCCTACCGCAACATGAACCGGATCGCGGCCCGCATCTCGCCCGCCATGAACGACACCGAGCTCGCCGCCGTCATCGACGACCACTACACGGCCGAGGCCCACACGCTCATCACCGAAGCCGAGGCGAACCTCCTCAAGCTCGCGACACTCCGGGGCACCCTCACGGCGGTGCAGGCCGCCCGCTGGGCCGCCGTTGGCGCCGCGTACACGCGCACCCGGGCACTCGGTGGCTCCGGAGACGACCCGCTGACCCGTGCGGTCGCCGCCCTCGGCCTGCTCGCCGACCGCATCACAGCCGTCGAGACGGCGATCACGCGCGCGACGGACCCACGCCACCTGCTCGCCCGCCCCGCCGGCCGGCACGTGTCGCAGCCTGCTCACGGACATGAGCCGGGGCACTGACGCACTGACGGAGGGGGAGAGAACAAGGAGCGGGCGAAGGGTCTTTCATCGCCTCCGTACGGAACCGCGAAGCAGGCCCGCACACCAAGGAGGACGAAGACCAGGAACGGGTGAGGACCACCGTCCGACAACCCTGCCTCGCGCCTTGACGGTGCCTTGACCAGTGCGAACCTTCCCACCGCATTTCGGCAGGTGAGAAGCCCCTTGGTGAGACCACCGGCAGACCACTAGGGTGTAAAGAACGCGTCAAGGTACGACGCTGGTGTGCCGGGAAGTCTGATCGGCGTCCGAGGGCCTGTGCGCCCATCTGCCGACATGCCCCGGAGGCCCGCCCCCATGACGCAGCCACACCCCCGCAAGGTGATCTTCGGTCTACTGCCCTGGCCCGAGCGGCAGGCCGTCACCGAGGCCCTGCGCACGGAGACGGTCGGCGGCCTGGTCCTCCTCGTGGCCGCCGTTGTCGCGCTCGTCTGGGCCAACAGCCCGTGGAGCGAGTCGTATGCGGATATCCGCGACTTCCACTTCGGGCTACCCGCCCTCGGCCTGGATCTATCGGTCGGCCACTGGACCGCCGACGGCCTGCTCGCGGTCTTCTTCCTGATCGCCGGCATCGAGCTGAAGCGCGAGCTCGTGGTCGGCGAGCTGCGCACACCGGCCGCCGCCGCGCTGCCGGTCATCGCCGCCGTCTGCGGCATGGCGGTACCGGCCGCCCTCTACGCGACCACCGCAACGGCCGGAGGGGGAAGTCTTGACGGCTGGGCCGTCCCGATGGCCACGGACATCGCCTTCGCTCTCGCGGTCCTCGCCGTCATCAGCACCCATCTGCCTGCCGCGCTGCGGGCGTTCCTGCTCACGCTGGCCGTCGTCGACGATCTCGGCGCCATCCTGATCATCGCGATCTTCTTCACCTCCGACCTCAACTTCTGGGCGCTGGGTGGCGCGATCGCCGGGCTCGTCCTCTTCTACGCCCTCCAGCGCTTCCGGGTGCGCGGCTGGTGGTGGTACGTGCCGCTGGGCATCACGACCTGGGCGCTGATGTACAACTCCGGGGTCCATGCAACCGTCGCCGGTGTCGCGATGGGTCTGATCCTGCGCACGACGCGCGACGAAGGGGAGAAAGCACCCCCGGGCGTCCGGGTCTCGCACCTGGTGCACCCCTTCTCCGCCGGTGTCGCGGTCCCCCTGTTCGCGCTGTTCGCCGCCGGCGTCAGCATCTCCGGCAGCGCCCTCGGTCACGTATTCACCGACCCCGAACCCCTGGGTGTCGTCATCGGCCTTGTCGCAGGCAAGATTCTCGGCATCTTCCTCGGCACCTACCTGGCCGCCCGCTTCACCAGGGCGGTGCTCAACCCCGACCTGGCCTGGGCCGACGTCCTCGGGCTGGCCGCCCTGGCGGGGATCGGCTTCACGGTCGCGCTCCTGATCGGCGAGCTGGCCTTCCCGAACGCGACCGAGGCCGAGCACATCAAGGCCGCGGTCCTCATCGGCTCCCTTGCTGCCGCGGTCCTTGCCGCGGCGCTGCTGCGCCGGCGCAACCGCGTGTACCAGCGACTGTGGGATGAGGAGGACCGGGACGACGATGCGGACGGCATTCCGGACATCTACCAGAGGGGCGCGGGATCGGGTGGGCCATCGTCCTGAGCCCAAGGGCCGTCCCACATCACGGATGTGCGCCATCTGCTCTTGCGCGGCGAGGAGGCGTTCACCTGCCCGGCAGCCGTAACGACCAACAACTCCCACAAGCAGGTCTCCGCGACTGCCGCCTCAAAGGCGACGGCATGCACCACGCGATGCATGGCATCGCGCGCCTGCACAACCTGACCCCCGCCAGATAGGCGGGCGGGCCGCACAGCGAACAGCCACGTGCACACCGGCTCTGAGATCATTTATGGGACAGCCCTTATTGATCTTTTCGTTTGTTCGGTGGGTGTGGCGGAGTTGTTGGTGGGATCCTGGTGCGGTGTCTTTCAAGCCTTCGTCTGTTGTTCCTCCTTTGACGCGGCCGCAGTTGTCCGAGGCCCGGCGTGTGCGGGCGGCCGAGTTGTTCGATCAGGGATGCTCGGGTGCTGAGATCGCACGGATGCTGGGGGTCAGTGACGAGAGTGTGCGGCGGTGGAAGCGGGTCTGGGAGAAGGCCGGCGCCGATGCTCTGCGCCGGCGCCCGGCCACCGGTCGCCCGCCCAAACTGGACGATGCCCAGGTTGAGCAGGTGCGGGCTGCGCTGGAGCAAGGAGCCCAGGCCCATGGCTTCGAGGCCGACCTGTGGACTCTGGAACGAGTCGGCCTGGTGGTCGACCGGGTGACAGGGGTAACGCTGTCGAAGGCCTCGGTGTGGCGGCTGCTGACCGGCCGGCTCGGATGGAGTCTGCAGCGGCCCGAACGTCGGGCGGTCGAGCGCGACGAGTCCGAGATCGCCCGTTGGGTCGCGCACGAGTGGCCGCGGATCAAAAGGGGCGGTGAACACACGTGCCTGGATCGTCTTCCTCGACGAATCGGGAGTCTCGCTGCTGCCGCAGGTCCGCCGCACTTACGCACCCCGCGGCCGCACCCCGCTTCTGCGGCACCGGCTGAACTGGAAGCGCGCGTCGATGGCCGGGGCCCTGGGATTCCACGCCGCCGACCCCGATCGCGGGCCTCGCCTGTGCTTCCACCTCAAGCCCGGCAGCTACGACACCGCCGGACTCATCGAGGTCTTGGAGCAGATGAAGACGTTCTACCGCGGCGAGCGGGTGGTCCTGGTCTGGGACGGGCTGTCGGCTCACTGGAGCTGGGCGATGCGGGCCTGGGTCGCCGAGCAGGACTGGCTCACCCTGGAGCGATTACCGGCTTACGCTCCTGAGCTCAACCCGGTGGAACTGCTGTGGTCCTCGCTCAAGAAACGCGAGCTCGCCAACCTCGCCGGCGACCACCTCGCCGATGTCGCCGACGCCACCGAACAAGGCATCCACCGCATCAACGACAACCCCCAACTGCCCTGGTCCTTCCTCGCCCACACCGGCCTCACCCTCCATACACCAACCCCACTGAACTAACGAAAAGATCAGTAAGGGCTGTCCCATAACTGGCAGCATCCATGGTGAGATCACAGCTCAGAGGGTCTGGATGGTGCTTGTGATGGGCGCGTCAGGACACTGGCGTGGGTGGCGGGCTACGGTGACCCAATGATCGAGGACGGCGCCACTGACAGGGGGAGCGTGACCACGGTGCGGTGGATCGGCGAGACGATCCGCCGGCCAGTCGGCGAGTGGACGCCTGCGGTGCACGCCTTGCTGACCCACCTGGAAACGGTGGGAGTCACTCAGGCACCCCGAGTCCTTGGCACCGACGGCACAGATGAGGTCCTGTCGCTGCTGCACGGCGAACCCGCGTTCACGCCCTGGCCGTCGGCTCTTCGGTCGACCGTCGGAATCAGTGAACTGGGGCGTTGGCTGCGCGACTACCACGACGCTGTCCGGGACTTCCAGCCGCCGGCCGACGCGCGATGGCAGGGCCAGGAGGCCGAGTGGAGGCCCGGCATGGTCATTCGGCACGGCGATCTCGGCCCGTGGAACTCCGTTTGGAACGGCGACCGACTGGCCGGCTTCATCGACTGGGACTTCGCAGCGCCCGGCCATGCCCTCGACGACCTCGCACAGCTGGCCTGGTACGCCGTGCCGCTGCGTCCCGCCGAGCAGCAGCGAAGAGCATCGATCGCCGGTGAGTACACCCTGCGGAGCCGCCTCGACGCCCTTTGCGCCGCCTACGGGGCACGGCCGGCAGCAGTTCTCGATGCACTGGATGCCGTCCAGTCCCACGAGGCTGAGCGCATCGAACGGCTCGGCCGGCGAGGCCACGAGCCCTGGGCAACGTTTCTTGCCCGCGGCGACGTGGCCGAGATGGTGGCCGAGCAATCCTGGCTCCGATCGGAACGCCCGGTTCTCCTCGGTGGTTCGGGCGGCTGAGCACAGCCCGTCCCGGCTGACCCCAGCTGGAACTCGCATGCCTCGTAACTGCAAGCTTCCGCCTACTCCAGATAGAGAGCTGCCAAGCGGGGCAGTCGGCGAGTCATTTCGCTGTGGTCGTGGAAATCGACGTTCCAGGCGGGGTCCAGCTCCGGGTATCGGATGGTGAACGCATCGTCAGGGAGTTGTTTGCCGGTCGCCATGATGTGTGCGTTCCAGACGATTATCAGCGCCTCCTCGCACTCGAGATCGAGTCCGCCGGTCGCTGACGCTCGCACGATGGGCAGTTGTGTCAGGCCATCGGGTCAGCGACTATCCAGGGACTTCTCCCGGATGTACTCGCGTTCGGACTCGGCCATGCCGGCGAAGAACGCGAAGAGGACGGCGCCGTGACCGGACGGGTCATAGCCCCCTTGGAGGGGGCCGGTGAGGAGTTCGACCTCGATGTCGTGGTGGCGCAGGTCTGATCTTTTCCGCGAAGACCGGGTCGCACCCGGCCTCGGCGAGGGCGTCGAGCTGGCTCTGGAGCTCTTGCTGGGCGGTGCTGCACCTCGCGTAACCCACTCTGGTGGGCTTCGTGGTGGCCTGCGGCACGGTGGCGTCGATGGCCGGGCCCCTCTCCCACGCGCGGCCGGGGCCGCGGTCGGCGGGGGTCTTCACCTCCAGCTCGGCGCGGAGCTGGGGGACGAGCATGAAGCGCGGGTGTGGCACTTCGGGGCGACCTTGCCGCCGCGGGTGCAGCAGGTGCTTCCGGCGGGCACTTCACAGGTGGGGCAGTCGAACTGTTCGATGATGGCGGCCGGTTCGGCGGGCTCTGGCATGTCGCAGAACCTGTCGTGAGGGGCTTTTTGCGAACCGCTTTTTTGCGGGAGGTTATGAGAACGAAGATCGGGGGCAAACCGGACGCGGTTCGCCGCGGGTCGTGATCTCTCAGACCTACTCATTCATGAGAAGGACCGAGGTTCTCGGTGTCGGCGATAGTGGCCCATCGGCGTGTGAGACGGCGGCATGCATGGACGAGTTCGGGTGGGTGGAGGTCGGTGAGTTCGGTGTCGAAGGTGGCGAGGATGCCGGCGATGCCGGCCCAGGACCAGGCGCCGAGAGTGAGCCGGCAGTACTCGGAGTCGAGGTGTTCCACGACGGAGCCGCCTGGTGCCCAGCGGGCCACGATGTGAGCGGGCAGGTTGAGCCGGGCGGTGCCGGTGCATTGCCAGACGGCGGGGGTGTCGCCGCGGTCGTGGGTGCTCATCACGAAGTGGGCGAGGTCGGGGTGGGGAAGCGCGCGGGCGGCGAAGCACTGTGTGGTGGGGCGGGGGTGCAGTCGATCGACGCGGCGCACTCGCCATTCATTGTCGGTGAGGTCGTAGGCGACCAGATACCACCGGGCGGCCCAGAAGACCAGGTGGTGTGGCTCAATGCGGTGGGCGGGCAGGTAGTCGGGGTCACTGGGTACGGGGCGTGTGCCGTCGGGACGCAGTGTCTCGGTGACGAGTAGGTGGCGGTGGCGTACCGCGGTTCCGACGGCGGTGAGGGCGGCCGGGTCGATGGGGGGCCCGGGGAACTCCCAATAGTTCTGCAGCCGAGTCAGCCGCAGGGATTCCATGGATGCCCGTAGCGCAGGGGGCATGACCTGGTGCAGAGCCGCCAGTGCCCGCGCCGCGTCGTCCCTTAGGCCGAACATCGTGCTTGGCGCGGTCTGCAGGGCCACCGCGACCGCGAGGGCCTGGTCGTGGTCGAACAGCAACGGCGGCAGGGTTCGCCCGGCTCCGAGCCGGTAGCCGCCATCGGGGCCGTGGATGGTAGCGATCGGGTAGTCGAGCGCGCGCAAAGTTTCGATGTCGCGGCGGACAGTGCGTTCGCTGGTCCCGAGCCGGGTGGCGAGCTCGCGCAGCGACCACTGCCGTCCTGATCCGAGCAGAGACAACAGCCGCAACGCCCGGTGTGAGGTGTTCGCCATCGTCCCACCCTGACACCGATAGTGGCCATTCGGTGTCCACTACCGGTGTCAGGGTGGGTTCTGTTCAGTGAACAGCGGCGGAAGGACGGTGTCGGGTATGCGGGTAGTCGTGGTTGGTGGCGGGATCGGCGGGCTTGCATTGGGGGCGGGGCTGCGTCGCCGGGGGTTTGAGGTGGCGGTATTCGACCGAGACACCGATGTGGCGGCGACGGGCGGCTACCACATCACCCTGGATGAGCGGGCGCAGTCGGCGCTAAAAGATCTGGTGGAACCGAAGATCATGCAGCGGCTGCTGGCATCGGGGTCGGCGCTGCGACTGCGCGAGCGCGACGCGTTCTGGGATCGCCGCGGCCGGCTGCTGGGCCACGGGCCGGACCTCAGCGACAGTGCAAGTATCGACGTCGATCGGATCACCCTGCGGATGCTGCTGGCCGAAGCCGTCGGAGATGGCCTGCACTTGGGATGCAACGTGTCCGGCGTCGGCCACGATGACCACGGCGCGCCCCGAGTGCTGTTCACCGACGGGGCGCCGGTCTCAGGGGATCTGGTGGTGGGCGCGGACGGCACCCACTCGGTAGTCGCCCGCCACCTGGCGGGAGGCCCGACCAACAGCCCGGCGGGCATCATCGGGTTCTCCGGCCGCACCCTCCGGCAAGACCTCAGCCCCGGCGAGCATCAGCGACTTGGGCCACGATCGGGGCTGGCGATCGGCCCGCGCGGAGGAGCGCTCTACGTCGGCTTCCTTGACCCGGTCGGCAACACCGCGCTCGACGCTCCCGAGTTGCGGATGTCGGTCACCACCGGACCCACCTACATCTGGGGCGCCATGTTCCCCGAATCCACCAGCACCGATTCCCTGCGCGACCTGCGTGGCGGCGAACTGCAGGCCGCGCTGCTCGGCCGATTCCGCGAGCGGGGCTGGGCCGAGCACACACTCGAGGTCATCGCCCAAGCCGACCCGCACAGCGTGGCCGGATTCCGCTTCAACGCCGCTTCCACCCGCGCGGAGGATCTCGCGCCCTGGCCTGCGGGTCGTATCACCGCGCTGGGCGACGCTGTCCACGCCACACCGCCCACCGCCGGAATGGGAGCGGGCGCGGCCATCCGCGACGCCGCCAGCCTGCTCACGCACGTCAGCGCCGCCGCCGACGGCACCGCCACCCTCACCGACGCCGTGGACCATTTCGAGGCCGGCATGCGCCAGCGCGGCAGCGAAGTCCTCACCCTGGCCATGAAGACCGTCCGGTGGATCCTGGCCACCGACACCACACTCGGCGCCGCAGCCACCGTCGTGAGCACCCCGATTCTGGCCGCAGCCGCCCGGCTACGTCACTGACGAGCCGCGCGACGCCCATGCCCTGCACTCAGAACAAGGGGTCGCGCACGCGCACGGGCCGGTAGCCGGTGGGTCCAAGCTGGCCATCAGGAACCCTTCTTCGCAGTGACACGCGCTCGCGTCCGGCGCGGCGCGGTGGCGGCCGGCGCCGCGGCCGCGGTGATGTCGCCAGGGAAGGGTCGTCGCCGTCGAGCAGGTCGATCACCTCGTCCTCGGTGAGCTCGCGCGTCTCGTCCATGCCCCTCATGATGCCGACCCGCCCGAGGCCGGCTCAGGCGGCTTGGCCGAGGCCAGCGGCGGTCAGGTCCTGCTCGCGGAGCTGGGTGAAGTCGACGTCCAGCTTCGGGTCGTACGCCTCGGGCTGGATGCCGAGCTCGTGCGTGCTGTACTCGCCGAACCGGTTGATGTGCTCCGTCAGGTACGGCGAGATGTGCGCCAGGTCCTCCGGATCGATCTCCCATCCCTCCTCCAGCAACTGCCGCACGATCTCCGCGATGTCCAGGGCGTTATGGAAGATCACCGCTTCTCTGAACTTAGCGGAGTGACACGGTCCATCCGCAGCCCGGTTACGGGACGTCTGCCCGAAAGCCGATAGCAAGCGCGCGAAGTCCACACTCGCTGCCGTGCCATCTATTGCTGAACGCTACAGAAACTGCTGACACGGGAGCCTTTCGCGCATTCCTGGCTGCCCACAGATAGCTGCGCTTCAGAAGCCATAAGCCGCAGGTAGAAGAATTTCGCCGACGCGCGAACGGCACTGATGGCGTGCGCCTCAATGCGAAAAATGGGTGTCAGACCTGATAGCCGGTGACTGGTGTTGCGGGTGATGGTGGGGTCAAGGAACGCCTCTACAGCTCCATCCGGCTGCTGGCATGAGGAGTGTCGCGTCGGGCTGGTGCTTTGTGTTCATGGCCACGGCACGAACGGAGTCCGCGCCGATGACTACCCCACCAGCTCATTTGCGACGCATTCCCTTAACGTCTCGCTGCCGGATGAGCCGAGCGGGGTGCTTCCTCCGTGAGCGTCACCTTGTGGCTGACGGTGGCGGTGTTCGCCACCGTCTATGTCCTGATCGCGACCGAGCGAGTGCATCGGGTCACCGCCGCGCTCGGGGGCGCGGTGGTGATGCTGATGCTCGGAACGACAAGCCCCGAGCACGCCTTCTTCTCCGACGTGACCGGCATCGACTGGAATGTCATTTTCCTGCTGCTGGGGATGACGCTGATCGTCTCCGTCCTCAAGCGGACAGAGCTGTTCGAGTTCGTAGCGATCTGGGCAGCCAAGCGGGCGCGAGGCCGTCCCTACCGCCTGATGGTGCTGCTGATCCTCGCCACGGCTTTCCTCTCCGCCTGGTTCGACAACGTCACGACCGTGCTGCTGATCGCTCCGGTCACCGCGGTATGCCGCGACCTGGGATTGCCGGTAGTGCCGTATCTGATTGCCGAGGTGATGGCCTGCAACATCGGCGGCGCGGCCACCCTGATTGGTGATCCGCCGAACATCATGATCGGTTCCCGGGCAGGTCTGTCGTTCAACGACTTCCTGCTCCATATGGCTCCCATCTCCGTGCTGCTGATCGCTGTGCTTGTCGTCTTGTGCCGGTGGATGTTCCGCTCCGCCTTCTCCTACGACCCCAAGCGTGCGGCCACGATCATGGCGATGCGCGAGCGGGACGCCATCTCTGACGGCCGGCTACTGGTCGTCAGTGGTGTCGTGGTCGCGATCGTGATGGCCGGCTTCGTCCTGCACACCGCCCTGCACCTGGAGCCGTCGGTCGTGGCGATCTCCGGAGGCCTGGTACTCGTTGCCGTCTCCCGGTTGAACACTCGGGAGGTCGTGGCCGACGTCGAGTGGGAGACGCTGGCGTTCTTCACCGGCCTGTTCGTCATGGTCGGTGCGATGGTGCAGACCGGGATCATCACCGACATCGGCGAGGCCACCGCCCGGGCCACCGAGGGCCAGCTGTTCGGCGCGTCGATGGCCCTGCTGTTCGGATCCGTCATCCCCTCCGCCGTCATGGACAACATCCCGTTCGTCGCCTCGGTCAGCCCGATCGTCTCCGAGATCGTCGCCTCCTCCGGCGGAACGGAGGAGGCGAGCGTGCTCTGGTGGTCGTTCGCCCTGGGGGCGGGCCTCGGCGGCAACGCGACGATCATCGCGTCCTCTGCCAACGTCGTCGTCGTGGGAATCGCCGACCGCAGCTGACACCACATCTCCTTCTGGCAGTTCAGCCGCTACGGCCTGGTCGTCACCGCTGTCACGGTCACCATCGCGGGTCTGTACGTGTGGCTGCGCTACTTCGCGCTCGCCTGACCACTGAAGGGAGCTGAGAGCAATGGGCGAACCCGACGACGAAAGGATCGCCGACCTCGAAGCCCGGCTGTGGCATGACGATCCCCGTTTCGCCCGTGGCTTGGGCAAGGGCCGGCCCCGGCGGCCCCGCGAGACCGCCGCAGCCGAGCTTGGCTGGCCATGGCCCTCGCGCTGGCCGCCATTGTCGCCGGAGCGCTTGTGCCACACGGACTGCTCTTGGCGTCCGGCCTGGTCATGGCCGCGGTTGCCGTGAACCTCTTCGACACCCGACGGCGCCGCTTCCACGGACGCAGGCACTAGGGACCCGCCGTGACGTTGCAGCAGGTGTACCTGGTTCTGTTGGTGGGCGGCACCGTGCTCATGGCCAGCATTGCCGCAGTCCGCGCCGCGCACCGCATCGGCCTCCCGAGCCTGCTGTTCTTCCTCGCCGTCGGCGTGATCGCAGGCGAAGACGTGGTCGGCATCGACTTCGACGACGCGCAGCTCGCGCAGTCCCTGGGCACCGCAGGCCTCGCGATCATCCTCGTCGAAGGTGGCCTGACTACCCACTGGCCGGACTTCAGGCGGGTGCTGGCGCCTGCCGGTGTGCTGGCCACCGTCGGCGTCGCCGTGTCTGTCGGGGTCACCGGCGCCGGGGCCCATTTCCTCCTCGGCATGGACTGGCACCTGGCGCTGCTGCTGGGCGCGATCGTCTCTTCCACTGACGCCGCCGCCGTCTTCGCGGTCCTGCGTCTTCTGCCGCTGCCGAGGAAGACCACGGGACTGCTGGAGGCCGAGTCCGGGTTCAACGATGCCCCCGACCATCATCCTGGTTCTCGTCTTCTCCACCGCGGCGGCCGATCTACCCGGCCCCGCCGCCATTCTCGGCAACGTCCTCTACCAGCTTGTCGTCGGAGGAATCCTGGGCCTGGCCGTCGGTCGGATCGGGGTGGCCGCACTCCGCCACATCGCCCTCCCGGCCACTGCTCTCTCCCCGCTGGCCACCGTCGGGTTCGGCATCATCGCCTTCGCCGCCGCGGGCGCGCTCAACGCGAGCGGCATCATCGCCGCCTACCTGGCCGGACTGGTCCTGGGTAACTCGCGCCTACCCCACCGCGCGGCGACCCGGTCGTTCGCTGAAGGCACGGGCTGGCTCGCCCAGATCGGCCTGTTCGTCATGCTCGGCCTGCTCGTCGACCCCAGCGAACTGCCTACCGCGGTCTTGCCGGCCCTCGCCATCGGACTCGTCCTGTTGCTGATCGCCCGCCCGGTGTCCGTCGCCGCCTGTCTGCTGCCCTTCCGCACCCCATGGAAGGAACAGGCGTTCATCTCCTGGGCCGGCCTGCGCGGCGCCGTGCCCATCGTTCTCGCCACCTTCCCCATCGTCGCGGCCGTCGACGGCGCCCGGCACCTGCTCAACATCGTCTTCGTACTCGTCGTCGTCTTCACCCTCGTCCAGGGCCCCACCCTCCCCGCCGCCGCCCGCCTCCTCCACGTGGTCAAGACGGGTGTTCTGAGAGAGATCCAGGTCGAGAGCGCCCCCTTGGACGTTCTGGACGCCGACCTGTTGACGGTCACGATCCCGCCCGGCTCACGGCTCCACGGAGTCGCCGTCTTCGAACTGCGTCTGCCTCCACCGGCCGTGATCACCCTCCTCGTCCGAGACGGCATCACCCTGGTGCCAGGCCCCGAGACGCTACTCGCCGCCGGGGACGAGCTGCTCCTCGTCACCACCCCGGCGACCCGGCAGGCCACTGAACGGCGCCTGCGTGCCGTCGGCCGGCGCGGGAAACTCGCCCGCTGGCTCGGCGAGCACGGCAGGACCGAACCCGCCGACGACGCCGAGTGACCTACCTGTCAGGTGCCGGAGACCTGCGCGATCGCGATCACCACGCAACAGACCACCGAAAGTGGCACGAAGACCTCGAAGGGCAGCGCAGGCGCTGCAACGACCACACCGCCTCGGCCACCGGCCCTGGAGCGTCACAAGGAGCGGAGGACGGGGTTCACGGCCGCTTCTCGGGCACACACGTCACCGCTTGCGGTGTCCGACAGCGACTTTGCAGGCCAGGTACACGACGGCCGCCGGCCACAGGACGATGACCACCGTGAGGGTGGCAGCACCGGGGAAGGGATCGCGCTCGGTGTCACGGCGCCAGTCCGGGTGGTGCATCAGTACGCGGGGCAGTCGGCGGGCGAATCCGACGGCGCCGCCGAGATAGACCGACAGGGCGGCGAGCAGCAGCACGGTGTCCCGGCCGGTGACCGCCGCCCACGTGTCCTCACTCACGCGCGGCTGGCCGGATCCTGCGTCTGCTCCTGAACCTCCTCCGGGGAACCCGAAGGGGAGGGTACGGCTCCCAGGAGTCGGCCCCCGGGTGCGCGGCGGCGATTGAGCCAGGCAGCGGCCGGTTCCGTGTAGCGGGCAGTGAGCGGACCGATCACGACCAGAATGAGGACGTAGGCGGTGGCGAGAGGGCCGAGAGCCGGTTCGATACCAGCGGTGACAGCCAGACCTGCAATGACTATGGAGAACTCGCCGCGCGCGACGAGCGTGCCGCCGGCGCGCCAGCGGCCCTTCACACCGATCCCCGCCCGCTTGGCCGCCCAGTACCCGGTGGCGATCTTTGTGAGTGCAGTGATCACTGCGAGGGCAAGTGCTGGCAGCAGCACAGGCGGGATGCTCGCGGGGTCCGTATGAAGGCCGAAGAAGACGAAGAACACAGCGGCGAACAGGTCCCGCAACGGACTGAGCAGCGTGTGCGTGCCCTCCGCAACCTCCCCGGACAGGGCGATGCCCACCAAGAATGCCCCGACGGCGGCGGAGACCTGGAGCTGTTGGGCGATGCCCGCGACGAGAAGAGTGAGGCCGAGGACCACCAGCAGGAGCTTCTCGGGGTCATCGCTGGAGACGAACCGCGAGATCACCCGCCCGAAGCGCACGGCGACGAACAGCACCGCGCCCGCAACGCCGAGCGCGATGGCCAGTGTTGCACTGCCGGCAGCAAGGCTCACCCCCGCCAGCAGCGCGGTGATGATCGGGAGGTAGACGGCCATCGCCAGGTCCTCCAGCACCAGAATGCTGAGGATGACCGGTGTCTCCCGGTTGCCGACGCGGCCGAGGTCGCCCATGACCTTGGCGATCACACCCGAGGACGAGATCCATGTGACGCCGGCCAGCACGACGGCCGCGACCGGGCCCCAGCCCATGAGTAGCGCGGCGATCGCACCGGGTACAGCGTTGAGGGCGAAGTCGACGAGCCCCGCCGGGTATTGGGACTTGAGGTTGGAGACCAGATCGCTGGCCGTGTACTCCAGACCCAGCATGAGCAGCAACAGGATGACGCCGATCTCGGCGCCGATCGCGACGAACTCCTCGCTCGCCCCCATGGGCAGAAGCCCACCCTCACCAAAGGCGAGACCGGCCAGCAGGTACAGGGGTATCGGAGAGAACTTCAGACGTCCGGCGACCCGGCCGAGCAGCCCCAGGCCCAGGATGATTGCGCCG
Source organism: Streptomyces sp. NBC_01353 (assembly GCF_036237275.1). Lineage (GTDB taxonomy): Bacteria > Actinomycetota > Actinomycetes > Streptomycetales > Streptomycetaceae > Streptomyces. Next base: position 370,217 of record NZ_CP108352.1, on the reverse strand, counting down.
AACTCGATCAGAAAGAGAGCGGAATGCACAGGCGATCACGTCCGTCCGAGTATCGCCGCAGCGGCGTCGACACCCTCGCGGGTACCGATGACGATCAGGGTGTCCCCACCGGCCAGGCGGAAGTCCGGCGCGGGGGAGGGACGGGCTTCCGCCCGGCGCAGCACGGCAACGATTGAGGCGCCGGTCTCGGTCCGCATCCGGGTCTCGCCAAGCAGTCGCCCGTTCCAATAGGAGTGAGCCGACAGCTCGATCCGCTCGGCGATCAGCCCCAGGTCGGTGGTGTGGAGCAGGTTGGGACTGTGATGGGCCGGCATGAGTGCGTCGATCAGAGAGGTTGCCTCCGCTCCGGTCAGATGAAGCGACTGTGCACAGGCGTCGGGGTCGTCCCGCTCATACAGGTTGACGGTCCGGGTTCCGTCGCGGTGCGCGATGACCGACAGGTGACGGTGCTCGCGGGTGGTCAGGTCGTACTGGACCCCGATGCCCGGCAATGGTGTCGAGCGCATCCGTGGAGCAGGCACAACGGTTCCCCTCATTGTCGATCCGTGCGTGATGTCGGTGCGGTGGGCGGCACGACCATGGGCAGGAGGCGGCCGCTCGGCCGCCTCATAGTGCCACTTTCCTGATGACCGAAATATGGGTGCCGACACGGATGGACACGACCATTCCGACCCGGTGAGGATGAGGCGGGGCACGTAGGCTTCGCTGCAGGTCAGGGCGCATGGATGGGCAGGCTGGAAAGGCGTGGAGGCATGTCGTTGTACTGGCGGGTCTTCCTGCTGAACGCCGCGGTGCTGACCGTCGCGGTGGCACTGCTGCCCGGCCCGGTGACCAACCGTCTCGACCCCGGTTCTCTTCGGCGAGGTGCTCGTCCTGCTCGCTGGGTTGGCCGCCATGCTGGTCGTCAACGCAGCTCCGTTGCGGATCGGGCTCGCCCCGCTCGGCAGGCTGAATCGGGCGATGGCCACCGCCGACCTTCTCAAGCCCGGCGCCCGGCCCCTGGTCACCGGCGAAGGCGAGATCGCCGAACTCACCAAGACCCTCAACGCCTTGCTTGACCGCCTCGAAGCCGAGCGGGCCACCAGCAGCGGTCGAGTGCTCACTGCGCTGGAGTCCGAACGCCGGTGCGTTGCCAGGAACTCCACGACGAGATCGGCCAGACCTCACCGCAGTACTTCTCCAGCTCAAGCACGCAGCCAATCAGGCCTCCGATTCAATGCGTTCCGATCCACTGGGGGCCCAGGAGACCACCCGTGCCGGCCTGGACGAAATCCGCCGCGTCGCCCGGCCGCTGCCTCGCGGCGGAGCGGGCTGCTGGTGCGAGACAACGGTCGAGGACTGAGGGACGCACCCGAAGGCGCGGGTCTCCGCGGGATGTGCGAACGCGCTCTGCTCATCGGCGCCGAACTACTGATCGGCGCGAGTCCGAACGGCGGCACTCAGGTCCGACCCGATATCGCCGACGCTTCGGGGGCTACCCAATGAATCAGCCGGACACCGGGTCTGCTCGCATCTTGCTCGCCGACGACCACACCCTCGTCCGCCGCGGTGTGCGTCTCATCCTCGACGCCGAACCCGACCTGCATGTGGTCGCAGAGGCCGCCGACGGCGCCGAAGCCGTCGCCCATGCCCGCAGCCTCGACATCGATCTCGCCGTCCTCGACATCGCCATGCCCCGCCAGAGCGGCCTGCAGGCTGCCCGAGAACTCGCTCGCATCCGCCCTGGTCTTCGGATCCTGATGCTGACCGTGTACGACAACGAGAATGCATGATCGACCCGACTTGCCCGGCCATCTTCGCTGCAGAGACCCAGACGACGACTCCGCCGAGCGCAGGCCATCGCGGGCGATCCAGCCCGTGATCTTCCGAGGGCCGGGCACGGGGGCGCAAACCGGATCTGCAGTACCAGCTCGCCCTCGGCGATTCACCACCTGGCACGACAAGCGCGGATGCGTCTACTACGGAACCGCCACCGCTGGCGCAGTCATCGTCCGGCTCCGTGATCGAGCGGCGAGGCTAGGGCTTTTCCGGCCGATCATGTGCCGGTCTTGCGGATCTCGTATCCGTACCACTTGTCGGGGCTGGTAGAGAAGTAGAGCACCGGGTTCTCACCGCTCTCCGCCACTCCCAACTCCCCGGTCTCCGACGTCTCGGAGAACGACCCGCCGGCGTCGACGTACAGGAGGATGCTGTCCACCCTGTCGCCGTCCCTTGCGGGCTTCCACGTCCCACTCCCGGACAGCTTCCCGTCGCCCGGTGGCGGATCGATGAAACTGAAGGTGATGGCACTGCGGGGAATGCCGGACATCTCGAACCGGCCGTTCGCGTGCAGTTCCACACGGGCACCGGCGTCGCCGGTCCACGTACCGGCGATCCGCGTGCGTTCGATGCTCTCGGGCTGCTCGGTGAGCCCGGCGATGCAGACTCCCATACCGAGCAGGAACACCGCGGTCACGGTGGTGACGGCCTTATGCCGAAAACTCCAGGACTTCACGCTGCGCCCGCCTTACTTGTAGATCCCCGCCCGGGACGGATTCAGTGATCGGTTGCCCGCGGCTGGGCCCACAGGCAGAACGTACTGCTGATCTCGCGCTCACTTTCGACCCGCTCGCATACCCGAACCAGCAGCATGATCGGCCGGACAGGTCCTAGCCCACCCATCGCCGCAACAGCTCCTCGCGCTGCGCTCCCCGGGGTGAGCCTCCCTCCCACGCGCGACCCCACTCCGACATCGCAGCCATCGTCGTGGCCATCGTCGCGGCGCCCTCTGTGAGGCGAGACAGGAGAGCTTGGGAGAGGTCGATCTCTGTGGGGGAGTAGCCGACGGCAGCGGCCATGTAGGTCGACAGCTCGGTGTCGCAGTCGCGTGATTCCACGCGCACCGTCATCATCGCCGGGCCCCCGCCCACCGGGCCTGGGCCCCCGGGCATAGCCAGGTTCACCACCGTGTCCAGAGCCATGTCCGTGACCGCGCCGATCTGGCGCTTCAGGGATTTCACGGGGACGCCCGCCATCGTCAGGGCGTGCACGTCCTCCCACAGGTAGACGTTGGACTGTCTGTCGCCGAGGGCCACCACACCCTCGGGGGTCAGGCGAACCCCGGGAGCCAGACCGGACGGCTTCGCGCCCACGTAGACATCTCCTTCGGCTATCCAGAACAGGCCCACCATGGCCATGGGTTGCTCGCTTCCCCCGACGGCGCGGCCGTCGTGTCATACGCCAAACGATCAGGTCGTCCTCCGCAACGCGTGAAAGAGCCGGGGAGTTCCCCTTCCGGGTCCATCCCTACGGCTTGAGCCGTCATGGGATGTCTGCACGATCGTGGCGGGCCTGAGGGCCAGGAGGAGCCTCGGGTAGTGCGGGAATCTCGGGGATGCCGAGGATTCCGACGCACGGTCGCCCCCGTTTCGGGACAGGCGGCGACACTTGTGTCGTGGTGCCACAATCTTTGGGTCGCACGGTGGGTGATGGCGCTGGTCAGCATGCGATCTGGCCGCGCGGGACAAGTGAGCAGGCATTGGCGGCATAGGCTGCTTGCTACGGCGTCGATGACACGGTTACGAGGCTGGCTCACTGCCCTGCGGCGTTCAGTGACGCGGATAGCACCCGGTAGCCGCGCAGTCAGAGGCTCGCCGTTGCCTGCTCGGCGGCCGCGCAAGTTGCGTCATCGCGCAAGCGCCGCGGTATCGGCCTGTGGCGTGACCTCGGTCCCGGATGAGCTGAACGACCAGCGTCGTGGTGGCGTCGACGCCAACGCCGTGGACACCGCCCGAGCCGGGAACTTCGCGCCTTTGGTGCCAGCGCCCACCATGTGCGAAGCGATACGCAGAGGACGAGAGCGCGTACGCCGTCGTCCTGGAGCGTTACAACACGGTCCTCGACGAGTTGTTCGCCGGTGGGGACGTGTACGTGATCACTCCCCGCTGGGCGACCGAACCCGAGGTTCCGCCGTTCCAGCCTGACGCTGGCTACGGGCAGAGCCTGCTGGTACAGGACGATCCTGACCCGGAGTTCCGCACCTACTGCCACCTCTTGTACAGCTCGGCGAACAGGCCGCCGGCGTTGATGAGGGAGTCGAAGTCGCCTTCTTCCACGATCCGGCCGCGCTCGAGGACGATGATCCGGTCGGCGAGCCATACGTTGGCCAGCCGGTGGGTGACGAACACCGCGGTACGCCCGGTGGCGAGGTGGCGTAGCCGCTTGCCCTCAGCGGCCCGGCCGGCGCGGACGTCACTACCGCCGCCGCCGGCGGTCCTCCGGGGAGTGGCACATGCAGGCCCTGCGGCACCTGTTCGACCGGATGCTCGGACAACTCACCACTGTCTGCTGAACAGGATCCCCTTCGACGAAGCGATCGGTGGCTCTGTTCGCGAGAACGAACAGCACTTGTTCAACAACGTGGGAGGGCACCTGGCGCCGGTGGGTGAATCGATAGGTTCACGGGATTGGACAGCGGTTGTGCTGAGCGGACTCCGTCCCGGTCCTGTTCGTGGACACGTCCCGCCCGGTGGGGGTGCTCGTCTACCGCGTCTGTCGGCTCTCTAGGGTCGTTTCCATGACACGGACCACGCCGCCGCGCCCGCTCGACGTCGAGGCGCTCTTCCCGGAACTGGCCGCCCATCGGGGCACGACCACCCGCTTGCATCCGCGGCCGGGGCGCCCGGATGTGTCGGCGAGTTCCGTCGGCGGACCGATGCTGTGGCCGGCGGAAGAGCCGTGGCCGGTGTGTACCGGGGCGCACCAACGCGGGCGCGGGCGGCGCCCGGCGGACATCCGTCGGGAGCGAGAGGTCCGCGCTGCGGCGTGGGCGCGGGAACCGTACGAGGGCCTGACGGAAGAAGAACGGCGACTCGTCAAGGAGTTGGGCCGCACACACCAGGTGCCGGGGACGAACGAGACCGATCCGCTGCCCATGCTCGGCCTCGCGCAGCTGTACAGGCGGGACGTCCCCGATCTGTCCGCGGGGCCGGACGGCTGTGACCTGCTCCAGGTGTTCTGGTGCCCCTTCGACGCACACGACCCCACGGGGTACAGCATGTTCCTTCACCTGCGCTGGCGCAGGTCGGCGGAGGTAGGCGACGTCTTGGCCTCACCGCCGCAGCCGCCGGTCGTCGGGTTCGATGGATACGTCCCTGTGCCCTGCGAGTTGTACCCGGAGCAGGTGGTCACCTACCCGTTCGCCGGGCTCCTGCCCAAGGACCTGAGCGACCGGATCGACACCTGGGAGGAAGCCCTGGAAGAGGAGGCCGAGCGGGAGGACGGAGCGGACGCGGACGAGGCAGAGCCGGTCGGCTACCAGTACGACCTGTCGATCCCGCCCGGCTGGCGCGCTGGCGGATACGCGTCCTGGCATGCGACCGATCCGTCTCCGATGGACTGCCTGACCTGCGCGACACCCATGCACCTGCTGCTGACCGTCGACAGCTCCGAGTGGGACGGCGGAAGCCAGAGCTGGGTACCGGTCGAAGATCAGGGCCTGCGCCCGTTCCCGTTCGCCACGCCTACCGGGGTCATCGTGGGCAACCACGGTGAGCTCAACGTCTTCGCCTGCCCTGCCGATCCCGGGCACCCGGCCCGCTGGAGCCTGCAGTAGACCGTTGAATGGATCCTGAGCCGTCCTGAAGCCCTGGCCGAGACCGAACGACTCCACCTCAAGGCCGTTCTGGCGCAATGCCCGGAGCTCGACGCTCTGACCAGGCACGTCCGCTCCTTCGCCGAGATAGTGCCCCAGCGCCAATGCGAGCGGCTTCCGCAGCGGATCGAAGCCGTTCGCAGCGTCGACCTGCCCAGCCTCCACACCTCGCCGCAGACATCGAACGCGACAGGAACGCCGTCACCGCCGGCCTCACCCTGCCCCGGAGTTCCGGGTGTCGAAGGACACGTTCAACCGGATCACGATGCTCAAGCGCCAGATGTTCGGCCGAGCCGGCTGCGCACTCGTGCGCAAGCGAGTCCTGCTCGCCTGCTGTCGTCCATCAATGAGCCATCGAGATCAGGGCTGCTGCCCTCCCCAGATCAGATTGCGGGGCGACGCAGCACGTCAGTGGGCTCCCAGTCGCTCTTCCAGAAGGCTTCAAGCCCGTGCTCGTTGATGAACTGCCGCTCCACCTCGTGGATGGGGTACATCCCCTGGACGTTGATCACGTCGTGACCCTCGTGTCCCGGAACGCCGACGTCGATGCCCAGGTAGTCGTCTCTGTCGAGCACGATCGGCGCGAACACGCAGAACGCCGTCATCTCCGACTCGGGCACGATTCGCTCGCCGAAGTTGATGGTGCTGCCATAACTGAATGGGCAGGTGCCACGGAGCTGCTCGGCGAGGAAGCCCACCGCGTGGGCCCAGATCACGTTGGTCGAGTTCACGCTGAGGCAGAGCTCCGGCGAGCCCTGCTGCCAGTCCGGGTGTTCTGCCAGCGACAAGCCGTAGGTGAGCGTCGTGAGAAGTCCGTCCGGCAGGTCGTCGTACACGATCTCCGTCACGCCCCGCAGCCCTTGTTTGGTCGACTCGACAGGGAAGAACCGGGGCTCCCTTCCCCCGGAAAGCCGATCAAGATGGGCGAGGTACTTCTCTATGCGACTGGCCATGCAACCAGCGTGCACGATCGCTCACCCGTGGACGCCACCGGGGGCCGTCACCAGTAACGCTCCGCAACAAGTCCACGGAAGTTCAGCCAGAACCCGTTCTCATGAACAAAGCCACCCAGCCCGCCAACCAGATCGGACACCGCCTGCGGCGAGGCCGCGCGGGAGGCCACCCGCCCGGCTCCGATGCCGAGGTGTATAAGCAGCGCAACGCTGTCGAGCGGTGCACTATCCGGCTCAAGCAGCGGCGCGGCCTGGCCATGCGAGCGGACAAACTTGCTATCGCCCACCGGGCCGCACTCCACGTCGCCACCATCCTCATCTGGACACGTCGCTGCCGATGGAAAGCAGGCTTTCAGTCGTCGAAGAACAGCTCAAGGTCCTCGATGGACCCTGGCCCTGTGAGGAAGCCCTCGGCCTTCGCGATCTCGTCTTCTGGTGGCAGCTCGCCCTTCAGGAGCTGCTTCATCCAGATCTCTCCCTGCTCGCCGACCGCGTAGATGCCAGACAGCAGCTCGGCCATGCCCGCAGGGTGCGGCGGGCGGCGTCCGGCGACTGGTTGGAGCACCCACCCGCCCGATCGGGCAGCGAGCCGCAGCACCCCGGCCCAGTTCGCGATCCTCCCGATGCGTACGTGCCACGAGTCCTCGGTGAACGGTGCCATCCGTCCACCATGGGGAGGGTTGGTGGCAGCGCTGATGTCCTTCATCACCTGCCGTTCGACGGCATCACGGACCCAGCGCCCTTCCTGCGCTTCCTCGATGGCGGCGTCCCACCACTTCCATCCGCCGTCGAGTCGGCCCGCGAACGTATCCATGCCGCCAGGTTTCCATGCGCGACGCCCCAAGCCTTCAGGCTGCACCGGCCAGTTGATCAATTCGTCAAAGAGACGGGCTCTAGCTGCGGGCCCGGCAATATCTCTCTCGGCGCCGAGAGAGATATGCGCTCTGGAGGCTTGACGAGGTTTGTACGACGGTGAGTCGCTTCGGTCGCTGCTGGCCGAGGGGTTCAGAGGCGGCCTCGGCCCCTCAGCCAGATCCCTACCGGACCGGGCCAGCCAGCGTTTCGATGGGCGGATGCGGCCACTTCGGCTCGTTCCGGGTGAGGCTTGCCAGCTCTTCCGGTGGCTCGGCACCGTCCCGAACGGTCGTGACGTAGGCCTTTGCTTCCTGCAAGCTCAGCCGCGGGGCCTGCTTGCGCAGATGACTCATCGCGGCCACGACACCGACGGAGTGGACGAGCGCGCGAACAGCGCAGGCCAGTGGATCAGGCCGCCTGATGCCCTTGGTCTGCAGGAGGTACTGCTCCTCCCAGCCTTCGTCCTCCCACCAGACGCCGGGTACGTAGTGGATGCTCCCGTCGTGCCGGTCCACCAGGTAGTGGCCGCCGACGAAGCTGCCGCGCGCGTCACGGTCGTGGGCCTGCTCGGCCGAGCGCCAGAAGACGAGCCAGCCGACTGCGCGTTCCTGCACGTGGTAGACGTCCGGCGTGGGGGCCGGCCCCCACCATGGCCACGTCGGCAGCTCTCTGGCCAGGAAGGACTCGATGAGCTCGACGGCGCGTTGCTTGGAGATCACGATTTCATCATTGACCACAGGTCAACCGGTTTTCGGGCATGCCGGCTCCGTCCCCCACCGAGATCTCAAACGCGGTATTCGTGATCATGTGAGTCCGAGGAGGGCAAGCGGCCTGCTGGCGTCGCGGGCGTCATGCCGGAGGCTGGCGGCGATGTCGGTCGTCTCGCAACGGCTGGGCCGCCACCGCTGGACAATCGAACGCACCATGGCCTGGCTCGCCGGCTGCCGCCGACTCCTCCGACGCTACGAACGCAAAGCCGAGCATTTCCTCGCCCGATGGGGCCTGCGCCAGCGCCGCGCTGCCGCAGGGCACTTCGTACGCGGCCTCAGCTACGGCGCCGGGATCACCGCCGCCAGCGCCGTGGGCTACTGGATCCAGCAGCTCCTGTGACCACTCCTGCGCAAGCCAGCTGTGTCTTCCCGGCGGCCGGCTCTCGCCACGGCAGACGGCAACCCGACGTCCACATCGGCATCCGGCCAACTCGGGCCGAAGCCGCAGCGCGCCTTCGGCCGTGTTGGGGCGATCAAGGGTCGCCGTGCGCGGGCTCGCCGTACAACCCGCCCGGCCTCCTCGGTGATCGCAGGCGCCGCCGTTCTCGCTGCGGGCGCCGCTGTCTACGGAGAATGGGCCTACCAGCGGCCCTACACCTCGAACCAGGAGCGGACCGAAGCCCTGGCAGACTTCCTCCACACCTACAACCACCACCGCTGTCACACCGCGCTCGAAGGCACCCCGCCCATCAGCCGAGTCGACAACGCCGCGGGTCAATACACCTAGAGGGTGTCGTTTGGATCTTGAACAGCCTGGCTTCGGTGCAGGGCGAGAAGGATCAGCAGCGCGAAGGCAGCGAACGCGGCGCCCGTGCGTGCGTAGTTGAACGCCTCCCAGCGAGCCAGGATCTCGGCGTGATCGGCGGGTGCCGAGGTCGCCGCCCACTGCTTGATACGGCCGTTGATGGGGACGTTGCCGAGACGGGTTATCAGGAAGGACGCAACAGCAAGGAGCCCAGCCCCTCCGGCCAGCCACCGCGTGGCGCCACGCGTCAAGACGGCAAGCGCGAGGGCGCTGAGCGCCGACATGCCCATGGCACCTTGCATGGTGATGCCGTTCATCTGCATCAACTGAGTATGGAATGACAACCTCATGTCGAGCGGTACGGCGTTGAATGTGGGGACGAGGTTGGCCGCTCCGTAGCCGAATGCGCCGGCGAGGGCACCGGTGGACAGCAGGGCAAGACCCTGGACGAGCCGGATGCGCATGCGGATCACTCCCCCGTCTCCGGTTCGGCGGGGATGGCGGACCGCGTGAGCTGCTCTGCTCGTCGCAGCAGGCCGTCGGGCGTGAACTCGGCGAACATGTGGACTCGCGTGGACACTGGTCCTCCCTTGCGCATCTGGGCGTGGATCGTGAAGCGGGCCGCGATCCGGCCGCCGTCCACGAACGCCTCATGCACCTCGAACCGGAACTCTCGCAGGTTCTTGCGTACCGGGCGGAGGTGAGCGAGGAGGCGGTCCCAGTCGAGTCGCACGCCGTCAGCGACTTGAACGACGTCACGGGTGTAGTACCTGGCCATCAGCTCAGAGACGTCTTCCGACCCATGGACCACGGCGTCGGTGAAGGTCGTGAAGAAGTCAGCGATGAACTGCTCGGGAGGTTTCGCGTGGAGAGGGTTCACCGTGCTCCTGCCAGTCATCGGCTGCACTTCGCAGCAATCTCTTACGTGCCTGTAAGATATGACGAGGGTCCATTTCTGACAAGGGTGTAAGAGTTGGCTGCGTTCGAACTCCCGGGCGACTCGTCGCGGGCACGGCCGCGCCGTCGCGCCGACGCTGAGCGCAGCAGGGCCGCGGTGTTGGACGCCGCGGTCCGACTGCTGGCCGAGCGGCCCGACGCCGGATTGGCTGCCATCGCCGCTGCGGCCGGCCTGACCCGCCAGACCGTGTACGCGCACTTCGGCAACCGTGACGCGCTGCTGGACGCTGTCGCCGACCGGATCACGGACCAGGCCATGGCCGCGATGGACGAGGCGGAAGAGAACGGCGGTCCCGCCCTGGACCAGCTACTGCAGCTCCAGGCCATCGGCTGGCGACTGTTCGAACGTAACCCAGCGCTCCTCCAACTCGGAAGCACCCGCGCCGGCGCCGCCGCAGACCAGGCTCGCCATGAGCCCGTCGCAGCCCGGCTCACCCGGCTGGTCAAGAAGGGCCAGGCGTCGGGCGAGTTCGACCCCGCACCACCAGCCACCTGGCTGGTGGCCGCAGTCACCGCTCTCGGCCACGCAGCAGGCGACGAGGTTGGGGCGCACCGCATGTCCGTGGAAGAGGCGGCAACATGGCTACGGACCGCCACACTCGCCCTCCTAGGGGTCAGGCCCCGAAACCCGGTGCCCTAGGGCCTGTCCGGCGGATCATGTGACCGTCGTGGCTTCGGGTCGTTGGCATGAGCATGGGGCGGGGGATTTAACGCATGGGGAGTGGGCCCGGCTAAAGCCGCATCTGCCGAAGTCCGGTCAGCGCGGCGGCCGGTGGGCCAAGCACCGGAGGGTCATCAACGGAATCTTGTACCGACTGCGCACGGGGGTGCCATGGCGGGATCTACCTGCGCGTTTCGGTCCATGGAAGACGGTGTACGAACGGCACAGACGCTGGTCGGCGGACAGCACCTGGGGCAAGATCTTCGCGTCCGTCCTGGCCGACGCCGACACGGAAGGCCGGATCGACTGGTCGATGGTGAGCGTCGATTCGACCTCCTGCCGGGCCCATCAGCACGCCGCCGGGGCTCGTAGGAAACCGCCAGGAGTGCCGGGGAAAGACGCACGCCCCGGCAGCACCGCCCCGACGAGGGACTCGGACGCTCCCGGGGCGGCCTGACCTGCAAGATCCATCTCGCCGGTGAGGGTGGACGCCGCCCCCTGGCCCTGCTGATCACTCCGGGCCAGTGGGGCGACGCTCCGCAGCTCATCCCGGTCATGGAACGCATCCGTGTCGCCCGCCTCGGCGGCGGACGCCCGCGCACGCGGCCCGACCATCTCGGCGGCGACAAGGCGTATTCCTCCCGTCGCAACCGCCGCTACCTGCGACGACGCCAGATCAAGCACACCATCCCCGAACCGAAGAACCAGCGGGCCAACCGCCAACGAAGGGGCAGCAAGGGCGGCCGGCCCGCAGGCTTCGACAAGACGATCTACAAGCGAAGGAACGAAGTCGAGCGAACGATCAATGCGTTGAAGAACTCCCGGGCCGTGGCCACGAGGTTCGACAAGCGCGGCTACATCTTCCACGGGACCGTCACCGTCGCCTCGATCCGACTCTGGCTCCGCCCGTGATCTCCGCTGGATCTAGTCGCCGATCGTGCCGTCGAGCAGCTCGCGCAGGATGTCCAGGTGGCCGTTGTGGCGGGCTGTCTCCTCGGTGAGGTGGAGGAGGATCCAGCGCAAGTCGACGTGGAGGCCGTCGCGGATGGCTCGCTGGGCCTGCTTGTCCAGGCTGTTCCCGGCGACCAGTTCGCGGTAGCGGGCGCTCTGTTCGGCGTATTCGTCGAGCAACTGTGTGAGCGGGAAGTCGACGGCGATACGCATCTCGCGGTCGGGGTCCTCCTCGGTCCAGGGGCCCCGGTTTTCCTCGCCGAGGAAGACCACCTGGAACCAGTAGTACTCGACCCAGCGGAGGTGGTTGATCACTCCGCTCATGGTCATCAGCGGTGAGCCCGGCAGGAGCGCCTTGCCGGCGTTCTCCGCTGAGACGCCAGCGCACTTGGCGCGGGCGGTGTCACGTGCGTAGTCGAGAAACGTGGTGAGCTGAGTGCGCTCGTCCCACGCGGGCGGCGTGTCGTCGATTCTTGTCATCGCGCGAAGCGTCCCCGATCACCGTGACCGATGTCGAGGCATTTAACGGCGTGCCCAACCTGCTTCACCCAGCTCCTTGTCCGGCGGGTCGCTACAGCGAATCAGCGCCTGTGGACCGCCCGGCGTGATCCGCCGGACAGGCCCTAGGCCGTCTCTTTCGGATCACGCCTAGACAGGTCGTCGTCTGCCCGCACCCAGGCCAGCTGTGCGTCGCTCAGCGGAGGGTCGAACCCCTCTGGGAACATCAGCATGAGTGGCTGCGGCCACATGCTCTCCGGCCCATGCTCTTGGCAGTGCAAGGCGATGAGATGCGGCCCTTCCCCGCAGGACTCGTGCCAGTAGTGGCGGTCATGCGCCTGGCAGAAGTACCCGTACCTCGAGCAGTCGTCCTCATCGCTCGGTTCGTAGAAGCCGGGGTCACGGACGATCTGGGTTACCGGCTCCTGTCGATTGAACCGGGGGATGGGCCGGGGATCACGCCACAGTAGTCGGGGAGGAAGCACGGGCTCATCCTGCACCGAGGCCGTCCCATTCGGATCATCGGGTCGTTGGTCCGGTAGGCCGGCCTCCACCTCGCGGGCATCCTCATCAGGGCCGCGCGGTGATCCAATAGAGACGGCCTGGTCCCGCCAGGTTCGGCCGCACGCACCGGCAGGCCGCGGTCCCCCGCGACTGCGGCCTGCTCACGTCGCCGACACCGACACCGACACCGTCACCCCAGGGCAGGGCCGGCTGCGGTCCGCCCTGTGGCCTGTTCGTGAAGCCCCAGGGTGTCAGTCGAAACAGCCGGTTTTCGCCCCGTCCGTCTCGGAGCCGACCTCTATCTCGAATCCGGAGCCCGAATCGAACTCCGGCCGGCCTCGTAGTCGTACTCAGACTTCAGATCGCTGGCCGTGGTGAACTGCACGGTCAGCAGGAGGGCTTCGCCGTCTCCGCCTTTGGTGAAGCACAGTCCCGCCGTTGTTTCGGGGGTGTTCGGATCTGAGGGGTCGTGCTGTAGGTGCCAGCCGTCCGCCTTGGCCGTGGTGCGGTAGAAGTCCACGACCTTCTGCCGGGAGCCGGGGAAGGCGTAGGCGCGCGCGGCGTACAGCCAGGCGTCGCCGGTGTCGTCGATGCAGCGCGAGTCAACCGAGTCGAGCCCCTTCGGGGGTGGAGTTCAGGATCGACTGAGAGCGCAGGTCCTTCAGCCGCGTCGCCGTTTCGTCACATGTGTTGAACGGTGACAGCGCGGAGCAGCCGGTCAGGCCAGCGGTCATCAGGGCGGTGGCCAGGAGCGGTACGACGGGCAGGGCGAGCGGCCGGACGGGGCGCGTCGGCAGCGGTATGGGGTCTCCCGGAGGTCGCGGAGGGGTCGGAGGCTGGGGGTGGCGGGTGCCGCGACCTGTGATCGTCGGTGCTGCGGCCACAGGGCAGGAGGCCGGAGAAGCTGCTGCCCGTCGGCGCGGCCAGTCCCCGCGTAGCCCGCGCCGTTCGCAGAGCGCCCGCATCAGAACCAAGGTGCGGGCCCCCTTGTTACAGCCACTGCTCAGGACAGCGAAGTTGGCCGCCTCGGTGGTGGGACGGCCCGCAGCAGTTCCCAGATGGGTCGGGAACCGCTCGCCCACTCGCCCAGGACCGCACGATCGACCAGGTGGAGCCGCTGCGAGCGGGCGAATTCGACCGCCGGTTTGGAAAACTTGCCGTTGGTCACGAGAACAACGACGTCCCCCTTGTGGACCGGCCGCCCGGTGCCGTTGAGGACCTGCAGATCCGGGGTGCCCACCGCGGACCCGGCCAGGCCGGCCTTACGGTGCTTGCACTGGATCACCCAGCGCCTCCCGTACGGATCGGTTGCCTTCACATCCGCGCCGTTGTCCCCGGCACCGCCGACCTGGACAGCGTCCCCGCAGCCGTCGCGACGCATCAGGTCCCGCACAGCGTGCTCGAACTCCCGGTGATGGAGCCCGTCGAGTTGGGAGAGCGCGTAGCGAAGACCCTGTGACCTCACCCGTTCCCACTGCGCCGTCTTCCGGTGCTGAACTACCCTGACGGCCACCGCGCCGCCGACGACCAGGACCAGGAGCACCGGGACCACGGGGTTGTTGGCCAGGAAGCGCAGCACTCCCACGACTATGAGCCACACCAGCAGCAGCCCTCCTCCGATGAGGACGAGCTGCTCGCCGCCGGACGCCTTCCGAGTGCGTCGACGGCCGGTCCGCCGCCGTGCGGGCGGGCGGCGGCTCACTGCCCGTCTCCGTTGCGCTCCCACTTGATCGGATACGAGACCGTCGGTGTCGGCCGCGGAGCCGCCTCCTTCCACCCAGGCCACTTGATCGGGTACTTCACGGGTGGCGTGGACCGGGGTGCCGGCCTGTCTGCGTCCGGCCATTTGATCGGGTACGTCACCGTCGACGGCCCAGGCTTCGGTAACCGCTCCGTGCCGGGCGAGCCGGTGGCCGCCGTGCCCGAATTCGCGAAGATGACCACCACCGCCACGATCCCGAAGGCGATCGCGGTCTGCCGTCGCGCACCGGCCGGCAACCGCGAGTGTTCCCGGACCACCGTCCCATCCGCCCTCTTGTACGTCCTGATTAACGGCACAGCAACATCCCCCTACCAATCGTGGTGCGCCTCCCTGCGCAACCGACCCATGAAAGCACCCACCACTGACAACCCGTCACCCCCCGATCGCCATTCGTGATCTTGTCGTGAAAGTTTCTCTTTGGTGCGATGTCACCCTCGGGCCTCCTCTTTGCTCTAGGACCCAGACGCGGAGTACAACGCACCGCGGAGGTCGAGAGGCAGATCATGGATCCGACGGTGATGGCGATGGTCGTGGTCGGGATGACCTCCGTGGTCGGTGGCCTGGCACGACTGGCATACAAGGTTGTCAAGGAGCGGGCCGAGGTCCGCCGGGCCGAGGTGACCCAGCGGGGTCTTTCCGAGCGTGTCCGGCCTTTGCCTCCCGGCAGTCGCCTCTCCGAGCGGTCGGCACCTTGTCCGCAGAGTTCCAGTCCTCCACGACCTGCAAGCCCTCGCGGGGTTCTGAACACGCTCCAGCCCAGTTTCTGACCGGTCACGGACGCAGCGATGAGTTTTCCCGGCCCGGCAAGTCTCACCACTGTTGCGACAACACAGGAGGAACACGTGGCTCAACTACTGAGAGTCCAGAACTTCAACGTCTCGAGTGACGGGATCGGTGCCGGTGAGGACCAGACCCTCGAGAGGCCGTTCGGTCATGTCGAGCCCGAGAGGCTATTCGCCTGGGCCGGCGCCACGGCGAGCTGGCCCATGCGCACCGACCCCGGGGGGAGCCGGGGCCTGGACGACTACCTCACGCGGGACTACGCCCGCAACATCGGCGCCGAGATCATGGGCCGCAACAAGTTCGGGCCCCAGCGCGGGCCCTGGCACAACCATGAATGGCAGGGCTGGTGGGGTGACGAGCCCCCGTTTCGCACCCCGGTCTTCGTCCTGACCCACCACGAGCGCCCTTCGCTCACGCTTTCTGACACCACGTTCCACTTCGTCGACGGCGACCCTGCCACGGTCCTCGAGCAGGCCCGGGAGGCGGCGCAGGGCAAAGACGTCCGACTCGGCGGCGGGGCTACCACCATCCGGCAGTTCCTCGACGCCGACCTCGTCGACACCCTGCACGTGGCGGTCTCACCGGTGAAGCTCGGGTCCGGAGTACGACTCTGGGAGTCCCCCGATGAGCTGCTCGACCGGTTCCACCTGGAGGTCGTTCCCAGCCCGAGCGGGGTGACGCACCACCTGTTCTGGCGAAAATGACCGGTCCTCAGGGGCTGGCCCCGGCGGGCTGTTCTGCCTGCCGGGGCCAGCCCCTGAGGCGGCCTCATTGCCCTGCCGCGGAACTCGCCTTCACAGTGAACGCACGACCGCGAGACCCACGCGGTGTCCTCGGTCTGCTGTGCCCGGAAGCACGGTTGCGAGCAGTACTTCCTGCTGGCGCCGGACGGCGGCGCCG
The DNA here is from genome assembly GCF_036237275.1 of Streptomyces sp. NBC_01353. Classification (GTDB taxonomy): domain Bacteria; phylum Actinomycetota; class Actinomycetes; order Streptomycetales; family Streptomycetaceae; genus Streptomyces. The sequence goes on along the minus strand of NZ_CP108352.1, from coordinate 354,246 downwards.
TGAACGCACCGGCCGGAACGGACGCAGGTGAGCGAGACGGCCATGCCGCGGAGTGTCCCAGGCACGACTGACAGCGCTTCGAGACACAACTCGGCCCGGCACCTTGTACGGATGCCGAACTGGCGTGCGGTGCCTGCCGTACGGCCGGATGCGGGAGACCGTTTCCGCGGTGAACCTCCTCACCCGACCGGCTGAGCCGACCGCGAAACCGGCGGTCGCCGCCGGGGGTTGGCCGGTAGGCCAGCATTCGTGATCAAGAACCTTGCCCGCGGCCTCGCCGCGCTCACCCTGACCATCGCCCCGCTCACCGCGCCCTCCACGGCCTTCGCCGCGCCCGCAGCTCCCGCAGTCCCGGCTGCGCCGCCGCAGGCCGCGACCCTGGCTCTCGCTGACGCCCTGGATCAGCTCCTGATCGCGGATGCGTCCCGGGCGGGCTACACCCGCGACAAGTTCGCACGCGGCGCCGGGAGGTGGTGATGCTGGATCTGCACGATCTGCGGCACAACCCGCGGGCGAAGGAGTACGGGCGGTTCGGTTCCGTGGAGGTCAGGTTCGGGAAGGCGTCGCGGGGCAGCCCGCCGAAGCGGCGGACGGTGCTCACGGTTCCGGAGATGGACTGGAGAATCCCGCTGCTGGAGGAGCGGACGACGAAGGTGCGGGACGGGTTCGGGGCGGGCGCGTATCCGGCGCTGTGGGTGACCGAGCGCTGCGGCAGGATCAGCCCCCGGCGCCTTGACGAGGTCTTCGCCCTCGTGAGGGACCTGGCCGGGCTGAGCCAGGAGCTGGAGCTGTACTGCCTGCGGCACACCTACATCACGCACCTGATCGAGTTCGGGTACCCGGAACGGTTCGTCCAGGACCAGGTCGGCCACCGGTACGCCGCCACGACGGCGCTGTACACGTGGGTGTCGGACGAGTACCACAACCGGCTGCTGGAGGACTCGCTGCACCGGCGGGCACAGCACGCGCAGACGCGTGGGGGGAGGAAGACGCGGTGGGGGTCCATGCGACGACCTCCAAGGTCCGAAGGCGGTCCGCCCAACGTTGTCCACGGGCCGGATCGGCAGCATCAGGAGCTCGATTCGGTTCCCACCTCGCATCAGTGATCACTAACCGGCAAGCACAACCGATCAACTGACCAGTACATCGCACAGACACCCGGCGCAGCAGGGTCTAGGGCTCGGGCCCGGCAGGTTCCTTGTATGAGACGTGGCCGATCGCCCGGAAGGCCTTGTCCAAGCCCTGTTCGACGGCCCGGACGGCTTCGCTGCCTTCGGCGAGGCCGGCGCGGAAGTCCTGCGCCCATGGCCCGGCTGCGGGCGTGCGGTGCGAACAGGGTGGCGAGCTCGCGGTTGGCCAAGGGCCGTAGTGAAGGCGCGGCGCACGTACGGGAGCGCTCCACCGTGCGAATGAAACCGCCTACGCCTGGCCGGCAGCTAACTGTGTGGTGACCGTCAGCTTCAGTCCGAAGCACTACAGATACCAGGGCGCACTGCCATGCGGGTCTACTTCGGAAGGGAAACTATGGACGGCGAACTGATTGCGGCGATCGCCACCGCTGTCGTGAGTGTGGGGGCCGCTGCTGTCGCGTACGGGGAGGCACGCACGGCCAAGACGGCGGCCCAGTCAGCCGAGGAGCAGGTTGCTTTGATGCGACGTCAGATCGAAGGAGAGGAGGAAGAACGCAGAGAGGCCCGCGGTCCACAGTTCGCCGTTGAGGACGTGCGGATCAGAGACAGGAGGGACGCGGGCGGTATCACGCTGCGACAAGTCCACGGACCTGCGCTGAGCTCCGTCACAGCCACCGTGTCTGGCGATGGAGTGGAGGGGCTGCCACTTGCCGCCTGGTTCCTGAGCGAGCAGGAGGGCGGAGAAATCCAAACGGAGCGACCGGAGAGCATTGAAATCGGCCCCCTAGCAGTTGGCGCCACGGCGATCGTGGAATTCGAGATTGAGCGCAGAACTGCTCCCACCAAGATCCTCGTTCAGCTGGGCTGCCATAGCGCGGACGGCACGGATTGGTGGCAGCGTTCCATCGCCGCAGTGATCGATCCGTTGGCTGACTACCGACACAGGTAGCACCAGCAGGCGACACGGTTGGCCTGGGCGGCCTGGGCCTTTGGAGGTCACGCACAGTCTGCAGTCCGGACCCATCGGCGCTTGGCCTTGACCTAGACGAACCCGTTCGGCATCGAGCCGGATCCGCCAGACCGCGGGGGAAGCTGCCGGTACGCACCCGCTTCGTTCACGTTCAGCGACAGCGTTTGTCGATGAGTTTCAGCAGCAGTTGAGCGTCCGTCTGTCGGGGATTGTTCACGAGAAGTGAGGGCATGCTGTGTCGCCCAGACGGGCGGGGCGATCGACGTCCGTGACGGGACTCCGCCGCCCGAGTGCAGCTGCTCATGACCGGGACGAGGGTGCGAAGATGCGTTCGTGGTGACAGATGCCGAGTGGGCTCGGATTCGGAGGGGGCTGCGCTTCGGGCAGGTTCTCGAGGGCACCGTCGTGGAGGTTCCCCGGCCCGGTGCGATCGGGATCTTCGTGGACATCGGCTTGAGCGTCGGAGGCTTCGTCGACGTCCTGTTGCTTCCGGAACAAAGCGATGACTGGCCGGCGGAGGGCACGGTTGCGGATTTCGAGATCTGGTGGGCAGGCAGCCGTCAGCAGATCCGGCTGAAGCCGTCCGATTCTCGGTATCTCCGGAACGACTTCACAGACTTCATGGGACGTTTCCGTCCCAATTGGTCATCCGAGGTGGGTCAGCCTGTTCGTGATCCCGGGTCCCCGGCTCGATGAGGTGTGGTCCGCGCTGCGACCTGATGGGCCGTCGGCCAGCTCCCCGTGAGTTCTGGTGAGGTGGCCGACTCTCGTGGCGGGAGCTAGTGCCGTGACCGCATAGGTTCGCCGGGTTGCCGGTTGGGACGGGTGGCCCGGTGCGCTCTCGAGCCTGGCGTCGAAGTCGGGGTCGGTGGACTCCTTCCAGGTCTTGGTGCGCTGGAAGGTGATGCCATGCCGCTTGAGTAGCATCCGCAGGGCCTTGCGGCCGATGCGGATCACGCGTCCGTGGACTTTGCGCAGGTAGGCGGTGAGCTTGCGGATCGACCAGCGGGTGAACGGCTGGCCGAGCTTGACCGGGCGGGTGGTGGCCGTCTGGATGACGAAGGCTTCGTCGTCATCGCTGAGTAGGCGGGGATGGCCTCCCGCCCACCGAGGGTCCAGGCAGGCCAGGCCGATCTCGTTCGAAGCGGTGGATAACATCGCGGAGGGTGTCCTCGTCGGCGGCCATGAGACGGGCGATGACCGGGACGGTGTTGCCGCCCGCAGAGGCCAGCAGGATCATCGCCCGCCGGTAGCGCACGCTGGTCGTGCTGCCCCGCCGGACGATCTGCTGCAGCTGCTGCTGCCCTCGTAGTCGGCGATCCTGCGGACTTGAACCCGTGGTGTCACCACGTCTCCTGACGCTGGATCGGGTCGATCGATCCCACCCGATCGCATCGGCAGCCAGACAGGACACCCGTGAACCGGTGAACCTTCCCGGTCGCAGCACAATCGTGTTGACCGCCCCCGGCAGGCAGTGCTTGAGTCGGCGCGTGGACAGCATTTCTGCCAACCGGCGGTTCTGGAACCAGATCAGCAGCGCCTACCAGCATGAGCACGACCCGCAGATCGGCGCCACACCCCGGCTGTGGGGCATGTACTCCATCCCCGACGCGCACCTGCACGCCCTGGGCGACGTCACCGGCAAGCGCGTCCTCGAACTCGGCTGCGGCGCCGGCCAGTGGTCCAGGGCGCTCGCCGCTGAGGGCGCCACCGTGGTCGGGCTCGACCTGTCCGAAGCCCAGCTCGCCGCGGCTGCTCGCGCGATGGGAGCGGCCCGCTACCCGCTGGTGCAAGGCGCCGCCGAACACCTCCCGTTCGCCGCCGACAGCTTCGACCTGGTGTTCTGTGACTACGGCGGGCTCAGCTGGGCGCCCCCGCACCTGGCCGTCCCGCAGGCCGCACGCATCCTGCGCCGCGGTGGGCGCCTGGTGTTCAACGTCGCCAGCCCATGGTTCGAAGCCTGCTACGACGAAGCCGCCAGCCGCGTAACCACGACGCTGCACCAGGACTACTTCGGGCTGGACACCATCCCCGAAGACCAGGGCGCGGTCAGCTATCAGCTCACCTATGGCGACTGGATCAAGGTCCTGCGCGGCGCAGGTCTCGTCATCGACGACCTCATCGAGCCGCGGCCCGAACCCGGAACAGCCAACGGCTACAACCAAACCGACCCGCCTGACTGGGCACACCGCTGGCCGGCAGAAATGCTCTGGGTAACCCACAAACCGTAAGCACCGCCGCACCGAGACGTGAAGGTACCCCCTCCCCGGTTGGCCCTAGAAGGTCCTGTCCCACGTGCCATCCGCCGACCAGCGCTGGTGCCGCTCATACACGGTCTTCCACGGACCGAAACGCGCAGGCAGATCCCGCCAGGGCACACCCGTGCGCTGCCGGTACAGGATCCCGTTGATGATCCTGCGATGTCTGGCCCACCGGCCGCCGCGCAGCCCTGACTTCGGCAGGTGCGGCTTCACCCGGACCCACTCCTCATTCGTGAGATCTCCCCGTCCCATGACCGTGCCAACGACACGACCCCCACACAGTCACAAGATCCGCCGGCAGGCCCTAGGCCCCCAGGAGGCGCCGGGCGAACACGGCGAGGGCTTGGGCGATGCGCTCGTGGGGGATGCCCAGGGTGTTGCGCTGATGGTGGTAGAGCTGCGGGGCCAGGGGGCCGAGGGCGATGTCGGCGAGCGCGTCGGGGTCCGGGGCTCCGCTGGCGATGAGCAGGGTGCGCACGTGGAGGCGCCAGAACCCGTAGGCGCCGGTGACGTAGCGGGCGGGCCCGGTTTCCGCGCCCAACGCGAGAGGCAGATGCCGCTGGAGCAGGTCCAGGTAGGCGATGTAGAACGCGGCCAGGCGTTCGGCGGGGGGTGCCTCCGGCCCCAGCGGAGGCGGGCCGTAGATCATCTGTCCCTGCAGCCGGCGTTCGTGCTCGTCCAGGAGGGCGGTGGCGACGGAGGGCGGGTCGGGGAACGAGCGGTAGAGGGTCGCGCGGCCGACGCCCGCGGCGTTGGCGATCTGCTCCATGGTCACGGTGCTCGGATCGTGCGTGGTGAAGAGGAGTTCGGCGGCGGAGAGGATCTGCGCGCGATTGCGTACCGCGTCGGCGCGCTGCCGGGGTCCGGTGGCACGTTGGGGCACCGCTTGGAGATCACCGCGGAGGACTACGGGCGGGGCGGGATGCTCGTCGCCGTTACTCATGCGGGTCACCCTACTTCCCAAGACTCTAAGTGGACACCTTGTCCGTTTGGCATCCTCAGGCCTATCTTAAATGAGACGACCGTCCGTTTGATGTGGGGGAGAACGAGATGAACGCTGCGCTGCTCGCGGCAGCCCTGGTGGTCGGGTGCCTCCTGGCCGTCCAGGCGTCGGTCAACCTGCAACTGAACAAGGCCGTGGGAACCCCCTACGGCGCCTCCACGGTCCAACTGGGCGTGGCCACCGGACTCCTGGTGGTCCTGGCGGCGGTGACCGGCTCACTCGGCGCGCTCGGGAAGACCCCCGACGTCGAGTGGTGGCATCTGCTGGGCGGCCTGGCCAGCCCCCTCTACATCACCAGCGGCATCCTGCTCTTCCCCCGGCTGGGAGCCCTGGCCTCGGTCGGGCTGTTCGTCACGGGGCAGATGTTCTCCTCACTGGTCCTCGACCTGGGCGGCCTCTTCGGGCTGGAGAAGAAGGACCTGAGCCCGGGCATCGCGCTCGGCGCCCTCGGGGTCCTCGCCGGCATCATCGTGATCATCCGGGGACAGCAGGCGACCGCCCCGCCCGGAGCCCCGACGATGTCGGGCCCCGGCCGGATCGGATGGATCGCCCTCGGCATCGCCGCCGGCGGTGTGCTCCCGGTTCAGGGCGCGGTCAACGCCAAGCTCCGGCACGGTCTGGGCGCCCCGATCACCGTGGCAGCCTTCAGTTTCACGGTGGCCACGCTCACCATCGCCGTCGTCCTGCTGGTGCTGCGCCTGACGGGCAAGACCCCCAGACCGCAGCTGGCCCCGCTGAAGGCGATGCCCTGGTGGGGCTGGCTCGGCGGAGCCTGCGCCGCGGGCTACGTCACCGGCACGTTCCTGCTGATCCCCGAGATCGGCGCCGCAGTGACCGTCGGGCTGACCGTGACCGGCCAGCAGCTGACCTCCGCCCTGATCGACCACCGGGGCATGTTCCGGCTGCCGACCCGGCTGTTGAGCGCGCCGCGTCTGACGGGACTCGGCCTGCTGCTCGCCGGATCGCTGACCATTCAACTCGTCTGAGCTCGCGCTCGTACAACCCCTCAGAGAGAAGGCTGTTCCTCGTGGAGACCTACGCCGTAAAGCCCGAACGGCACGTCCTGCCCTCCTTGGACGCGCACGGCGCCCAGGCCGCCCCATGACTGCACGAGCCCTCGACCCTCAGCGACTGCTGAGCCCTGAACCACCCACTTCGCCACTTCCTCGACACCCCTTGGAGTCACCGTTGACCGCTGCATCCCTGACACCGCCGCCGGGCATCATCACCGTTTTCTCGGACATCTGGTGTTCGTTCGCGCACATCGGCATCTACCGTCTGCACGCCACGCGCAAGCGGCTCGGACTCGAGAACCAAGTCCGCTTCGACCTGCGGGCCTTCCCCCTGGAGCTCCTCAACGACGCGCCCAGCCCGCGCCCCGGAACCGACAGTGAAGTGGGCCGGATGGCCAGTCTGGAACCAGCGGCCGGCTGGCAGCTCTGGCAGGCCAAGGACTGGCTCTACCCCTCCACCATGCTGCCCGCGCTGGAGGCGGTCCAGGCTGCCAAGGAGCAGTCCCTGGCGGCATCCGAACAACTCGACCTTGGCCTGCGGACAGCATTCTGGGCCGAGTCGCGGTCCGTCAGCAATCGCAAGGTCATCCTGGACGTGGCCGCGGAGACCGGCGTCATCGATGTGACGGCGCTGGCGGAGGCCCTGGACGACGGCCGTGCCCGCAGCGCCCTCTCCGGCCAGGCCGCGACCGCCCGTACCGAGGCGGTCAGGTGCAGCCCCCACCTGTTCCTGCCCGACGGCAGCGACTGGGCCAACCCCGGGATCGACGTGCGATGGGAAGGCTCCTACGGCGTCGGCTTCCCGGTGATCGAATCCGACGACCCGACGATCTATAAGGACCTTCTCCTGGCGGCTGCCACTGGGTAGGAAGTGCACAACAGGTTGTGCGGCGGCGAACCAACGCGCACTCGCCGAGATCGGCGTGGAATGGGCCTGACCCCGCAACCAGAAGCAGCTTCAGGGTGGTGCCCGAGATACCTTTTCATTGGTCTCCATTGATGGTTTGTGCCGACAGGTGGTCCAGGGCGGTGCGGCTCTGGCCCGCGTTCACGGCCAGAGCCGCTGGAGTCGCCACGGAGTGTCGGTGCGCTCGTAGCGCAGGCGAGTGTGCAGCCGCTCGTGATCGGCCTCACAGAACTCGACCTCTTGAGCGGTGGGTCCAGATCGGTGCGCTCAGGCCACGGTCTGCCGTGAGGTGGGCGAGTGCCTGCTCGAAGGCGGACTGGAGCTCGGCCGGATCCTCCAGCGGTGTGGACTGACGGCTGAGGAGTGCCTCGCCGCGAGAGGCCGTGGGGCGCGTCGGGTGGCCGGCGGCGTCGGTCTCGGTCCCTGCCCGGGCGACCGTGCCGCGGATGCTGATCTGGCGGCGGATCCGGGGCCAGCGGAACGTGGTGTGGCAGGGGGATGGGCGGCCGGGCGATGGCTTGTGAGCCTGCCCTCGACTGACGCGAAGTACCACAGGGCCGTCGTCACTGACGTCCGTGTAGATGTGCTCGAGGGAGGAGGTGCGTCAATCGGCGTCGGCGGTGGTCAGGGTCATGACGTGGGGTCCGGGGACCTGTTTCTCAATCGCCTCATCAGCCACCTCACGAACAGGGGTGCCGGGTCGTGAGGTGCCGTCGCGCCGTCGAGGGTCGGCAGGTCGGCGGCGAGGACTGGGAAGGTCCGGAGCATGTCGTGTGGGTTCTCGGTCATCAGGTCGTCACCTTCTGGGGAGCGGTGGTGGTAGGGGTTTGGCTGGTGATGACCGAGTGCGCCGGCAGCGACCGCTCGGCGTACAGGAGGATCGCCGCGCCGGTCAGGACCATCAGCGCGAGGACCGTCCACAGATGCCACTGGCCCGCGTCGAGCAGGAATCCCAGCAGCATGGGCGCGATGGTGCGGCAGACCGACCAGGACAGTTGGTAGACCGACAGGTACCGTCCCCGCAGGTGATCGGGGGCGGCCTGGACGGACAGGCCCTGCGAGGGCGCGGAGTGGACGAGCTCGCCGGCGGTGTAGAGCACCGCGACCGCGAGGACGGCGACGAGGGCATCCGGGCCGCTGACGAGCTGGGGGAGGACGGCGAAGGCGGCGAAGGAGAGCGCGAAGACGGCTGCGCCGAGCGAGGCGGCACGGGTGCGTCTGCCGCGCAAGGTCAGGCGGGCGGCGGGGACGCCGAGCGCGGCGACCAGAGCGGTGTTGACTGCGAAGACGGCCCCGGCCAGGGCATCGGGCATGCCGACATCGCGGGTGAGAAAGACCGGCAGGGCCATGGCCTGGGTGGTGTAGCCGAAGGCGATCAGGAAATTGGCCGCCGTGATGAACAGGTAGGGCCGGTCGGCGAGCACCTGCCGGTACCCCTCGCGTGTCTCCGGCCGCTTGACGCCGCTGCGGACGTTCGGGATCCGGGCCACCAGCACCGCGGCGACGGCGAAGACCACGGCCAGAGCCTCGGCGGCGGCGACAAAGCCGGCGGCGCCGTTCCATGCCAGCATGCCGGCTGCCGCCAGGCTGCCGCATCCCATCCCGGCGTTGCGCAGGCTGCGGTCCCACGCCAGGAGCCGGTCACGCTCGGTGCCTTGGGCGATGTCACCGATGAGCGCGTGCTGGCTGGGCGATGAGGCCCACATCCCCACAGCGACCACCAAAGCGATCGCCAGGAAGGCGGGGTAGGAGTCGGCGAACGGGTAAGGCGGCGAACCCGATCGCGCGCAGAGCGAGCACGCCGATGAGCACCCGGCGGCCGCCGAACCGGTCGATGAGGATGCCCGCGGCCGGCATGAACGCCAACGCGCAGAGCCCGGCAACCGTGAGACCCGTGCCGATCGACGTCAGGGACAGGTTGGTGAGCGAGTGGATGAACAGCATCGTCAGCGGCACGTAGATGCCGTCGCCGATCGAGCCGGCCAGGCTCGCGGCGATGAGGCGGCGGCGCGTAGGAGTGCCCGGGCCGTCAGGGCGGACGGCCGGTGAGGCAGTTCGAGGAAAGGATTTATCTTCCATGGAAGATGTTTTATCATCCGTGGAAGATAGAATGAAGACATGCAGCCCGACGCCATTGCCGCCATCGTCGAACAGTGGAAGCGTGAGCGCCCCGATCTGGATGCGACGCCGATGCTCGTCGTCGGCCGGCTCTTCCGTCTCACCGACGCCCTCGATCAGCGACTGCGTCCTCCGTTCGGTGCCGCGGGCCTGGGAAGTGGCGACTTCGACCTGCTCGCGGCGCTTCGGCGTGCCGGCGAGCCCTATGTGCTGTCCGCGGGCGAGCTCAGCCGCACTGTCATGGTCACCACCGGCGCGATCACCAAGAGGGTCGACCGGCTCGAAGCCCGTGGCCTGGTCGCCAGGACCGTTGCCGAGGCCGATTCACGCGGACGCCTGATCACCCTCACCACGGAGGGCGTTGCGCTGACCGATGAGCTCATCGCCATCCACCTGGACAACCAGCGGCGGCTCCTCGCCGGGCTCAGCAGAGACGAGCAGGCAGACCTTGCGGACCTGCTGGAACGACTTGCCCTCACTCTCACCTCAGGTGAAGACTGAAGCCCTGGTGGACACGGCGCTCACGTACTCCGAAGGCGCGGACGGAACCGACCTAAGCGTTCTTGCGTAAGTCGGGCGATGGAGAGCATGGCGTGGTGGACGCCGTCGCCTTTCAGGCGGCAATCGCGGAGGATCTTCCAGGTCTTCATGCGGGCGAAGCTGTGCTCGACGCGGGCGCGGACCTGGCGGTGGGGTTGTACTCCTCCTTCCAGGCAGGGAGTTCACTCTGGCCGCGTTCGCGGTGGTGTGAGATGACCAGACCGGTGCCCCGGAAGCCGCCGTCCGCGATCACCGCGGTCTTGCCGACGGCATCCTTGGCGCCGGACAGCTCCCACGCCTTGCAGTCGTTGCGGTTGCCGGGCAGCAGCCGACCGACGGTGACGATGAACCGGGTGTCGGTGTCGATGACGACCTGGTGGTTGGTGGAGTAGCGGTAGTCCTTGGACCGTTCGGCGACGGTGTGGTCGCGGGTGGGCACGAGGGCGCCGTGCACGATGAGCACGGTGCCCCTGCGGAACCGCTTGTGGGGCCGGAACGCGAGCGCAGGTCCGAGGTGGTCAATGATGCGGTCGGCGGCCGACTTTGAGACGCCGAACAGCGGGGCGAGCTGCCGCAGGGTCAAATTGGTGCGCCAGTACGCCGCGACCAGCAGGAGCTTGGGGCTGGTTCTTTTCCCGGGCGATGGGGACAACAGCAATCCGGATGTCGACTGGTCCTACAGCGGCTTTGCCGCATTTCGCTGGCGCCTGGCCCAGGCCGAGGGGTTCTCGCTTGCCGACATGTGGGGCGGCGTGACGGCGTGACGGCGTGACGGCGTGACGGCGTGACGGCGTGACGGCGTGACGGTCCGCCTGCCGACTGCGCGGTGATCCTGCCCCGGTCGGAGGCCTCCAGGTACGGCTGTCGGGCGCTTCCTCGTCTCGTCCCCTGTCCGGGACATGTCCCGAACAGCTCGGGCAGGGCCGGAACGGCTGGTTCGCCCGTACCCTCGCTCGGCATGGACACCACACGCAGAGCGTTACTGAAGGGCGTCGCGGCTGTTCCCCTCGCGGTGACGGCCGGCGGGTTGCTCGTACCGTCCGTGGCACGGGCGGCGGAGCCGGAGTACGGGCTGAGGATGTATGACCGTGACGGCGCACCAACCGGCACGACGTGGGCAGCCGCCACCCAGGGGCTGATCTCGAGGCAGCGGCTTGGTGTGGCCGATCTCGTCGACGACGTGCTCAACAGGGCCGAGCGGCGCGCTTCGGCGCCCGGTGACTGGCGGGACGGTCCGGGTTCGGCCCCTCAGCCCGATCGACTCGACTTCGCCTTCGGATGGGACGCAAGGCCCAAGTACAGCGAGGACGCCGGCGGCAAGCGGTGGTACCCGCAGGGCATCACCACGAGCCACGACGCCTATGGTGGCTCCGTGCCGGGGAGTGGGGGCAAGAAGGTCGCCCTCGTCTCCTGGTACGACAAGCAGACGGGCGGAAACCAGGGCGCCAGGGTGTCTGTCATCGACGTCACCCGCACCGGTTCGTCGAGCCGCCCCTGGTACGACCACGTCCTCCTGGTCGTGCCCACCAAGGAGTCGGGCGAGCCCTACGACTTCAACGTCACCGATCTCCATGCGGGCGGTATCGCCTGGGTGGGGAAGTGGCTGTACGTGGCGGACAGGATCCATGGCCTGTATGTCTTCGACACCACCAGGACGCTCAAGGTGTCGCGTGGGTCGACGGCGGAAACCCGGGAGCACGCCAAGAACTGGTGCGGCTATCACGGCGGAGACAAGAAGTACTACGCGCACGGCTACCGGTACGTCATGCCCCTTCATCATGTGTACCGGCCGGCCAGGTGGTCGGCGGAGCTGGCGTACTCCCAGGTGTCCGTGGACCGTACCCAGGGGGCTACGCAGTCGCTCGTCGTCAGCGAGTACTTCGAGAGGAGCCCCGACGGCGTGGCCGTGCGTTGGAGCCTGAACAGAGCTGGCTACATCGCCGCCGAGCGGGCTACCTCCGCCTGGCGTCTGCGCATCCCCAGGGTGCAGGGCGCGGTCTGTGTCGGTGACCAGACCTACTACTCGACCAACGCGCCCGTGGAGGCCGTCACCAGCGAGCCGAAGCAGGGAAGTCTGTGGCTGCAGTGGCCCCGGGGCGAGAGGATGACCGCGCCTCGCGGCAAGCTCAGCCTGGGGCCGGAAGACCTCAGTTACCAGCCACGGGCCAGGGGAGGCGTCCTGTGGGGCCTCGCTGAACACCCCGACACCCGGCGCGTCTACCGCATCCGCCTCTGACAGCCGTTCCCCATGCCGCCGTACCGCACGAAGGGGTCAGGCGGCATCGGGGCCACGGTCCCGGGAGCGTCGGACCATTCGGCCGCCGGCCCGAACCTGCGGAGATCGACGAGGGGAACGCCGGTACCAGCCCGACCAGTGCGTCCACCCCGTACGGATCGCGTCCTGCGGTGTGCGAGAGGTGCCCATCTCGGTGAGCAGCAAGCGGCCTTGGTGTGGTCTTGGAGCCTCGTGCCGCCTCATCGCCATGGGCTGGATCTCCTCTTGAAGGCGGTTCAGCGCGCACTCGGCGGTCTTGTACGGATTGATGATCAGTGTCCACAGCCAGCCATGGCGTGGATGCGAAGTGCCGGCGCCGGTGGCGCCGGCACTTTGAAGACAGGGACGGGGCCAACGTGCCTGCAGAATCCCTGGTCGGCCTGGTTGGGTCCATAGCGTGCCTGCGCGTAGAGGGTCCCTATGCACGGCCTGGACGCGCTGGAGGCTACGGCCACCTGCGCACCCAGGCCCACGAGGCGGCCAGGCTTAATCGTGTGGGGATGCTCGACGTCGTACGGGTGCCTGAGCCTGCGCCCGCCGGCCTGAGGTACGTCAGGGCAGCTGGATCATCACACATGTGGGCCCGCGCTCCGCCAGCGTCTCGCAGTCCTCCGCCCCGTTGGCGACCACGGCCCCGATCGCGATGCCCCATACCCCGGCCGGAACGGTGACCGGTGTATCGACCCGCTGCTCGACCACGCCTCGATCATTGGGCCGGAGAATGCTGTGGAAGAAGTCCACCGGAGGCTCCAGAGCCTCCCCGGCCTCATCCACGGCGTTTGCGTACACCTCGATGGTGGCCCACCTATCGACGCCGTCGGCGTGCACGACGAACCTCAGCCTCGGATCTGACCGGGGCCCCGTGAGCGTGACATCGGTGATGGTCGGCCGCCCGTTCCCGCCCGCCGCCGTCGTGGCACCGACCACAGCCACGCTCAGCGCGACCATGTAGAAGATCACCCCGAGGATGAGCACGGCGGTCTCCCACATGTTGCCCCGCCGTGTGGGACGCATCAGTAGCGCCACGATGCTGCAGACAATTGCCAGGATGGCGCAGAGCGACGCCACGTAGATGGGCCACGACTCGTTGTTGAGCGCGACAAAGACGACGTCGCTGGTGAGCCCGAGAGCGGTCATGACGCCCGCGACGGTGACCAGGGCCCCGGCGAGGATCTTGGCGACGCCGTCCAGGCGCTTCCCAAGTCTGGCCTGGATTTCGTCGGGCAGCGGGGCGTGTTCCTGCCCATCGCCCGGCCCTCGCAGCCCGCTCATGGAACAGACGCTAGCCGTGGAGGCGATCGCAGGCGCCGGGGTGTGGGCCAAACGGAGCAACTGCGGCCAGTTTCGGGCATGACCGGCCGGTTCCGTTGGCTGGAGTGAGGCAACCGGTGAGGCCGCGGCCTTCCTCGGTTGTGTAGCCACAAGCTGAGCGCTGCATCGTTGTCGAGCGAGCGCACAATGACTATGGGGAGTCGTCCCACCAGTGGCCCGTGGGACGGTGTGTGCGAGCAGGTCCAGGGCAGGGAGGGTGACGAGGAGTCGGCTCCCACGGGATTCCTTTCCACCAGGGATGCAGCGGCCGTGATCGTCGGATCCGGTCGTGGCCCCGTTCGGTGAGGGCGGGCTGCGCCCGCCCTCACACCGGCTACGAAACGTCGCTAGGACTCCGGAGCCGTGCACTTCGAGTCTGGTTTCCGGGCAGGAGCCTCAGCTGTCAGTCAGGGTGCGGTCGAGGAGGGGCAGCAGGCGGTCCCAATGGTGCTGCAGTGCAGCGGGGTTGAAGGCGTCGGTGTCGGACATGGTGAAGCCGTGGAAGGTGCCGGGGTAGATCTCGGAGGTGTAGCCGACACCCGCTGCGTCCAGGGCCTGGTTGGGCTCGCCGAGGGCCTCGGGCGTCATGTCGGTCTCGGCGTGGCCGAGGTAGACCTCGGCGGTGAGCTCGGAGAGGAGGCGGTGCAGACTGTGCTCGGTCCAGAGCGCCGACAACGGCCAGCACGACCGCAACCCGGGCCAGTCCAGCCGCGTCGGTCGCCTCGCCTGCACCCGACATGTCATCGGCCTGACCCTCACCAAGGCGCTGCTCCTGGCGCTCGCCGCCGCCGTCCTCGAACTGCCGCTGAGCGTGGCGGGTGTCACTGTCGGCCTCGGTCTGGACGCCGCCTCGCACTGGTGGGCGGACCGACGCTCCAGCCTCGCCTGGCTCGCCAAGGTCACCGGAAAGAGCGAGTTCTACAGGCTCGGCACCGGTGACCACTCGGCTCACCCCGTCACCGTAGAACGCAAGCCCGCCGCTCACCTCGGGACCGGGGCCTACGCGCTCGACCTTCTCTGCACCAACAAGGGCGGTGCTGAATGTAGGAGGTTAGTCCTGTGCGAGCCGGAGCCGTCCGAGGGAGCGCTCGTCTGCAAGCCACTCGTCGGCCTCATGATCGGCAATGAGTGCTGCCAGTCCAGCCCGCAGCTCTGGTTCGAGGCGGCTGCAAGCGTTCGTGAACGTCCTCAGGTCATCGGTGCTACCCAGCAGGGTCAAGAGCTGGAGGACTTGGCCGCTGTGGTCACGAGGGATGTTCAAGAGGTCGGCGGCGGCCGTGATCGTGCTACTGACCAGGTGCTGGCTGGGGAATTGCTCCAGGACACCGTAGATAGCTTCGTGGGCGCCGTATCCCTGCTCCACTTGGAGCGACGCGATCAAGGCGTGAACTGCTGCGGGGCCTCGGTGCCGTCGACCATGTCCGCGAGGGCGACGTAGCGGTCGTAGCGGTAGCCGGCCTCTTCGTCGGAGACGGAGGTGTCACCGTCCTGGACGAGCACGCCCGTCCAGAGCAGCTCTCGCCGCCAAGCATCGAAGTCACCGAATGGCATGAGTGCTCCCTCTCGCGGCGGCCCGCTGGACTGATGGCGGCAGTTTCGACCTCGGACATTACCGAGCGCTCGCGTCGCGGCCTTCTGGTGGGTGCCCGATGACAAGCATCGAGCAGGTCGCCACGGTGGCGACGTTCGGGTTCGGTATGGGCGGTGCTCGCGGTCGGACACAACCTCGCGGACCATGTGATCGGACAGACCGACCACCAGGCCGAGGGCAAGGCCGCGCCGTCGGGGGCTGAGGTCGCCGACGGCGTGAGCCCGAGAAGGGGCTGGGGCGCGTGTCTGGGACACGTCGCCCAGTACCACCTGGTGATGGCCACGCTGCTGGCCCTTGTCTGGGCCGTCCTCCCGCTTCAGATGTCCTTCACCGGTCTCGCGGCGGGGCTAACCGTCTCGATCGTGACGCATGTGGCTTTGTCCACGAGAACGGGCTCTGGCTCAACTTCTGTGATGGGGCGCCGTCCCTACTCGTTCCCACGTCGGGCCGACCCTCTGGCCTGCTGGTTTCCTGCGCTCGCCGAGCCGGCGCAGTGATCGAAGGTTCGTCACCACGGAATGTGTGCCAGAGCCCGAGAACGGGTTCTGGCTCAACTTCTGTGAAGTGGCGCCGTGCGCGATCAAGCCTGCGTCGGACCAAGCCGCTGACCTGCTGGTTCCCCGCATGTGCTGGCCCGGGTGCGCCAAGCGTCGGGTGGTCACCACAGAAGTTGAGCCAGAACCCGAGAACGGGCAGCAGATGTTCACCACTTCGGGAGGCATCAGAGCCCGCCGAGGATTCGAACGGTGATGCTCGGCGTCGTGGCTGTGCTTCGGTCCCATAGCGAATTGAAAACACGTTGGCCGGTCTGCCACGGAGCTGCGACGATGCCCCTGTTTCCCGAGCGGAGGACGCTTGTTCGTTTTCGTGTGTGCGCGGTGTGGCGCCGAGCTGACCGCCCCGTTGTCCCAGGTCGCCCTGCCGGCCCACGCTCGTCAGAAGTACGGGAACGGGCTTCAGCTCCCGGTGCTCATGGAATCGGGGACGTTCGCGGTGGAACTGGAGCCCTGGGGGCCGCCGTGGCGAAGGTGGGAGGAGATCGATCCGGACGAGGCAGCTGCCCGCGGCATCTACGCGCCGGTCCACGCCCTGTCCGAAGGCGCGGCCGGCGCGGTCGTCATCGCACCGGGAGACGCCCGTGGCACTGTGCTGATCCCGGAGAAGCGCGGCGGCGCCTGCTGCGGCTTCGACGGGGGTGACGGCCCCAACATGGGCTGTGCGGCATGCGGTCTTCTTGTAGCGAGCAGGATCGACGACTGCTCGCTCTGGCAGGCCGTGTGGCTCGCCCCGAACGCCGTGCGCCGCCTTCCCGTCGAAGGGGCCGACGCCGGGCTGTTGTCCTGGGCGGACCTGCTCGCGGAGGGGGCGGGCGTGCCCCCGTCCGAGCCGATCGCCCGGTGGGGAGAGCGGTTCGGGGCGAGCGACCGGTGGCACTGGAGCCCCCAGTGGGTGGCGGCAGCCGGGCAGGCGCTCGCCCACCTCCTGGTGGCCTCGGAAGGCCGGGCGGTGGCGGTTCAGGACGGCCTGACCGCAAAGATGTTCCAACGCGCCCTCGACACCCTGCTGCCGGCTGGCCGGCCGACGCGGCGCGCCGTCCTGGCCGGACCGGGACAGCCGGCCCGCAACGCTGACGCGGACATCCTCCTCGTGCCGTCCCACCCGCAGACCGGGAAGGCATGGACCCCGGCCGCTCCGGCGTACGTGGTCCCGTTGCCGTTCGGGGTGTGGCTCCGGCTGGTCTTTCCCGAGCCGCAGCTGCCCGTCCCCGCATCGGGTCCCATACCCGACGGCGTCCTTCGAGACGACCCGCCCACGCCGAGCGTCCATGACGTGTTCCGGATCGACTGGGAAGTCTTCCAGCGAACCCTGGCCCGGCTGCCGGCCGTCCGCACCCCGTGGCTACGCGAGATCACCGAGAGCCTCACGCAGCAAATGCGCACCGGCCTCCTCTAGCGGACTGACAGGGTGCCAGTACCGATCGAACAGCGCCGGACAGCGGTGCCTCCCGAAGTGGGGTCGTGGCTCACTTCTGTGGTCTGGCCACGTTGAATGATCGGCCAACAAGGAGGTTGCTGCGAGTCTCTGGGTCACCCGGTCGCAGGCCGATCCGGGCCACGGCCTCCGGCAGGTCCCGAACACCCAAGACCCCCTCAATCGGCAGGGTTCCCCACCCGCCCGGATCCGGTACCCGCACCACTCTCCACGTACTCAACCCTGGTCCCTCCTGATGCATGAACTCACCCAAGCGTCAGGGAAGTGGCCAAGTTCGCCCTCCGCGGCCGCGAGCGCCTCGGCCTGCTCCGCCCCTACGGCGACGCGCTCCTCCTGCACTCGATGCGCTGGGACGACGAAGTTCGCGACCCGAACGAGCTGACCCCCGACGACGTCGACCTCACCGAGAAGGAGATCGGCGTGGCGCTCGCCCTCCTGGAGGCCATGTCTGTGGAGCACCTGGCCGACATCGGCGAGTCGGAGCTGACCGACCACTACCGCGAGGCGCCTGGTGCCCACCCGCGTATCGCCGCGTGCTCAGCTCTCGTGGCGGGGCAGCGCTGCCACACGCGGTGCTCGCCGAGGAGCTCCAGCAGGCGCCCCAGCGCGGCCTCCGCGTCGTCGTCGATGACGATCCCGGCGCGTCGGACGGCATCCGCGCCGCTGCGAACGCCGGGGCACCGGCCGCGGTGCTCCCGATGGCCTCGCCGAGCCGGTACGCCTCGTCCAGCAACAGCAGCACCCGGGGGTCGACGGAAGGCGAGTCGGCCGGTAGACGCCCCGCCTTCGCGTCCCACGCCCCGTGGGCGTCGGGCCCGGTAGCGGGCACACCGGCCTCGAACTCCGTGGACCGCGCGGTCGCGAGGTGCGCCGTACCTCGATCGCTTCGCCCTTATCCGTCCCCGCCGCGGAAGTGAGCCTCGGCGGTGCGGAGGCGCGGGCACCCCGCCCAGCTGGGCGAGGGCCCGTCCGTATGAGACCCTCCGCGGAGCCGGCGCCGTCGATACGGTCAGGCACCGCCGGTCGCACGGTCCATCGCCGTCTCCGCCCCCGACCTCCGACACCTGACATGAGTCGTCCATGGCCAGCCCAGGCATGCCTTTGCCGGGCAGCCCTGGCAGACGCGTTTCGCCTCCTCGGCCTGGGCCGGCGCGGGCGCGCCGGTTCCCACGGGAAGGAGGAGATCGGGGACCTGGGTCCGGCAGGCCGCGAAGCGGCGCCAGCTCTCCATCGCTGTCTCCGTCGGTGTCGTACCCCGTACGGTCACGGGTTTCGCTGCTCAGATCCTGCCCCCGGTGAGCCGGGAGATCGGGCCACGGCGGCGCAGGCCCGCACGCCGCCCCAGGGCGTACGCCCCGGTGACGAGCGCGACCGTACTCGCCGCCGACCCGCCCGCGAGGCCCTTGCGGGCGCGCAGGGCGGCCCAGAGCCAGCCACCGGGACCCACGACGCCCCGTACCGCCTGGGCAGTGGCCAGTGTCTTCTCGGCAATCGGGGCGGGGAGGGCGGTCAGCGTGGCGGTGGTCTCTTCCTTGGCGTCCGACGCGGCCTTCACGGCGTCGCCGGATCCACGGGCGGCTCGCTCTCGGGTGCCGGAACCGTTCGAGCCGGCGCGCGAACCGCCGCTGCGGGCATTGCTGTTGTTGCTCTTCTCGGAAGCACTCATGCTTCTCGTCTGTTCCCGTCCCGTCATGTCAAACCCCATTCAGAGCAATTTGCCCAGAGGGCCCAGGTCGATGTTGAGATCCTCCGGTTTCAGGCCGAACCGGTTCCGGAGCACGCCCATCCGGTCTTCGAGGAGCATGAGGGTCAGCCCGAGCCGCTCTTCCTGCTCCTCGGTGAGGTCGCCGACCTCGACCCGACGCAGTGCCTGGCGCTCCATCAGTTCCCGCAGCAGCTCGATGACGGTCAACACCAGCCGTGCCAGGTCACGTTCGACCGTGTCGGGGTCGAGTTCGACCCGCCGGGGCCGCGGTGAGGTCACGTCGTCACCTGCTTCCACGGGGACGGCACGGCGTCGCCGACGGAGCTGACGAGCGCCTTGAGATCGATGCGTACGAGATCGACGTCGGCGATGCGCAGGGTGATGTCTCCTGCAAGGACCACACCGCCGGCCAGGAGCCGGTCCAGGAGGTCGACGAGGGCGATCTCCTCCTCGTCGCGGACCGCCACCGCATCGCGGCCCGTCATCGGTTCGCTTCCGGTTCGAGGGCGCTCTGGGCGAAGGAGTACGGCACCCAGGGGCCCGTCATGTCCACGCGTACGCCGTCGGGTAGGTCGTCCGGCGCCGGGACCGCTTCCAGGAAGGCCTCCCGTCCCTCGACCGGGACGAGATAGGCGGTGTTGAGTACGTTCCGGCCGGGGGTGTGCGAGAGCCGCGCATGTTGCGGCGGGTGGCGTACAGCATCGGTCGCGCGGGTCGCGAGCAGCGCGTGGACGCGGTCAGCGGTGTCGGAGATCCTCGCGGCGCGGTCCTGGCGGGTCCTGCGGTCGTCCAGGCGCCGGCGCAGATAGTCGCGCCCCGCCGAGCCGTCGACATGCGCAGAGCCCGATGATCCTGGCGAATCCGCCGAGCCTGACGAAGTGGCCGGTCTTTGCGATTCGGTCCGGTCCGATGGGTCCGCGTCGTCGTCCACGTACAGCTTGACGCCCCATTCCTCCGTGCCGGCGACCCGCTCGAGGCTCGCGCGCAGCCGGTCATGGCCGGAGCTCAGCAGTCGGCGTACCCCCGCCTCGCCGCGGCAGATGGTCGCCAGCCGGATCGGAACTGTCGTGGTGCGGCGACCGACGGCGTCCACCACTCGGTGGTGGGCGCGGGCGACCGATGCCAGCCAGTCGAGGTCCTCCAGGTGCTCCCGCAGTGGACTCTCGTCGAACTCGCCCGCGTCGACGGGCTCGACGACGGCGGTGAGCCCCCGGTGCTCGACCAGCGCGAGACTCGCGCCGAGCGGGGCGTCGGGAAGTTCGTCCGGCGTGGGAGGCGGATAGGGCGCGGGGGAGGAGGCGACGACGGCGTACACGTACAGCAGGGGTCCCGGGGTCATGTCTCCGTCCTTGCTTCCAACTCGGCGACCCGGCGGCGCAGTTCATCGTTCTCCCGGCCCAGCTCACCCTGCCGCGCCCGGGAGGAGAGCGCCGGATCCTGTTCCCACCAGTCGATCCCCATTTCCTTCGCCCGCTCGACGGACGCGACGACGAGGCGCAGCTTGATGGTGAGGAGCTCGATGTCGAGGAGGTTGATGCGGATGTCCCCGGCGATGACGACGCCTTTGTCGAGGACGCGTTCGAGGATGTCGGCGAGGTTGGCATCACCGGAGTGGTCGTCGTAGGGGCGGGGGAGGCCGGAGGGCATGGTCATGTCCCCGCCCCCTGCGCCCCGCCCGCCCTGCCGGCGTGCTCCAGCCTGGCCAGTAGTTCGTCCTCCCGGCGGTTGAATTCGCACTCGTCCATTTCGCCGGCCTCGAACACGGCGACCAATTGCGCCAGCTCCCGCTGGATCACGGCCGGGTCGTAGTACTGCCGCTCCGCTTCGGCGACAACCTGCCTGAGCACCCACGCCGTGCCCCGGACCGGCGCGGCGGGCAGCAGCAGCACCTCCTTGAGCAGACCCATGGCGCTCAGTCCGCCGCGGCGAAGCTGTACGCCGGCAGCGGGCCCGTCACCTGCACCTGCAGGTGTTCGTGTTCCTCGTGCAGGCGCCGGACGGCTTCCAGGAACTCCTCCTGTCGTTCTCGTTCCACCAGGAACGACAGGTTGGCCAGCCATCCGGTGCCCTCCGGGCCTGGGCGCGTCCCGGCTGCACGAGGGGCGAGCGTCTGCCCGACCAGCGCAGCGTCGGCCTGCTCCCGCTCGGCGACCGCTCGGGCCACGAGCTCGCCGAACGCCAGCCTCGCCGCGTGATCGCCGCCTTTCGCCGCGCGGTTGGCAGCGTGCCGCCTCAGCAGCTCGGGGTCCTCGGCCAGCACGGCTGCCAGCACGGCCTCCTCGTGATGGGAGGCCTTCACGTTGAACTCGTCCTTGCCCTCGAGTGCTGCGAGGCGCTCCAGATAGCGGTCTTGGTGTTCGTCGAGGATCGATGCGACGGTGGCGTCGTCGGGGGAGACCCCGCCGAACCTGAGCGGTAGCACGGGCCCTCCGCTCGCAGCACCGATCACCACCCTTTGGTGGGCCAGCAGGTCGCGCCGCTTGGGTTTCAGCTCGATGGGTGCGTCGCTCACCAGGGCAACCAGCGCGCCGCTCCGCACGGTCCTCACCGGCATCGGTGGCTGGCCGATGCCCTCGGCGTCGTCCGGCAGCTTCTGTTCCGCGCGGGTGATGCCGTAGACGTAGGTGCTCATTCCTTCTCCTCCCCGCGGGTGCTGGTGCTGCTACGCCTCCGGGACTTGCTCGGGGCCGACTCCTTCTCCGCCTCGGCGTCGTCGCCGCGCACCTGGTGGAAGGCGTCGGAGATGCTCTGGGCGGCGCCGCTCAGGGCGCCCTTTGTTTTGCGGTGCGCGCCCGACTCGGTGGCCTCGCCGACGAGTTCGGGCAGGCCCGGGTTCTTCCGCGGACCGGCCTCCAGGTCGAGCCGGTTGCAGGCCTCGGCGAACCTCAGATAGGTGTCCACACTGGCGACGACGACACGTATGTCGATCTTCAGGATCTCGATGCCGACCAGGGAGACCCGCACGAACACGTCGATCACCAGGCCGCGGTCCAGTACCAGTTCGAGGACGTCGTACAAGCCACTGGAGCCGCCTCCGGAGGCGGTTGACGCGGGTTGGGCAGGAACGACAGTCATGGTTTCCGGTTCCTTCTTGTCTCGTCTCGGGGACGGAGGCCGGGCCATCGCCGGTCAGCGGCGGTCTACACGACCCCTCTCGTAACGCCAGGTGCGCCGGTAGCCGATGAGCACGCCGTGGTCGTCGACCTCCACGTCGTACGAGGCCAGCAGGCTCACGGTGTCCGGGACCCGGGGCAGCTCGAGGACTTCGACCGACAGCCGCCAGACGCCGTTCTCGTGGCGCTCGCAGGCGCTGACCGCCTCGGCCGGCTGAGACAGCAGCTCCGTCAGCTGTTCCTTCGCTGCCCGGATCACCGCGGCGGCGTGGACCGGCTGCCTCTGGTCCGTCTTCTCCGTACCGTGCTCGGATGTGTCGGCCATGTCTTCCTCCTGGGGCGTATGACCGCCCGATGGGGCCTCAAACTCCTTGTGGGACAGTCCGATCCGGCGCGAAGGCCGATCGGGCGCGTCAGCGCAGGCCCTTCGCCCTGGAGAGCGCGGCCACGCCGAGCGCCGCCAAGACGATCTGTACCACCCACTCGATCCAGTCCACGCCGTCGGTGTCCGCGACCCCCATCATGCGGGCGATCACCGTCCCCAAGAGAGCGGCCGCGATGCCGACCACGATGGTCCACAGCACTCCGATGTGCTGCCGCCCCGGCAGGGCCAAGCGGCCCAGGAGTCCGATGATCACCCCGATGACCAACGCGCTGACGATTCCCGAGATTTCCACGGTGAGACACTCCCTCTGTCCTTCGTCCGTGCATTCGTGTCGGACGGGTATGTCCTCGCCTGCCCGCTTCGGCGGAACGCACGCGCCACGCGCAGCAAGAGAGGCCGCGCCAGTTGTGACGGGACTCTGGTGGTTCCGCAGATGTCGATGACAAGCCGTGGTTCGGGCCTCGGGCGTGACCTTCCCGTCCTTCCGTGCCCTCGGCACGTCCCTGCTCGCCTCGGCCGGGATCATCGGCATCGTGGCCGGTGTTGCGGCGCAGTCGACGCTCGGGAACCTCTTCGCCGAGTTCCAGATCGCGTTCGGCGACATGGTGCGCATCGGCGATACGGTCGTGGTCGACGGCGAATGGGGGGTCGTTGAGGAGGTGACGCTGACCTTCCTCACCGTACGGACCTGGGACGAGCGTCGGGTCACGCTGCCGTCTCGTACTTCACCTCCCGTCCGTTCGAGAACTGGTCGCGCGGCGGCTCGGAGATGACCGGCACGGTCCTCGTCCACTGTGACCATTCCAGGCCCGTCGCGCTGATGCGCGCACACCTCCGGGATTTCCCCGAGTCGGCCTCCAGCGCTGACGCGGTGTGACCGCTGACGGCGGGCCTCCGTGAGCCCGGGCTTTGGGACGGGCCGTGGCCTCGACCGCTCCGGCGTCACCAGACAACCGGCTTGGAGGCGCGCTGCAGGCGGTCTTCCTCGTGGGCGTGTTCCCGGCCGCGGCCTTCTTCTTCGGGATCTTGTGAAAAGAGGCGTGCTCGCCGATCCGGCCGCGGGCATCCTTTGGCCTTCGGGGTGGCCGGCTGACGGCGCGCGGTCTGGGCCCCGCGCCAAGGTTGCGTAGGCGAAGCGTGGGGCCGACAGGGCCGTCGTCGGCCAGGGCATGGGGCGGGCGGGTGCCTTGGAGGGTGCCCCGCGCTTCCCTGCCCTGCGGCCACGCTCGGGGATGCTGCGGGAGTGTCGCCGTAGGCGTAGGCCCTGCGGTTGTGCTCGTCGCGGGCGTGGACGACGACCCGGCGGGGGTTCCTTGGGCCGCCTCCTCCTCGCCCTCGGCGGCCTTCGGCTCACGATGCTCGGCCTTCGCCGATGCTGACGGCGGTCCAGCGGTCAGAACTTGGCCTGGGGCCCCGCGGGATGCCGCGGGGGCGAGTCCGGGTGCTCGGCACGGGACGCGAGAAGGTCGGCAAGGTTGCCAATGGCCAGGACCGCGTCCGCGGGACGGTGCTCCTCTCCGTACAGGGCGACCACGATGAATGGAGGATGCCGAACGGCCACTACGCCGGCTGTCCCACGTTTGCCGTGCAGGAGACGCCGATCAGCCTGCGCGGCCACGTATGTGCGTCCGCCTACCGTGATCCCCGCGGCGATGGTGTCCGCCGGCGCTTCGAACAGACTCGCCAGCCGTCTGCCTTCCTGGACCGTCGTGAGCCACGGCCCCGTCGACGTGCGCACCGTGCCGTCCATGCGGAGGACCTCGGCCTGGGCCACGCAGCCCGACCCGAGTACTTCCTGCAGATACATCGACAACCTGTCCACTTCAGCACCCGCCAGACGCCGACTTCCCCCACTTGCTTGCTTCTCGAAGCTGACTGGGACGCCGCCGAGGTGCACCTGTCCCAGCTCAGCCGGATCGCCGAGGCCCTAGCCGCGCTGCGCTCGGCCGCGCCCACCGTGACGGCGCAGAGAGTGAGTACTCGGGAGCGAGCCTCGGTCGCTTTGCGATCGACTGACGGGTTCCCACGGCAGTTGCATGTAAAACAGGCGTCGCGGCCATCCGGAACGGATCGACTCGTCGGCCGGAACGGGTCCAGCAAGACGAAGCGGGGTTTGCCGGTGAGCTGTAGCCGGTGCCGGGCGACTGTCGCCTTACAAGGCAGCCTGGCGCTCCTTCTCCCGAGAGCTGACTGGGCTCGCCCTTCTCGCTTGGGGATCGTTGCCCAGCGGCAGGAAGGCGTGCCCCTGGAAGGGCAGCCGAGACGGGCTGGACGTAACCCTCGTCCGCCCCGATCTCGTGGCGGAGATCAGTGCCGGCATCGCAGTCGACGGCGGCGTCCACCGGCCATCCGGTGCACTTCAAGCGGCTGCGCTTGGACACGACGGCACTGTCCGGTGAAGTGCAGCCCTACTAGAGCAAGCACCCCGGCGTTCTCAGATCTCAGCAATTTCGAGGCGCGCGCCTACTTACCCCGCGCGTCATCTCTGCGTTCGTTCTCTTGCGCAGCCATCGTCGGCTCGGCCTTCCTCTTTGGAGTCGGCAGCCCTTCGATCGCAAGCACGGATTCTGCAGTGCCGTTGCCATCGGACTCCTGCATAAGCCCGCGCAACCGCGTGCGAGCGGGTTTGCACCGGCGGCGAGCGCCTGATCAGGTGGCTGACGGACATCGGTGGGCGGCGTGAATGAGCGGCCAATCGTTCGAGAGCTCAGAGGACGGGGCTGAGCGTCGGGGCGCCGCGCTCGTGCTCAGTGGCCGAGAGCGTTCTTGAGCTGCTGTTTCGTCATGTTGGAGCGGCCCTCGATGTTGCGCTTCTTGGCCTCCTGGTACAGGTCGTCCTTGGTGCGTTCGGACGAACTCCCACCGCCGGACTTTTCGCCACCGCGTTGGGAGGCGGACTTGCCCTGGGTGGAACTGCGGCTGGCCGACTTGCTCTCGCCCGACCGTGCGCGCTCCTTGTTCACGGTGCGGGAGGCCATCTCCTTTGCGCGGTCCTCGGACATGCCGCGCTTCTCGCCGGACTCCTTGATGCGCTCGTACTGGCGCTCGCGCTTGGGGCTACTTCCTCTGGGCATGACGGGTGCACTTCCTTCGTGAGGGGCTGGGGGTTCCCGGCAATACTGCGCGTACCCCACCCGCCTCGCATCTCACGCGCGCCCGGCCGAGAGCCTGGCCGGGAAATAACCGTGGACAGAGGCACCAAGTCCGACCGGCCTTCAGCGTGCCGACGCCCCGAACTCGGCATGCCGGGTCCGGAAGTCGAAGTCCGACTCTGCGCTGGGAGGACGACCCAGCCACAGATCGCGTGCCTCCGCGCGAGCCTCAGACATCAGCGTCTCAAATTGCGCATCGCTCATACGACCGGGCTCTCCTGCCTGAGGTTGATCTGGGACTTCGCCAACCTGCCTTCGCATGCCGGGCCGCCTCTTTGGTTCGGTTGTACTCGCGGCTACCCAGCGGGCTTTCTCAGACCCTCGCCGACGGGCTGTCTCTGCTGGGCGGCCTGGTGCCCCGGCCGCTCGGCAACAGCTGCGGCCGAAGGCCGACGTCACACGCTCTTCACCCTGAGGGCGTGAAGTCCGTGTGGGCGGTTACGTGAGAAGTCACGGCGCCGCGTGCGCCTCCTTGGTCGGTCGCTCGAAGGAAGTGGTGACGATGTCCGAGCCCGAACGACAGGAGAGGCAGGCGGGGATGGCAGGCCACGGGTTCGTCCGTGGTGCACGACGGTCCGTCAGATCCATGACGGGGTCAACGTCCTCCTGGAAGCGACGTTCGGCTACGATCCGGACGATCCCTGGGCGGTACAGGCATGCTTCCGTGACCCGCTGGGGCGATTGGTCGCATGGAACCTCTCGCGTGAACTCCTGCGTTCCGGCACGTACGGACTCAGTGGCGAGGGAGAAGTCCGGTTGTGGCCACTGAGGTCGGGCGGCGGCTACGTTCGGATGCGACTCGGCCGGGAAGCGGCGGGTTTTGCCCGCCTGCCGAATGCGGCGGTCGAGTGATGGGGACGCGCAGGGTTCCCGGAACACAGCGCCGAGGCGCACCCTGGAGACATCGGAGGCGCGCTGTCAGCCACCGGCGGTCGTCGGGTGCCCCTGGGGGAGATCTGGGGCTTGTGTGTCACGACCGCGACATGGTCGAACTTCTCGCCGGCCATGGGTTGGCGATGCTTGGCGCTCATCGGCTCGGATTCGGCCATGATCGAGTGGCGCGGTGGGCACCCTCATGAGTACGACGTGGCATTGTGACTCAGTCAAGCCGATCAAGTTTCAGGGATGTGTGTCGCTGTCCTGGCTGCCGTCGTGGACGGCCTGACCGGCGCGCAGGCTGATCATGCAAAACCCGCACCCTTCCACGGGGCCTTCGAGCTGCGCATCCCCGCCTGCGTCCTGCCCCCCTGCCACCGCAGTCGGAAGCGCCACGCACAAGCATTCGTGTAGCACAGCAAACGCACAAGGTTACCCTGGAGCGGCGCCGCCCCTACCTCCGAGATGCCGCGCCCGGTCACTTCCTGTGGGTGGCGTGGCCCGCGTGCTCGGTGGCAGGCCCAGCGTGCGTTCGGTCTGCTGGGATCGTGTCCTGTGCCGCGTACGAACGTTCAGTCGGTCTCGGGCAACGACCGCGGTTCGAGCGGGTGGACGGCAGGGCCCTGGAGAACGGAGCCGTCGACGGCGAATCGGGATCCGTGGCAGGGGCACTCCCAGGCGCGCTCGGCGTCGTTGAAGTGGACGAGGCAGCCCAGGTGGGTGCAGCGCGCGGACACGGCGTGCGTCGCGCCATTCTCGTCGCGGTAGACCGCGCAGCGCCGCCCACCGACCCGTACGAGGGCTCCGGTACCGGGCGCGATCTCGTCGATGCTGTCGGCGTGGGAGGTGCGGAGCCGGTCGCCCACGAAGTGCTTGAGAACCGAACCCTGCACCTTCAGCAGGGACGGTGTCTCGCGGGCGTGGAGGCGTCGCGGGTCGTACAGCGAGGCCCAGGGCAGCTTGCCGCCCGTGATCTGGGCGGCGAGGAGCCGGCCGGACATGACGCCGTTGCTCATGCCCCAGCCACCGAAGCCGGTCGCCACGTACACGTGCCGGGAGCCGGGGTGGAAGGGCCCGACGAAGGGCACCTTGTCGGTGGTGGTGTTGTCCTGCGCCGCCCACCGGTGCGTGATCCGCGCGGCAGGGAAGCGTTCCAAGGTCCAGGTGGCGAGCTGCTCGTAGCGCTCGCCCACGTCGCCGACGCCCGGTGTGAACTTCTCCCCGGTGACGATGAGCAGCCGCTTCCCCTCGCCGTACGGAGCGGTCCGCACCGACCGGGTGTTCTGCTCCTGGGTCAGGTACATGCCCTGAGGGTCCTCGTCGGCAGGCAGGGCGGCCGCGATGACGAGTTCACGGTGCGGTTCGAGCCGGGAGAACAGCAGGGCGCGGTCGAAGACGGGGTAGTGCGTGGCGACGACGACGTCACGGGCCACGATCTCGGCCCCGCTCTCGGCGGTGAGCCGGCAGGGCTCGCCCTCGTCGAGCGAGACGATCCGCGTTCGTTCGTGCACGGTCCCGCCGCGTTCGACGAGATCAGCGACGAGAGCGAGTAGAAACTTCCGTGGATGGAACTGTGCCTGGTGGTCCACCCGGACCGCGCCCGCGACGGGATACGGCAGCCCGGTTTCCGCGACGAACGAAGCCGCCAGCCCTGCCTCGCGCGCCGCGTCCGCCTCGGCCCGCAGCTGGTCGACCGCGTGCGCCGACTCCACGTACGTGTATGCCGGCACCCGTTCCAGCTCGCAATCGATCCCCAGCTCCGCCGCGACCCGGTCGACGTAGTCGACGGCCTCCTGCTGCGAGCGCGCGTACTGCCGCGCTCCTTCCACTCCGAAGGACTTGCGCAGATGGGCGTAGAGGAGGCCGTGCTGGGCGGAGAGCTTCGCGGTGGTGTAACCGGTGACTCCCGCCGCCACGCGGTCGCCTTCGAGCAGGGCGACCCGCAGCCCGGCGCGTGCGAGTTCCCAGGCGGTGCAGATCCCGGCGACACCGGCACCGACCACTGCCACATCGACTTCCAGATCACCGGTCAGGGAGGGATGCTCGGGCCCCGTCCCCGTTTCCATCCAGTACGACTCGTAGGTACCGGGCAGGTGTCTCATAAAAGCGCTCTCCCACTTCCGTCCATGTCCTGCCGTGGCGCCCGTCCGGCGTCGCTATCCGGCGGCCATGTCAGGGCCGGGCAGGAGCGCCTCGTCAAGGTGATAGCCGAGTTGCTGGAGGCCACGGACAGTGGCGATTGCCTGCTTGCGTCGCTGGGTGACTTCTGCAGGTTCCTGTGCGGGCGGCCTGTGCGGGCGGCGGACCGGTCGTTGGGTGATGATGTAGCGGTCGATGCAGAACCGCCGACGAGCGGGCTGCCGTAAGCGGTCCGACCAGCGGGACACCAGCGCCGCGCGGAGGATGACGGTCCTCGCTTGTCTCCGCTGGCGGAACCAACATCGGCTCGGCCTTGGTCGTGCAGCGGCCCGCCTGCGCTCCCAGCTGTCTGATCGGCCGGCTCCTGGGTCGTCCGTGGACGCTCTGTCAGTGGCCGAGGGCGTTCTTGAGCTGCTGCTTCGTCATGGTTGAGCGGCCTTCGATGCCGCGCTTCTTCGCTTCCTGGTAGAGATCGTCCTTGGTTCGGTCGGACGAGCCGCCACCGCCGGACTTCTCCCCACCGCGCTGTGACGCGGACTTGCCCTGCGTGGAGCTGCGGCTGGCCGACTTACTCTCGCCCGATCGCGCGCGTTCCTTGTTCACGGTGCGCGAGGCCATCTCCTTTGCGCGGCCCTCGGACATTCCGCGGTCCTTGCCGGACTCCTTGATGTGTTCGTACTGGCGCTCGCGCTTGGCACTGCTTCCTCGGGGCATGACGATGACCCTCCTTCAGGGGGCGTCGACTCTCTGCACATGCTGCGCGTACCCGGCCCGGTGCGCCTCTCACATGTGCCGAACGAGAATCCGAAGCGCACATGGATCCGCCCCGACGGGTGGCTGTGAACCACTCCCACAGCCCACTGGGCGGCGCGGAAGAAGGGCGTGGCCATGAGCGCGCCACGGGAACCTCGATCGGAGGTTGCCATCCCTAGCCAGGCGTGCCCCGTACGGATCGGACGAGGGCCCAGTGGCGGGACCGCGCCGGCGGGAGGGCACCAACCCGGTGGCGCTACTCGGCGACGTCCTCAAGTACGCCGCGTTCGACACCGGTTTCATTGCCGAGTTCACTCCGATGGCCACCCCTGGAATCCTGCTCGGCGCGCTCATGCAGATGGTCGCGGTGTTCCATGTGCCTGTCGCTGAACAGCACGAGGGTGCCCGGTGTGCGGCGCAGGCTGCACCCGCCCATGGCCATGAGGGCGTGACAGCCGCGGTGAAGGCCACTGCGGCCGCGGTGTGCCCAGAAGGGAAGGAGGAGCTGTCGGGCCGGTCTTCCACGTCGTCCTGCGGGATCCAGTCCTTGGGCGGCCGACGCCGTTCGACGAGCTGTTTCGCGATTCCGTTGGACAGGACTTCTGCGGCCGCCATGGCGCTGATACCGGCGGCTGCTGCCTTGCGGCCTTTCCAGCCCCCGGACACCGACATGACGACGGCGACCGCCCACCAAAGCTTCGTGTGCTCGGCTGCTTCCTCGATCGGGGGCAGCAGCCGACGAGCCCAGGCGGAATCCCAGGCAGCCACGTGTTGCGTCAGCTGGTGATCAACGTGACGCAGCGCCGCCAGAGTCCGCTTGCTCTGTCGCTTCGTGGCCCGCAGCTGCTCCACGTGGTGCTCATTCAAGGCGTTGCCGGTCCTCATCAGTCCACTTACGTGTGTCCCGGGGCTCGACGTAAGGCTCCTCGTCCTTGGGGTGGCCGCCGGCGATGGCGCGCTGGCGCGTCATCTCGGCGTCGAACTCCAGGCCGAGGAGGATGGCCAGGTTGGTGATCCACAGCCATACCAGGAAGATGATCACACCTGCCAAGGTGCCGTACGTCTTGTTGTACGAACCGAAGTTCGCCACGTAGAGCGCGAAGCCGGCCGAGGCGATCATCCAGAGTACGAGCGCAAGGAAGCTGCCGGGGGTGATCCATCTGAAGCCGCGGCCCTTTGCGTTCGGAGCGGCCCAGTACAGGAGGGCGATCATGATGGTGACGAGGAGCACCAGGACCGGCCACTTCGCGATCGACCACACCGTCATCGCCGTGTCTCCTACCCCAAGGGCGTCGCCCACCTGCTGTGCCAGGCCGCCGGTGAACACCACGATCAGCGCGCTGGCAACGAGCAGGATCATGAGCGTCACCGTGAGGACGAAGCGCAGCGGGAGAATCTTCCAAACGGGACGGCCCTCGGGCATGTCGTAGACGGCGTTCGAGGTCCGGATGAACGCGGCGATGTATCCGGAGGCGGACCAGATGGCCAGGATCAGGCCGACGATGGCTGCGATGGATCCGAGACCGCTGTTGCCCTGAAGCTGTTGCACCGCGTCGGTGATCACGTCGCGTGCGGGGCCGGGCGCGAGCGTCTGGATGTTGTCCAGCACCTGTCTGGTGGCCGACTCACCCGCGATTCCCAGCACGCTCACGAGCGCCAGGAGAGCCGGGAAGATGGCCAGGATGCCGTAGTAGGTCAGGGCCGCGGCGCGG
Source organism: Streptomyces sp. NBC_01353 (assembly GCF_036237275.1). GTDB lineage: Bacteria > Actinomycetota > Actinomycetes > Streptomycetales > Streptomycetaceae > Streptomyces. The sequence continues at coordinate 323,300 of NZ_CP108352.1, read as the reverse complement.
TCGGTAAGCTCGTCGTCCTTGAATTCCTTCAGCGTGCCGCGCAGCACGGCTTTCCAGGACCGACGGGGCATTTGCGAGAGCCGGTCCGGCGCCCGCTCCTCCACTTGCCTGGATGGCCCTACGCTGCCGGACCCGCCAGTACTGGGCTCGCGGGTCTCACCTCGCTCTGGATTCGTCTTCGGATTCATAACCCGGCGACTTACCACCCCCGCCCGTTCCATGCGGCCCTCGACTTGGACTGACCCAACGGCGGGCTGCCCCGGACGCCGCATGTGCATTCACGGTGCGGATGCCGCCGCGAAGCCCCTCGTCGGCGCAAAATCTCATGTCGCTTGGTTCGAGTCGTCGAGGGTGAAAAGGCCGCCGTCGGGGTCCCGGAGTGTCGTCCGACGGCCGCCGCCCCACTCCAGCCCGGTGACGGTGCTACCGCCGTTCTCCAGCGCGAGCGCGACCGCCCTTTCCAGATCCGGGACCTTGAAGTGGACCAACCAGCGCGGCCGAAGCTGCGGTCGAGCTGCGGCCTCCTCGACGGGACCACTGTTCATCCTGGCGACGGGATGCCCGCGCCGCCTGAGCACGACCTGATCCTCCTCGTAGGAGGTGTCGCAGCAGGCGCCGCTGTCGCCCTGGCCCCATCCCAGTACCTCGCCGTAGAAGATCGCCGCGTCGAACGCATTGCCGGTGTGGAGCTCCAGCCAGACGGCCGACCGCTCGGCACCGACACTCCACTCGGCAAGAACGTCGCCGTCCCAGATACCGAAGGCGGCACCTTCACGGTCGGACACCAGCGCCGCCCGGCCCCCGGGTGGGTAGGAGACTGGGCCCACCCCGACCGTGCCGCCCCTCTCGCGCACCCTGGCGACGGCCTCGTCGGCGTCGTCCACGGCGAAGTACGGCGTCCAGGCCACCGGTACGGCGAACTCGCCCGCCACAGCCCCGATGCCGGCGACCGGAACGCCGTCGACCTCGGCCACCGAAAACGCCCGGCCGAAGCGGCCCTGTCGGAAGGTCCAGCCCAGCACCGCCCCGTAAAAGCGCTCCGCTGCCTGCCGGTCACGCGCCGCCAGGCTCAGCCAGCACGGAGCACCGACCACATCCGCTGCCGCCAGCACCACGGGACTTCTCCCTCCGCACACATCTCGGAACTCGCCCACCCTCTCGCATCCGCCCGCACCTTCCCCTGCGACTCGCTCTCCACCCGCCCGGGCAGATGTCTCGACCCCACCACCTCCTCCCTTCACCGTCTCTCTGCACGACGTGCGGTGTCACTGAGCTGACCTTCATGGGGGCCTACGGTGGTTTTCACCAGGATGAATGCAGGGAACGTCGACAGGCGGACGCCGACCCGCCGTGCGCCCTGGGCGAGAGGTCGTGACTCGCTAGGTCGATTCTCGCGCTGATGGTCGTGGCCCTGCTCGCGGATGAGTCAGGCCTGTTCGCCGTGCCGCTGAGCACGACGGAGCACGGGGCCGTCGAATTGGCGGATGGTGCGTTGCCCTGACCGTCGGGCGGAGGCCGCCGGACTGACCGTTGCTGGCAGACGGGTGACGGCGCTCATGCCCTGGACACCAGCGGCCGACGTGACGCGTCTCGAAGCCCGTGGGAAAATCAAGGTCATTCAGGTGCGGATGCGCATGTCTCCCACGGACAGGCAGGTCGGCTCATGGCCGAGAATCCGAAGCCCTCCGGACCCTCGCGCGGCGGCGAACCAAGCCGCGACCGTATGGACGGACACCACGGGTGGTCCCCCGATGTGGACGAGACCAGCCAGCAGGACAATCCGAGCGCCTCGCGTTCCTTCCACCCTGAGAAGCACGCCCCCTCACGCGGCAAGGGACGTAAGACCTCCAAGGAAGAAGACGGGAGCGTCCCCGGCGACACCGTTGAGAGCGATACGACCAGAGGCGAGAAGCGGGCCCGCTCATCCGAGAAGGGCATGGACGACACCGGCCGCAAGGGCCGGTCACAGCGTCCCAGCGGCACGAAGGACGACTCGGCGTTCACCGGCGTCAACCCGGACGACGAGTCCTCCGGCCCTCGCCCGGGCTGACCACATCTACCGGATGGTGATACTCCTGCCGACGCCCTATGGCACGGAGTAGACCCCGTGTACGTGCGAAGGAACGCGGGCACGGCTCACGGCGCGCCCGGTCTGTCCGGGTTGCCGACACCGACCGTACGAAGAGCGGTAGCACCCCGCACGATCTGATCCCCCGTTGGATGCGACCGGCGGCGACCACGGGGCTGAACCTGCCACGCCTCCGTCGACCGGCGAGAGCATAGGGCAGGCCGAGGCTGGACCCAGGCTGGCGTCACCTGACGTGGGCTGGCCCGCGTCGTGCAGGGGTGGCACACCGCCGGCTACGCGGCTGGGGTGAGTTCGGCGCGGCCGAACAGCAGGGCGTAGCCGGTGGGGAGCTGTCGGAGGATGCGGGTAATCAGGTCGGGGCGGGCGTAGGCCGTGACGGCGGAGAAGACGGAGCCGGTGTCCCAGCGGGTCGTGGCCAGGGAGGCGCCGGTGCGGGCGGCGAGGTCCTTGACGAAGGACCAGCCGGTCAGCGGCTGGCTGGCGGGGATCTGCGCGGTCAGCACGAGTGCGGCTTCCAAGGGCAGGCAAGCAGCCAGGTCGACGCGTTCGGCGCCGGTCAGCTGACGCCCCAGTCCGGCGAGAACGAGGCGGACGGCTTCGTCGGCCCTCTCGCGGGTGGGATAGGCGCCCTCGTAGCGGACCTTCTCCAGCATCTCTTCGTATGCCTTCCCGTACGGCTGCTGAGGCGGTGCGTGCCGGTCGGAGATCACGGGGGTGGCTGCCTTTCTTGGTGTGGCCGGTGGTCGGGCACCGGGTGGGTGGTCATTGGGGGCGGCCGAAGAGCAGGTCGTAGCCGGTGGGGAGCTGCAGCAGGATCTGGCCCAGCAGGTCCTCGCCGGCGGCGCCGGCGACGGTGGACAGCACGGCGCTGACGTCCCACGCCGCGGTCTGCTCGGTGGCGCCTTCGATCCATGCGGCGGTTGCGCGGACGAAACGCTCCGGGGGCAGCGGCTCGGCGCTCTGCAGCGGATTGAGCAGGATCAGGGCGAACGCCTCAGGCAGGCGCGCGGCCAGCTGGGCGCGGACGCTGCCGACCAGGTGTGCGCCGAGGAGGGCGAGCACCACGCGGGCCGCGCGCTCGGCTTCCTCCAGAGTGTCGTACTCGCCGCGCTCCTTCACCTGACCGAGGAACGCTTCGCGTCGCAGAGTCATGCCGGCCACCACCCCTTCTTCTTCGGACTTCCGACGGGGGTGCGGAGCGCGAGGTGAGGGGGAGATCAGGTGCCCGCCCTCCGCACCCGTCCGGTCCGTGTCAGCCGGAGATCTCCTGGCGGCCGGATCCGACGCCGATGGAGATCTTGCGCGGCCTGGCGCGCTCGGCGATCGGGATGCGCAGAGTGAGCACGCCCGCGTCGTAGTCCGCCTGGATGCGCTCGGTGTCGAGGGTGTCGGCGAGCACGATCTGGCGGGAGAAGACGCCCAGCGGCCGCTCGGACAGTTCCATCTGTACGTCGTCGGCCTTCGCCACCGGCCGGCGCTCGGCCTTGACCGTCAGCATGTTCCGCTCGACGTCGATGTCGATCGCGTCCGCGGTGACGCCCGGAAGGTCGAAGGCCACCACGTATTCGTCGCCCTCGCGGTAGGCGTCCATCGGCATCACCGAGGGGCGGGACCAGGTGCCCGGGCCCATCAGCTGCTGCGCCAGGCGGTCCAGCTCACGGAACGGATCAGTGCGCATCAACATCGTTAAAACACCTCCAGCAGGTTCAGGCAGTTGCTGCCAATGCGCTTCACTGAAACCGTTGTAGCATGTCATCCAATGGATGACAAACACGTTGTCATCCACATGATGACAACAAGAGGGAGGTACCCGTGACCGCAGCCGACCAGCCATCCATGACCAGTACCGATGCCCACAGCCCGGCGTCGTTCCTCGCCGCCGCCGCAGCCCTGCACGCCATAGACGACGCCCTGCTCGCCGCCCGGCGCGAGACCCCCGACGCGCCCGGCAACGCGCCCGGCCCGGAGCAGGCCCTGGCCTCCCTCATGCTGCTGCGACACGTGCGCGAGCAACTCGCCGCATGGGAGACCGGCCTGATCGAAACCGCCCGCGACGCAGGAGCCAGCTGGGCCGACCTCGCCGACCCCCTCGGTGTCGCCAGCCGCCAGGCCGCCGAACGCCGCTACCTGCGCGGCCGACCCGGCGCCGCCGGAACCACCGGCGAACAACGCGTCCAGGCCACCCGACAGGCCCGCGCCGCAGAACGCACCACCGCAACCCGGGCCCGCCACAACGCCGCCGACCTGCGCCGCCTCGCCGGCCAGATCAGCGCCCTCACCGACCTGCCCGCCGCCGCCCGCCGCCCGCTCAACGATCTCCACGCGGCACTCGCCCACGACGACCCGGCCGCCCTCCTCGCACCCCTGGCAGCCAGCCGCCGCCACCTGACCGCCACCCACCCCGGCCTCACCGCCCAGCTCGACGCCCTCACCTCCGCCTAGATTCGAAGGTCTCGTCACCGCCAGCCCAGTCCCGGCGTCCAGCGATAGGACCGGCTACTCGACGTGTCCGTCCCCGCACTGAACACGGGTCCGGAACCGTATGCCGTCGAGCAGCTGACGCCCGGGGCCAGGTCGGCGCCCGTTTTGCCCTCGTCCCCGTCGCAACAACGGCTCCATCACCGACCCACGATCATTCCGGGCGTCGATCGGTGTGAGGCGACGGCCAACAACTCCCGACGGTCACCGCAGTGAGATCGCCAGGCCTCCGTAGGGCGTGTGCGGCGTCCGCAGGGTGCGTTCTACCTGTTCAGGAGATAATGGTCGGGCTGTCCTCTGCCGTGCTGGCTCGATGAGAGCGTCCTCCTCCGGCGGGCCAGCCCGTCGATGCGGGAGGAATCTTGCTGATCAGGCATGAGGTGCAGGACGGGGTCCGGCGTCCTGCACCTTGAGATCCTGCGAGACCTCGACATCTCCAGTCGCGCCGCGGCCACCCTGGAGATCGAGATGCTGCTGTTCGCGCACCGCCCCTACGCACGGGTGAGAATCCAGCTGCCCACGGCCGATCCTTCACCCGCCTGCCTGAGCGTCCTGGCACGCGCCCGCCGATGGTGCGACCACGGTGGAATCCCCCTTGCCGCCGTCGGCCGTGCCACGCCAGCGGCGCGGACTCGGTCCGCGTGACCCCGCCCTCGCGGGAACGCTCCATGGACAAGGAGCTGACCGAGGGGGTGAAGGCTCTCGCGGCCGCCGGGTACGGCCCCGACAGCGGACTACACCTCCATGAGCACGCCTACGGCGTGCTCATCACGTGGTATGCCGACCCGCTCGTCCGCCTGACCATCGACGCACACGCAGCCGACCCGCTGCACATGCCCGGCCTGCGCGCCGCCCTGGCCACCGCCCTCACCAGCGTCCTGCGCGAAGCCGGCCTGAAAGCCGTGCCGCAGCCCGACGGCTTCATCCTGGCCACCCGTCACGCCTGAGCGCCGGAGGCGTGCGATCACCAGGACGCCATGCCTGGCCGCAGGAACCACGGCAGAGGGATCCGTCTGCCACGGCCTCGGGGCAGGAGGATCACCACCGGGGCACACGTCAGGAGGCGGTCGCGGCTTGCGGGTGAACCCGTGGTTGTGAGCACCAAGGGAAGGCTGACCGACCGGTGGCTCAGTTCGCTGAAGCCGTCCAGTTTCCACCGCATCAAAGAGGGAAAAACGGCATGAACTACCCCATGGCGAACTCTCAAGGGACAGCCCTTGGGACGCGTCCCAAACGCGAGGTGACACCTGATGGGCATCGTGAAAGCCGCGTACATACAGGTTCGGGGACTCATGAAGGAGTCCGACGGTAAGGCGCTGCAGAATCCGTCCCTGCGAGCGGAAGGTCGCCGGCTCCAAGAGGCGGGCCGAGCGGCGCGCGAGCGGCGCCGGCAGGGGCCCTCGCGGTAGCGGAGTGATCTCGCTCCTCTGCCACTCGCAGTGATAGGTGCGTCTGGCCTGCGCCTCCTCCAGTACGTACTCGCCGGGCGTGTCCGGGTCGAAGACGGCGAGCAGCCCGCTGGTTATGCTCAGGGTGCCGATGCGGCGTGGCTCCACGGTCGCCATCTCGGGGTGGTATCCGTCGGTCACCCGCACCCCGGGCCGGAACAGCTCACCGTCCGGGCCGCGCGGCGCGGGGCGGATGCCAGCAGCTGGTGGGCGCGAGCCCGCTGCCGTCGGCGGCCGCGGCGGCCAGCCCTCTTCTCAGGGCGTACGGCGATAGCGGCGCCGGACGGCAAAGGCGGCGATGCTGGCCGAGGCGCGGACGCAATCAGGGCGGGTCCTGCTGCGTCCGGTCACCGGGGCGTCGCCCCGTTTTGGTGGCGACCAGGCGCACTTTGACCCGGCGGTCGCGGCGGCTGGCCTGACCGACGTGACTCCGCATGACCTTCGGGCCTCGCACGGAACTTGGGTCGCTGATCGGTACGGCGTCATGACCGCCGCACATCGCCTCGGCCACTCGAACGCGAGCGTGACCACCCGGCATTACGCCCGTCCTGTCGCCGGACGTGACGCCGAAGTGGCGACTGCCTCTGACGCCTGGCTGGAGGGGCATACGAACGTGGGTTCCAATCCCACACCCACCGCCAGATGAAACGGCCCCTGATCAGGATCGACGGTCAGGGGCCGTCTGCTTGCCCGGTCGCTGTGATCGCCCGGTGTTCCCCGCTGTTCCCTGTCCGATCGGGCACGGAAGGGGCACGTAGATCGCGTAAAACCGTGCTGCTCGCGGGCGGTCGTAGGCGTACCGTCGGCCTGATCACATGGGAGTGGGAGGCTGTGTTGTACGCCCACGAGGTGATCCTGAACGAACTCGCGCAGGGGCTCAGGCCGACGGTTGAGGGGGTCGAGTGGTTCGAGGGCCTGTCGGAGGACGACCAGCGCAAGGCCCTGCACGCGCTGGTGCTGTTCTGCGGGCAAGCCCGCGCGCGCGAGGAGGATGCGCCGGAGAGCATCGCGCGCTCCGGCATTCGACCCACTCACACGCCCGCGGTGATGCTCACGAAGTGGCGCTTCGGGATGGAAAGCCTTCCGGCCTATGAACTCACGAAGTCATTCCGCCTGCTCGTCGCCCTCTTCAGCATTGCCGACACCCGCAGGCGCGTGCTGCACTGCGTCGGCGGATGTGGCCACGAGCGGCACAACTTGTCAGCCCAGCCACAGGATCCAACTTAGGGCTGCTTCTTGCCCTGGTTGTTGATCCGACCGGGGGCTTAACCCAGCACACTGCCTCTGACCTGCGGGCGAGCGGTCGCCGGTTGTCGCTCTTGGCCACCCTCGGCCGCCTTCCCACGGCCCACAGACGGCCCGGAGCCTACTCAGTCGTGAGCCCAGTCGAAGGGCATCGGCGCGCCCTGCGGAACCACCCAAGGGTGCGGATAGCGCGCCCGACAGCCCGTGCACCGCGCTATGAAAGGACCGATTTCCGGGTTCGTTAGAACGCTGTAGTGACTGGAAGGCTGAGCCGGAAGCATGTGTCCGTTCGCTGTCGACTCCAGGCCGGGCCACTCCGGCGAGCACTCGCAAGGGCGCTCCACGGCGAACAGCTCACCGTCAGAGAGCTCGGCTGTGCGCTTGAAGAGCCTGGCGAAGTTCTCGCGTACCGACACAGCGGCCTCCGTTTCACGTTGCCCGAATCCCGGGTGGGCAGAGGCTATCCGAGGTCGTGGAGCTGCTCTGGGCTGGACCTGCCACGGTTGCTGCACTCCGCTGCGGTGCAGCACGGGAGGCCCCGGACTCTCGTCCGGGACCTCTCAGGCTGTGTACTTGGCAGGATTAGAACCTGCAGCCTTCTGATCCGTAGCTCTAGCCGGATCGGTCAGTGACGGCCATTCCGGCCGCTACCAGGCCCCGGAGGGACGCTACCGGACGCGGGCGATTGCCGGGGTTGCGGTACCTGGCTGCTGTACCGCAGGATCCAAACGGGGGTGACCATGGAACGACATGTGCTGGAATCGCTGTTGGCCGGTGATGACGAGGCGTCCGTGATGGCTCTGGCCACCCTCCGCAGCGGCGCCACCTATTCGGTGGCAGACCGGGCATCTGGTACGCATGCCGGAGTCTTCAACCGCCGACTTCAGCGCATGCGCATGCACGGACTCGAACCCCTTGGACTGGAACGAGCAGTGCAGCTCGTCCGCGAACATGGCCGGCCCGTGCGCACAGGGCTGATCAATGCTGCCGATCGGACATGGACCACCCTGATCTTCCTCACTGAGGACGGCAGCGCACTAGTGGCCTGCGCCGGCTGGCCGCTGCCGCTGGTTTCCAGGAAGCCACCGCTTTAGGAGTTCGATCGAGCCGGTCCTCCGGGGCTCGCGCCGGCGTACTGCGCTCCGCAGGAGGCTGCTCGACACCGCCTGCGTACGCACCCGTTGATGTCAGTCGTGGATGTCAGCCAGACGAGTCGGCAGACCCCGTCATCGCTTCTTCCGGAGCTTCCGCATCTTGTCTTCGGCTTCCTTCTTCTTCCGCTGCTCCACCCCGTATGCGGACCACGGTCCCTGGTGCTTGGCGCACCGCGAGCTACCGATGATCGCCTTGCTCTGGCAGCGGCCTCCGCTCTGCGTCGGAGCACCAGTCTTCGACTGAACCATCCCGCCCCCTTCTGCCTCCGGCATCGCCACCGATCAGATGCTGGAATGCTCCCCGCATACGCGGCACCAGGGGAGGCGCAGGTGCAGCGGACAGGAGCATGGACGGCACACATCTCGTACGGCCCGGTGCGGCACGCATCGCCGGAGGTCAGATCTCCTCTGATGCTCCGACTGGCCGCCCAGCACCGTGGCGAACGTCTGCGTCCAGCTCTGCCCGCTCCAAGTCCGCGATGGTCTTTCGCCGCCATCGAACGACTGCAATCGAGGCAAGCACCACCACTAGCAGAGTGGCAATTGGGGCGCCCCAGACCAACGCGGCCAAGCCGTATCCGATCGAATCCATAGCTTTCCCCCTTGTGCCTCCTCAAGCCCGGCGAACGTCTCTCCTCAGAGCCCCAGCTCGCCACGCACTACAAGGTCAGCACGGCGACACTGCGCAACGCCCTCGCGCTCCTCCAGGCAGAGGGCCTGATTGAGAAGGTCCACGGCAAAGGCAACTTCGTCCGCCGCCTCCGCCGGAGACTCACGTACGAGGGAGGCGCCCTTACGCCCATCGTCCCGACTCTCCACGTCACGGTCCGCACCACCCAACTCCGGGCCCAAGGGGCGCTGAGCACCCTGCTGAAGGTGCCGCCGCGGGCCCTGCTGACCGAGTTCCTCTGCGTCAGCCACGTGGGGGAGTCGCCACACAGCCTGGCCCGCATCTACGTCCCTCGTGACCTGGCGCCGGCCGAATCGCCCTGCCGCTGGCCCAAGCCAACAGCACTCGGGCCCGGGCTCGCGGAGACCCGAGAGAAGGTCAGCGCCCGCCTCCCCACGCCCGGAGGAAGCCTCAACTCTCCGGATCAGTTCGGCGCTGGCTGTCCTCGCCATCACTCGCGTATCTGCCGACACCACGGGCCGCGTCATCGAGGCCGCCCTCCTGGTCCTACCCGGCGACCGCGCCGACGCACGCTTCACCACCCACCACACGACCGAAGGCAGAAGGGCCGAGGGATGACGCCCCACAATGAACTGCGCCTCCTCCCGTGGTCAGGCCCCGACGGCAAACCCTGCTACCTGAGCACCGACGACAGCAGCAGCTACGTGTCCCGCCTGGCCAACAACACCGAAGCGATCCAACTCGACCTGGCGGCCGACCTCGTGGCGCACGCGCTGGAAGCCCTCAACGAAGAGAGGACCGACCCGGATGAACTTCGACGCCTGACAGCGGACCTGACGGATGCCCTCAAAGACACGCTTCGCGTAGCAACAAGCCGCGGCCACCGCCTGCAGACACCGGGGATCCTCGGTCGGGACGGCGACGACGGCCCTCGTTTGCCCGCAGCCGCCTTCGGCTAGCGTTGACGCGCACTGAATGTCGGAGGGGCCCCGAACACAGTTCGGGCCCCTCTGCGTTGCAGCGCTCACGCACACGGCTCCGGAGGCCCCGTGTGTCTCATACATTTCACCAGTTCAGAAGCCCGTTGCTCCCTCGCCCCAGAGTCTGCGTCCACAAATAGGCCGCGTGCTCAGGGGTCAGCTAATCCAGACGCCTCCGGGTGAGAGCTGACGTGCAAGGTGCCGGCCCGCGTCACTGATTGGACTCGACCAGGACACATCGGCAACCTGGCACCCGAAGTCGTCTGCGAGGGCCTGCACGAGCGTGGCGCCGACGCCCTTGCGCCGGTAGGCGTTCGCCACCCAGATCAGGATGATGCGCGGACGCAGGGTGTCATCCTCGTCGCCGTACTGTGACTCGTCGATCAGGTCCCAGGGGTGGTGCTGGTTGCCGTCATTGGCGGCCAGGTAGCCGATGACGCACCCGTTCGCCTTCAACAGGTACGCCCGCATGTTGTCCGTAGCCACCTCAGGCTCGCCAAGGTGGGACCACGAGCGGAAGTCGTAGTGGTTCTCCTTCTGCGGCATCCGTGCCACCTTGTATGCCAGCTTCCGCCATGAGATGGGTGACTGTGTCGTTACGACGGCCAGGTCACCCTGCCACTCAAGGTTCTTGGGTGCCCGGGCACCGAATGCCCACACCGCGTGGTGGGCGGTGTGGGCATTCCCGTCGTCCGAGAGCTCTTGCAGGCTCATGCCACAGGGGCAGTCGCCGCCGGTCGGCGTCTTCGCTGTGCGGAACTTGACGGGTGTCGCGCCGTAACTGAGGTCCTGGTCTCTGCCGCCCACCCATGGCCGGAAGGGCGCATCATCCGACTCGACGTACCCGGTCCAGCGGTCAGCCCACCCCGGATACTGCGCAGGAAACGCCTCGCGAACTGTTTCTCAGCGGACGACAGCGTTGGGCGAACCCACACTCCCGGCCGTCGCTCGACCGTTGAGACGCACCCCGCACTTCCTGGCCTGGCCTCGAAGGAAGCGCAGGAACACGTGGGGTGGCGCATCGAAGTCGACGCCACGGGGCAGCTCCCGCTCGCCGGGAGCAAGCCACTCATCGACAGGAAGTGCCAGTCGGTCGGCGAGCGAGTGAAGCCCGCTGTAGTCGTGGTCGAGCTCGGCTAAGCGCAGCGCTTCGACCGCAGCCTCGACGTGCGGGAACTGAACGTACAAGGTGACCCAGCGCGGGCCGCCCGCGAACCAGAACTCGCCCGGGTAGCCGTCGCACCAGATGCGGTCGATGGACGCGTTGCGTGCCCGCTCGACGGCCTCCTCGTAGGCGGCCGGCAACTGGGAGTCGTCCCCCCGCGAGTTCGCGGCGTCGACGTACCCGTCGCGATCGAGGGTGACCGTGGAGTACCACCGAGAGGCCCGAACACCAATCTTCCGGGAGCGCCAGTCGCGTGGATCGGGGTCGAGGTAGGTAGTTCGCTCGGTCATGCGCTCTGCTCCGCAGCTCTAGCCGGATCGGTTAGCACCGATCATTCCGGCCGGCGCACGTCCCGGGAAGGGCGCCATCGGACGGTTGGTGGCTGGGGTTTGCGGTAAAGCACTTCTTCCGAAGCTGCTTCATCTTTGCCTCGGTTCCTTCTCCTTGCGTAGGGCCACACCGTCCGTGGGTCACGGGGCTCGTGATAACCCGGGTCGTGCAGTCGACCTGACGCCGCGGTGGTGCGGCTTGCTGTACTGCTGGCGATGTCGCGCCTTATCAGCGCTTCTTGCGGAGCTTCCGCATCTTGGCCTCGGCTTCCTTCATCTTCCGCTGCGCCACCCCGTACGCGGACCACGGTCCCTGGTGCTGGCCCACCGTGAGCTGTCGATGATCGCCCTGCGCTGGCAGCGGCGGCTCTGCACGCGAGTGCGACGTCGTCTGGTGATGAGCACTTCGTCGCTCTGTGAACTCACCCGATTACCTAACGCTAGGATCGCGACGTTGCCGCAGCCACGCGGCGGACCGAGATAGGGGCATCTGGATGGCCATCATCGTCACCTTCGACTTCCCTGACGCCGGGCAGGAGCTTTACGACGCAGTCATCGAACGCGTGACCGGTTGGCAAGGCTTCACGCAGTTCGCAGACCTGCCGACTACAGGTCTCGTCTCTCACGCGGCGGGTCCGGTTGACGGAGGGTTCCGCGTGACGGAGGTCTGGGAGAGCGTGGAAGCCCTCGAAGCCCACGCGAAGACCTTCGGTCCGATCCTGGCCGACCTCGGCCATACCGACGTGCATCCCACGATCATTCCGGCGCACAACGTCGTCGTCCGGTAGGGACGGTTCAGGCTGTGCCTGAGCTTCGCCGATTGCCCCGGACTCACCAAGTCTGGGGCAACATCCTTTGGATCGAGATGAAGCGCATTTCCGACGCCCCGAGTGGCTGTTCAGCGGGCCGTGGCCGAAGTCAACGACAGGCGACTCCCGATCTCGCGAACGAAGTCACCGCGGCCTTCGCTCTGCCGGGCGCTGGAACGCTCCCGACGCTCGCCGCACCGGGGAAGGCGCAATCGCGGCGCGCAGTAGCGTGGGGGGACAGGACGCGGCCCGACGGGACGAGGTCAGCTTTCCGCCGACGCACCCCCCGACCGCGCGGCACTGCACTGTCTGTCCACGTCCAGCTCCGCGCGCTCCAGTCCCATGATGGTCTTTCGCCGCCATCGGCTGACCGCGACTGACGCGGCCACCAGCACCACGAGAGCAGCAAGAGGCGCTCCCCAGGCCCAGGCGCCCATGACGTACCCGAGCGACTCCATGGCTCACGCTGTGGTGCCCAGTTACCGGTTGATCGGAATCTCATGGACGATCTCGCACAGGGCGGCGGGCACCACGATGTCTGCCGTCTCCACGGGGCGTCCTTCGTTGCTGTAGTACGTCCTCCAGATGTGCGTGACGAGACCGGCCTTCTGGATCCCGAGGAGCGACGACACCACACGAGGGATGACCCCACAACGAGCTGGGCCTCCCCCCGTGGTCAGGCCCCGACGGCAAACCCTGCTACCTGAGCACCGACAACAGCAGTGGCTACCTGTCCCGCCTGGCCGACAACACCGAAGCGATGCAACTCAGTCTGGCGGCAGACCTCGTGGCGCACGCGCTGGAAGCCCTCAGTGCGGAAGGGGCCGAGCCGGAGGAACTTCGACGCCTGACAGCGGACCTGACGGATGCCCTCAAGGAGGCGCTCCGCGGCGCAACAAGCCGCGGGCACAGCCTGTCAGCAGCAGACGTCGGCACTCGCGACGGCAATGAAGGCCCCCGGCTGCTGGCGGCAGCCTTCGGCTAGCGTTGATGAGCACTTCAAGACAGAGGGGCCCGGACACACTCCGAGGCCTCTCGGTGTTACGGCGCTTGCGCACGGCTCAGGCAGCCCTGTGCTTCTCAGGCGCCTTGGCGGCCACGAGGGCGAGCCACTACTAGGCCACGTCGATGCCGTACTCCCGGATCAGCTCCTCCAGACCGCCTCTGTACCCCTTGCCTCCGATGACGAAGTCCCAGTCTCCGCTCGAGCGGCGTCGGAAGGACCCGAGCACCAAGGCCGTCTCGTTGGCACGGCCGTCGGATACCTCTAGCCGGCCGAGTTCGGACCCCGACGGGGCCATCAGTCGGATGCAGGCCTCGGTGAACCCGGAGAGGTCCGCGTCGGGGTTCACGGCGGGGTCGATCGCAGCTATGAGGACGAGTCGGTCAGATCTATCGGGCAGTGCATCGAAGGACACGCGGATTGCGGCCTTGTCCGGTGCGACAGCAGAACACGCGCGGACAATGCCGTCTGGCGTCTGGGGGTTGTTATAGAAGACGAAATGGTCATCGTCCAGAACCTGGTTGCCACGACAGACGAGCGCGCACACGTCCAATGCAACGCTGCCCGACCAGGACATTCCCAAGATGTTGTGGTCTGACTCGGCCGCAGGAGTCGGCTCCGTTCGCTGGGCAGGAACGGAGCGTCCCCCGCTGCCTAGTCGTCCACGCAGCCCGTGTCGATGAAGCAGGTCGACCAATTCGCTGCCAGACACCAGTTCCAGGGGCTTGCCGTTGGCGAAAGTCTGCGAGCCGGGGCCGAATTTGGAAGTTGTGACCAGCACGCCCTTGTTTGCGCCGGCGTCCTGAACTGTGCCGTACAAGTCGCGTACTGCGGTAGGTGGCACGGTGCTTCGGTAGCGCTTCACTTGCACGACAATCTTGCCGCCCCGGATCGGAGTCGGGTCCAGCGCGTCGACGTCCACACCGCCGTCGTTTGATCGCTGAGTCGTCACCGCCTGCATACCCATGGCGCGGAACAGGTCGGCGACCAACGACTCGAACGCGATCGGATCCATTTCGTACAGATCCGGTTCATCGTCTCCGCCGTGGGTGACGACGCCGTTGCCGACGTCCTCGGGCACTCGGCTGGGTCGCACTGTTGCTCGCTGATCGGGACGGGTGGACAGTTGGCCTCGGAGACCGTCCACCAGGCAATCGGCAGCACTGACCTGCTCCAAGTGGAGCTCTGCGAATATTGAACGCGAAGCCATGACTGTGGCCAGGAAGAGCTGTGCTTGTCTGCCCGTCGCCGGGTCGTGATCGTCTACGAACCCGTTCAGGGCAACCGATTCCAGCGCGCCAAACTCATCGGCTGCGAAGAGGTCGTGCAGAACGAGGAGTAGGCACTGCGCGAGAACGTCACGATAGAGCGTTCGACGCTGGGCAGCGGGGCGAGCAGTCTCCTTGTCCTGGTCCGCAGAAGGCATGTAGCGGACTGACTTCGCTTCGGGGACGACGTCGTATTTGGGCAGCTCCCAGTTCAGTACGAGCTGACGCGCAGCCGAGTCGTACGCAGCGGTAACCTGACGAGGCAGGCCTTCCGGCCACGCGGCAGACGAGTAGAGAGCAGCCGAGAAGTACTCCACTGCGGCCTCGGGATCGCCACTGCGAAGTGCCGCTGTCATTTCGGCGATGCCGGCGTTGTGTCGACGGATCTCTGTCAGCCGGGAATTGGCCCACTCGTCGTATTGCTGCTGGTAGGCCGCTAGCTGTTGTTGACGCTGTGCCTCCGCAGCCTGTGCGGCCTGCCAGTCGCGTTCGAACCGGGCCCGTGCTTCCGCCTGAGCCTGAGCTCGCCGGTTGGCCGTCCAGCCGCTCTGGGCCTGGTACTGGTTCGGATCTGGCATCCGTACGGGGTAGGCGAGTTGCCCTGGGGAGAACGCCTCAATCTCCTCGGGACGGGTGAGTGCGGCAGCCCTGAACGCTGGAGCCCGACATCCAGCGGCCAACAAACCTTGCAGCGACTCGACTCGAGCTTCCAACTCCTCGGTCCGCCGCCGGGCGTCAGCGTCTCGCTGCTGCCGATAGGCCGCTTGCTGTTCACGATGACTGCGCGCCAGGTCCCGCTGGTAGGCGCGTTGCTGCCGCTCGTGCTCCCGCTGTTGTCTGGCTTGTGCCTCAAACTGGCGTTGCTGTTGGCGCTGAGCCTCAGCCCAAATGCCGACCAATCCGTTAGAGCGACGACTCATGCGTTACAGGCCCCTCCCCCCAGAACCCCAGCGCGCTCACCAAGAGTTCTGGCCCCACAACCAGCAGTAGCGACACGACTCTAGTCGGCAACCGTCACCCCGCCCAGCCACTTGCCACAGGCGATGCCACCAGGTCGGTGTCATCCCGCGGACTGTCACCGGAGGTGACTTCTCGCCTGATCCATCCCGAGGAGCCGTGACGAGCAGCCGTCGACACCAGGTTTGTAAGCCTGGCAGCGACGTCCCGGCTGTCATCCCAGCTCAGCCAGCCTGCGTGCTGCGACGGCTGTCGAGGGGCGCTACCGCCGCGGTGGCCCTCCAGTGACCGTGGCTGACCGCTCGATCTGGCACGCATGTGGCACGCACAGTCAGAGCTCGATGCGCTGTTTCATGACGTCGTCGGCAAGCACTCCGTACCGCAGAGCGACGGCCGCCAGCGGCCGGTGCCTGGCGGACGTGCCGGGTGTCCAGGTGCCCGACGAGTGCTCACCAGGGGTGGTCTGGGCCGTCCTCGGACTCCGGGTGGTAGCGCAGGGTCGGGCCGGGCCTGTAGCGCCCCAGGAAGGGCGGGCGGTGCGGGCCTTCGACGCAGCTCAGGAGGAACTCAACGAAGGGGCCGGTGGTCTCGTGCCACTCCCCTTCCTCCGTCTCGACCACCACGCGCCAGTCGTCGGGGTCCTCCTCCTCGGGAAGGAAGTAGTACATCGTGCCGTCCCAGTCCCCGCCCCACTGGATCAGACCGCCGGGGTGGGGATGGAATGGGAACGGGGTGCGCTCGGGGTCGTCGAGGTGCGGCCGACCTGACATCGACCAGATCTGCTCCAGTTCGACCGGCGTCCCCTCGACCGGGCGGACGAGCCAGAAGAGGTGGTCGAAGGAACCCGGCCCGTACAGGTCAAGGAAGGCCTTGTAGTCCGTCGGCAGGGCCACCCCCAAGGTGCTTCTCGGCCGCCTCCCACAGCTGCGGCCGCGCCCAGCCCCAGCATGGCGGCTCGCCCAGAAGCTCCCTCAGTCGCGCGGCCGCGGGCGTTGGTTGGACGTTCATGAGGGGCACCCTGTCAGACCCCACTGACAGGCCCTCGCCCCGACCCCTCAGAGGCCGAGCACGAGCAGGATCACAATCACGGGCGGGACGAGCGCGGTCCACGCGCTCCAGAGGCCGACGGCGGTGCCGGACAAGAGCCAGGAGGCCAGGACGAGCAGCGGGGTGAGGGCCCAGGTTGCGAACCAACAGACGGCGATGACCGACAGGGTCGTTTCGAGACCCGACGCGCAGTAGGCGCGAGCGCAGCCAGCCACCTCGCGGGCTGTCTAGTGCTGTGCCGCGTTAGTTCGTGGAGGAGTGCAGGTGAACCTCCGTGCGTCCGCTACGTCGGCTGAACGTGACGGTGCCGACGCAGACACCGTCCGCGCGGCCTGGATCTGCGAGCTGTGTGTCCAGGTCGTAGACACGATAAGGTCCGCTCGATAGTTCGAAGCCTTCCGGTCTGCCGGAAGGCTTCTCGCGTTCTCGAGGAGGATCAGATGGCAGACTTTGTTGTCCGCAGAGCGGGCGCCGAGGACCGCGACGTCCTGGAACGACTCTGGCCGCTTTTCCTGCACGACCTGTCGGAGTTCTGGGGCGTCCTGCCGAACCCGGACGGAACATACCGCCGCGAGTGGCTAGATTCGGCGATCGGCGATCCCGCCTGGTCGGCTTATCTCGTATGGTCTGGTGACCGGCCGGTCGGCTTCGCGTTCGTACGCGCGCTGGACAGCGATGCGCGCGTGCTGAACAGCTTCTTCGTGGTGCGTGGGGCACGCCGGTCGGGCCTCGGGTTGCGAGCGGTGCAGGCCGTCCTGGCCGCGCACCCTGGCCGATGGGAGATCGCTTTTCAGGAGGAGAACGCGGGCGCGGCACGCTTCTGGCGTCACGTCGCTTCCGAAGTTGCGGGCGAGGCCTGGATCGAGGAGCGGCGACCGGTGCCTGGGAAGCCCGAGCTGCCGGGGAACACATGGGTTGCCTTCGATGCGCGGTAGTCCTCCTTCGCGTTAGTTCGTGAAGGGGTGTTGGTCAGGCCGGCTGGTCACCGAGGTAGAGGTAGCAGGCACGGTCCATGCAGTCTTCGGGGCTGCCGATAGGTAGGCCGGTGGGCAGGAGGTTGTCCGGGATGGTCGAGGCGGTCGTGGTGGAGTTGGACGAGAGGGTGCGCGAGCGTCTGATCCGTACAGCGGTTTCCCTGAAGGCGCAGGTGCGGGCGGTGCTCCGGGCGCGGATCGTGCTGGCGGCGGCTGAGGGCCTGAGCAATGGGGCCATCGCGCGGGACCTGGCGGTCAGCGTGAACACGGTCCGTAAGTGGCGCGGACGGTTCGCCGCTCTGGGCCGGGACGGGCTGAAGGACGCCGCCCGCTCGGGCCGGCCCAAGGCATACGGGCCCCAGGTGACGGTGGCGATCGTGGCCGCCGCCACCAGTGCGCCCCCCCGCACCCGGAAGCGACCTGGTCGCACCGCACGATCGCCGCCCAGGTCGCCGGCACTGTCTTCGCCATCATCTCTGCCTCCCAAGTCGGCCGGATCTTGGCCGACTTGGACCTCAAGCCGCACCGGGTCCGCGGCTGGCTCACCCGCCGAGACACCCCTGACTTCTGGGACCGTGTCGCGGACGTGTGCGACCTGTACCGCGACCCACCTGCAGGGGCGGTGGTGCTGTCCATCGAGGAGAAGACCGCGATCGCCGCCCGCCGCCACCCCGGTCGTCCCGCCAGGCCGGGCGAGCCCGCTCGCGAGGAGTTCGAGTACCGCCGCCACGGCACCGCCTCGCTGGTCGCCGCCCTGGATGTGCGCACCGGCGAGGTCCTCACCGAGATCATCGCCCGCAACGACGCAGCGACGTTCACTGCCTTCCTCGACCAGCTCGACACGGCCATCGCCCCAGGCCAGGACATCCATGTCGTGCTGGACAACGGCTCCTCCCACACCGCCAAACACACCAAGGCGTGGCTGGCCGACCACTCGCGCTGGCACGTGCACTGGACCCCGCCGCACGCCTCCTGGCTCAACCAGATCGAGCTGTTCTTCTCCGTCCTGACCCGCCGCGTGCTGCGACACGGTGACTTCTCCAGCCGCGATGACCTCATCGACAAGCTGGAGAGTTACGTCATCGGCCGCAACGAGACCGCGAGGCCGTACAGATGGACCTATGACGGCAGCCCACTCACGACCGCCTGGATCAGACCCAACACCCCTCCACGAACTTGCGCGGGTCAGCACTAGGCCATCCAGGCGCGCCAGTCGTCAGGGGGTCTGTGCGCCATGGGCCAGACGGCGTGCCTGCGCACTGACGGCCCGCTGTCCCGCACGCTTTCCAAGTCTGTTGGTGCTGGTCAGGCGAGTGCTCCGGCTCGTTCACCCGCGTTCGCGTCCGGTCAGCTGCTGACCGAGTGACGGCTCTCGGTCGCCCTTGAACGGCCCCGGATGGCGCTGAATCAGACGGAAACTGAGACGGGGCTCCAGTCAGCGGGATGGTCGGGAATGCTCATCAGAAGGGGGGATCAGTGTCGTAGCCGCCCCACGGCTCATCGGCCAATGGCAAAGGCTCGTGTTCCGAATCGCACTTGCTCGGTGTGCCAGAGGGCGCGTTCATCGCCGAGGATTCCTGCCACGTACAGGGCGGCCGGGGCCGTGGCGGTGTACAGGGTGTTCTGGTGGTGAACCACGTGATGCAGGTCGCCCAACGCCCGGGACCTGACGCCCTCATCGGCGTCCAGAAGCCCAAGCAGCATCTCTGGGACCTCATCGGCCGGCCCGTAGGCATGTTCCATAGAGCAACGTCCGGCAGCACGAAGGCCCTGACTGCCTCGGGCGGATCAGGACCTTCGTATGCCTCGGGGGAAGCTGACGCGGCCCCGACGCCAGAGCGCGGAATCGGGGGCCGCGGACTGCACTGGGCCCAACGTGGGGGTCCAGCCCTGTGCGCGCGTCGATTCGACCAACGAGGACGGCACCGGAAGGACACGGTCTCCGTCTACGCGGCGGGGGTGAGTTCGGCGCGGCCGAACAGCAGCGCGTGGCCGGAGGGGAGCTGGCGCAGGATCCGGGTGAGGAGGTCGGGGCCGGCCAGGGCGGCGACGGCGGAGAAGACTGCTCCGGTGTCCCAGCGGGTGGTGGCCAGAGAGGCGCCGGTGCGGGCGGCGAGGTCCTTGACGAAGGCCCAGCCGGTCAGGGGGTCAGTGTCCGGGATCTGCGCGGTCAGGACGCGGGCTGCTTCGAAGGGCAGGCGGGCGGCGAGGTCGACGCGTTCGTCGCCCGTCAGCTGGCGTCCCAGTCCCGCGAGGACCAGCCGGACGGCTTCCTCGGCCCGCTCCGGGGTGGGGTAGGCGCCTTCGTAGCGGACCTTCTCCAGCATCTGCTTGTACGTCATCGCGGGCAGCTGATGCAGTGGCGCACGCGGGTCGGAGATCACTGCGGTGGTTTTCCTTTCTGTCGCCGGGGATGGTGGTACCGGTGCGAGGGCACCGGGTGTGCTTCATGTCAGGTGGGCTGGGGACGGCCGAAGAGGAGGTCGTAGCCTGTGGGGAGCTGGAGCAGGATCTCGCTGAGCAGGTCGTCGTCGGCCGCGTCGGCGACCGTGCTGAGAACGGCGCTGACGTCCCAGGCCGCGGTCTGCGCGGTGGCTCCCTCGATCCAGGCCGACGTCGCTTTCACGAACCGCTCCGGTGACAGCGGTTCGGCGCTCTGTAGCGGGTTGAGGAGGATCAGGGCGAAGTCTTCCGGCAGACGCGCCGCCAGTTGGGCCCGTATCTCGCCGACCAGGTGCGCCCCTAGCAGGGCGAGCACCACACGGGCGGCGCGGTCGGCTTCCTGCGGGTTGTCGTACTTACCGCGTTCCTTCACCTGGTCGAGGAACGTTTCGCGTCGAAGTGTCACGTCAGCTGCCCCTTCCTCGTGCATGGGGGGTGCGGAGGACGGGAGAGATCAGATACCCGTCCTCCGCCGCTTGCGGGCCTTGCCCGGGTCAGCCGGAGATCTCCGTGCGGCCGGATCCGCCGCCGATGGCGATCTTGCGTGGCTTGGCACGTTCGGCGATCGGGATCCGCAGGGTGAGCACGCCGGCGTCGTAGTCCGCCTGAATGTGCTCGGTGTCGAGCGTGTCGGCCAGCATGATCTGGCGGGAGAAGACCCCCAGTGGCCGCTCGGACAGTTCCATCTGCCCGTCGTCGGCCTTCGCCACGGGCCGGCGCTCGGCCTTGACGGTCAGCATGTTCCGTTCGACGTCGATATCGATCGCGTCCGCGCTGACGCCGGGGATGTCGAGGGCCACCACGTATTCGTCGCCCTCGCGGTAGGCGTCCATCGGCATCGGAGACGGCCGGGACCAGGTGCCCGGGCTCATCAGCTGCTGAGTCAGCAGGTCCAGCTCACGGAAGGGGTCAGTGCGCATCAACATCAGGAAACACCTCCAGCAGGTTCGGGCAGTTGCTGCCAATGCGCTTCACTGCAACCGTTGTAACATGTCATCCAATGGATGACAAACATGATGTCGTCGAGACGATGACAGCCGAGGAGGCGACCGTGACTGCAGCCGACCAGCCGGACCCGGCCGGCGCCGACGGCCGAAGCCCGGCCTCGTTCCTCGCCGCCGCGGCGGCCCTGCACGCCATAGACGGCGCCCTGCACGCCGCCCGGCGGGGAACCTCAGACGCCCTTGATGCCAGCCCTGGCGCGGAGCAGGCGCTGGCCTCCCTGCTGCTGCTGCGGCAGGTCCGCGAGCAGCTCGCCGGATGGGAGACCGGGTTGATCGAAACGGCCCGGCACGCGGGCGCCAGCTGGGCCGACCTCGCCCACCCCCTCGGCGTCGCCAGCCGCCAGGCCGCCGAACGCCGCTACCTGCGAGGCCGACCCGGCCCTGCAGGAGCCACCGGCGAACAACGCGTCCAGGCCACCCGCGAACGCCGCGCCGCCGACCGCACGCAGGCCGCCTGGGCCCGCCGCAACGCCGCCGACCTGCGCCGCATCGCCGGCCAGATCACCGCCCTCACCGACCTCCCCACCGCCGCCCGTCGCCCGCTCGGCCAACTCCATGCCGCCCTCGCTCACGACGACCCCGCCGACCTCATCTACCCCCTCAACGCCACCCGCCCCCACCTGACCAAGACCCACCCCGACCTCGCCGCCCAACTCGACACCCTCACCAACCCCGTCACGTCCCCACCCACCCCCGACTGACACTGACCAAAGGGCGAGGACACCGCGGCAATCCGGGCGCCACGGAGAAGGCCACAACGGCCGCACAAACGATCGGTCAGGCCCTGTACGCGCAGAACCAGACCGAACCCGACGTGGGCGGTGGCGGCTCCGTCCGCGCAGACACTGGTGAGGAGGAGGTGGTGACGCGGAGATCGTCGACGAGGAGCGCGAGGGAGGCACCGGATGAGCCTCCCAAGGGACCCGCACCACGAGAACCGGGCAGAGCGGCCGCCCGTGGTCGTGCGCGACCGGCGCAGAATCGACCGGGTCACCCTCGAGCTCCGGGAGCCCCAGAGGTCGCTCCGCCCGCAGAGCCCGCCCAGCCAGTCCGGTCAGCCGCCGCGAGGGGAAGCCGCCGGGCTTCGGACCGGCCGGTCAGGCGGAAGCTGAGTAATTGCCCACGCGAGTCGAGGAGTTGACCGCAGACCTGCAACGCGTGCAGGCCGACTCCCGCCGCCGACACGGGCGGCGCGGCGTTTGATCAACTGCCGGTGCTGCATGCCAATCTGCTGGCTCGCGCAATGCTTGGAGCCGGAGGTACACCGCCCGTGGCGGCGAACAACAACCCCACCGTCACACGACGACGACCGGGAGCGGAGCTGCGCCGGCTCCGTAAGGCCAGCGGCCTGACCGGCACGCAGGCGGCGGCGCAGCTGCTGACCTCCCAGGCCAAGGTCAGTCACGTGGAGACCGGTCGGCGTGCCGTCAGCCCCCGCGACGTGCGCGACCTGTGCAGGCTCTACGGCGTCACCGAGCAGCAGATAGCCGCCCATGCACGTCCACACGGTCCGCAGGCCACCGCTACATGGGGTCGATGCCCGCACTGCTCTCCCGGTCGCTCTGCTGCTTGAGCCGGCGGGCCTTGTCCTTCAACCGCTGACGCTCTTGCGGGTCCGTGGCCTGCTCCGCTTCCACTTCCATCTCCCGCGCCTTGGCACGCATCTGCCGGATACGGTCGTCAAACTCATCCGCAGCGCTCATGATCCACTCCCTCGGCTGTCCGACAGCCCTCGGTAGGCGGGCCGCACCAGCCAA